>NZ_JBEYXQ010000014.1:0-158625 GCF_040645115.1 Streptomyces sp. NPDC046860 | reverse complement strand
TCGCTTCCTTTGTACTCACCCTCTCGGGCTTTCCTCCGGGCTTCCCTTCGGTGTTTCCGACTCTATCAGATCTTTTTCCGATCCGATTTCCTCGGTGCTTTCCAGGTTCTCGCTTTCGCGTTTCCCTTTCCGGCGGTTCCGACTCTATCAGAAGTTTCCGGCCGGTCTTACCGGCGTTCATTTCCGTGTAATCGGATGTGCTTCGCGGATGTCGCATTCAGCGATTTCCATTGGAAGCGAGATAAAGCTTAACGGTTAGCCCTGAACTTGTCCAGCTCCAGGCAACTGTTCGACTCTACCTCCCCGTCCCGCCCGTGTCAACGGGTTTTCTGGGGCGATGAGGAGACTAGCAGCTCAGAGGCCCTCTACGCACATCAGGCCGCGGTGGGGACGGAGGCACTGCGCTCGCCCTCCGGGAGATCGCCGGTCTCGCCCTCCCGTACCGCGCGGGCGCCGAGGACGTAGACGTAGGCGAGGAAGGCCAGCTCGGCCAGGATGCCGATGGTGACGCGGGCCCAGGTGGGGAGGCCGGACGGGGTCACGAAGCCCTCGATGGCGCCGGAGACGAACAGCACCAGCGCGAGGCCGATGGCCATGCCCACCGCGGCCCGGCCCTCCTCCGCGAGCGCGGTGCGGCGGGTGCGCGGGCCCGGGTCGATCACGGTCCAGCCGAGGCGCAGCCCCGTACCGGCGGCGACGAAGACCGCGGTGAGTTCGAGCAGGCCGTGCGGGAGGACCAGGCCGAGGAAGGTGTCGAGGCGGCCCGCTGAGGACATCAGGCCGGCGCCGACGCCCAGGTTCAGCATGTTCTGGAAGAGGATCCAGAGGACGGGAAGGCCCAGGAAGACGCCCAGGACCAGGCAGAGGGCGGCCGCGCGGGCGTTGTTCGTCCATACCTGCGCCGCGAAGGACGCGGCGGGGTGGCTGGAGTAATAGGTCTCGTACTCGCCGCCGGGGCGGGTCAGCTCGCGGAGGTGGCCGGGGGCGGCGATCGACGCCTGTACCTCGGGGTGGGCACCGATCCACCATCCCAGGAGCACCGCCACGGCCGTGGAGAGGAGTGCGGTCGGCACCCACCAGTGACGGGCGCGGTAGACGGCGGCGGGGAAGCCGCGGCCCAGGAACCGGGTCACGTCGCGCCAGGAGGCGCGGCGGGTTCCGGTGACGGCGCTGCGGGCCCGCGCCACGAGCCGGCTGAGCCGGCCGGTGAGCTGGGGGTCCGGGGCGCTGGAGCGGACGAGGGAGAGATGGGTGGCGGTGCGCTGGTACAGGGTGACGAGTTCGTCGGCCTCCGCACCGGTCAGCCGGCGCCGACGGCGGACCAGGGCGTCGAGGCGGTCCCACTCGGCCCGGTGTGCGGCGACGAAGACGTCCAGGTCCATCGGGTCTGCCTGCTCCTCGGCTCGTCGTGGCCGCTGCCGCGGAACCACGGGGACGCTGTCAGCTTGTCGTACCGCGACGCGATGCGCCCTCAGCTTGGCAGACTTGCGTCACAGGGGTGGGCGAGGGGAAGGACGGCGGGCGCGTGAATGAGCTGGTGACCGGTGAGGCGGTGGCGCTGGAGCTGCGGCCCGCCAAGCTGCCGAGCAGGGCGTTGGCCGTGCTGATCGATCTGGTCGTGGCCGTGCTCGTCTACATCGCGGTGGTGCTGGGGCTGGTGGCGGCCACCTCGTCGCTCGACGACGCGGCGCAGGCGGCGCTGTCGGCGGCGGTCTTCCTCCTGGTGCTGGTCGGCGGGCCGATCGCGGTGGAGACGCTGAGCCATGGGCGGTCGCTGGGGAAGCTGGCGTTCGGGCTGCGGGTGGTGCGGGACG
Source organism: Streptomyces sp. NPDC046860 (assembly GCF_040645115.1). Taxonomy (NCBI): domain Bacteria; kingdom Bacillati; phylum Actinomycetota; class Actinomycetes; order Kitasatosporales; family Streptomycetaceae; genus Streptomyces; species Streptomyces sp. NPDC046860. The sequence goes on along the minus strand of NZ_JBEYXQ010000014.1, from coordinate 156,811 downwards.
ACGGCGGGCCGGTGCGGTTCCGGCACGCGCTGGTGCGCGGTGGCATCGGGATGATCGAGATCCTGATGACGTTCGGGGTGGTGGCGTGCATCGCCTCGCTGGTCTCGGCGCGGGGGCGGCGGCTCGGGGACGTGTTCGCGGGGACGCTGGTCGTGCGGGAGCGGATTCCGGTGGGGCGGGCCGGTGTGGTGCCGCCTCCGCCGCCGGAGTCGGCGCAGAGGTTCGCCGAGCTGGATCTGTCGGCGGTGCCGGACGGGCTCTGGCTCGCCGTGCGTCAGTACCTGACCCGGATGCACCAGCTCCAGCCGCAGATCTCCTGGTCCATGGCCTCGCGGCTGGCCGCCGATGTCGCCGCCCGGACGGGGGCCGCCGTGCCTCCGGATCTCCAGGCCCGGCCGGCGGACTTCCTGGCGGCCGTGGTGCATGAGCGGCAGGCCAGGCAGCAGGCCAGGTACGACGCCGGTGGGGCCGGGGAGGCCCCGGCATCTGTGCCTCCCGTGTCCGGACCGGCCGTCGGGCCGGTGACCGGGAAGACGCCGGGTCCCGGGGAGGGCGGCACCGGCGCCCGGCCCACCGGGTTCGCGCCCCCGGCCTAGGCGGCGTGCGGGTCGAACGTCGAGGGCGGGGTCTGGAGTTCCTCCAGCTCGATCCCGGGGGCGGAGAGGACCACGTCCCCGGCGATGTGGACGGTGTGCCGCTCACCGGTGTCCAGGGCGGTGACCTGGTATGCGTCCACCATCAGGGGGCCGCTGTCAGTGGCGTGTGCTTCTCTGTCGATCAGTGCCCAGGACTGGTCCACGGTGCGGGGGGCGAGGACCGGGTCGGTGAGGGCGACGAGGCGTACACGGGTCGCGGCGGAGGAGGGGGTGAGGCGCAGCAGTCGCGCGGTGGCGACGAGGAACGCCGGGGAGGTGCCGGTGAAGGCGTGGGCGGGCACATTGCCCTCCGTCGCCTCCAGCCCGGCCGGGTCGGTACGGACCCAGGTGACGCCGTCGAGGGCGGCGCCGCGCACCTGCCAGCCGCCGGCGGTGAGTTCGAGGCGGATGGGGCGGCCGAGGTCGTCCAGGGCGAGGTCGACCGAGCCCCGGTGCGCTCCCTCGGGGGTGGTGAGCTGGGAGACGTAGCGCCAGCCGGAGGGGCCGGGGGCGCAGTGGAAGTGTTCTTCCGCGAGAGGGGTGTGATCGTGCGGATCGTGGAGCGAATATCGGCCGCGCGGCATGGGAGGTCCTGGAGATCCTGGGGTCTGGCGAAAAGGGGCAGGCCCCCGGCACGGGGGTGCGGGGGCCTGCCTGTGCTCGAGCGGGGATCAGCGGCTCAGTAGCGGTAGTGGTCCGACTTGAAGGGACCCTCGACCTCGACGCCGATGTACGAGGCCTGCTCCGGGCGCAGCGTGGTGAGCTTGACGCCGAGCGAGTCCAGGTGGAGGCGGGCGACCTTCTCGTCCAGGTGCTTGGGGAGCACGTAGACGCCGGTCGGGTACTCGTCGGGCTTGGTGAACAGCTCGATCTGGGCCAGGGTCTGGTCCGCGAAGGAGTTGGACATCACGAACGACGGGTGGCCGGTGGCGTTGCCCAGGTTCAGCAGGCGGCCCTCGGACAGGACGATGATGACCTTGCCGTCGGGGAACTTCCAGGTGTGGACCTGCGGCTTGACCTCGTCCTTGACGATGCCGGGGATCGCGGCCAGGCCGGCCATGTCGATCTCGTTGTCGAAGTGGCCGATGTTCCCGACGATGGCCTGGTGCTTCATCTTGGCCATGTCGGCGGCCATGATGATGTCCTTGTTGCCGGTCGTGGTGACGAAGATGTCGGCCTTGTCGACGACCTCGTCGAGGGTGGTGACCTGGTAGCCGTCCATGGCCGCCTGGAGCGCGCAGATCGGGTCGATCTCGGTGACGATCACGCGGGCGCCCTGGCCGCGCAGGGACTCGGCGCAGCCCTTGCCGACGTCGCCGTAGCCGCAGACGACGGCGGTCTTGCCGCCGATGAGGACGTCGGTGGCGCGGTTGATGCCGTCGATCAGGGAGTGGCGGCAGCCGTACTTGTTGTCGAACTTCGACTTGGTGACGGCGTCGTTCACGTTGATCGCCGGGAAGAGCAGGACGCCGTCGCGCTGCATCTCGTACAGGCGGTGGACGCCGGTGGTGGTCTCCTCGGTGACACCGCGGATCTCGGAGGCGAGCTGGGTCCACTTCTGGGAGCCGTCGGTGATGGTGCGGTTGAGCAGTTCGAGGATGACGCGGTGCTCGTCGTTCTCGGCGGTGTCGGGCGAGGGGACCTTGCCGTCCTTCTCGTACTCGACGCCCTTGTGGACGAGGAGGGTGGCGTCGCCGCCGTCGTCCAGGATCATGTTCGGGCCGCCGGTGGGGCTGTTCGGCCAGGTCAGCGCCTGCTCGGTGCACCACCAGTACTCGTCCAGGGTCTCGCCCTTCCAGGCGAAGACGGGGACGCCCTGCGGGTTGTCCGGGGTGCCGTTCGGGCCGACGGCGATGGCGGCGGCCGCGTGGTCCTGGGTGGAGAAGATGTTGCAGGAGGCCCAGCGGACCTCGGCGCCGAGGGCGACGAGGGTCTCGATGAGGACGGCGGTCTGCACGGTCATGTGCAGGGAGCCGGTGACGCGGGCGCCGGCCAGGGGCTGGGCGGCGGCGTACTCCTTGCGGATCGACATCAGGCCGGGCATCTCGTGCTCGGCGAGGGTGATCTCCTTGCGGCCGAACTCGGCCAGGGAGAGGTCGGCGACCTTGAAGTCCTGTCGGTTGTCGACAGTGGTCATGGCGGGCTGCTCCTCGGGATCGGGGCGCGATGGGTACGGCTGGTCTGCGCGGCGGCGGACACAGGGGTGCCCCGAGAAGAGGACACAGGCATGCCCGCGTGCGCGCAGCGCAGTCCGTCGGAGGCCCTCTCTCCCTCGGCCGGTCCGCTCAGGGACCGCCCGACCGCCATCAGCAGCGACGTCTGGCTCCGTCCCAAGCTACACCGCGGGACGGGGCGCGCCCCAGTCCGCGTTCGGTCACCGCGTGCCGTCCAGGTGAAGGATGTGGCGCGAACGGGTGGGTGCGCGGGCGGGTGGCCGGATGTGCCGAGGCCCCCGGCGCATCCGGTGGGGACCGGGGTGCGGCGGGGGCCTCGGCGAAGGGCCTGGGGGCTCAGTGGTCGGCCGGGTGCGGGGTCGGGCCGCCCGGCGTGGCGAGCGGATCGGGACCCTTGGCGGCCTCGGCGTCGCTGTAGATGTCCGGCTCCAGGTAGATGACGCGGGCGATCGGCACGGCCTCGCGGATGCGGGACTCGGCGGCGTCGATCGCGTGGGCGACCTCGGCGGCCGTGTCGTCGTGCTGGACGGCGATCTTGGCGGCGACGAGGAGTTCCTCGGGGCCGAGGTGCAGGGTGCGCATGTGGATGACGCCGGTGACGGTGTCGCCGTCGACGATGGCGGCCTCGATCTTCTTGACGTCCTCCAGCCCGGCGGACTCGCCGAGCAGCAGGGACTTGGTCTCGGCGGCCAGGACGAGGGCGATCAGGACGAGCAGGACACCGATGCAGACGGTGCCGATGCCGTCCCAGACGCCGTTGCCGGTGAGGAGGGCGATGCCGACGCCGCCGAGGGCGAGGACCAGACCGATGAGCGCGCCGAAGTCCTCCAGCAGGACGACGGGCAGCTCGGGCGCCTTGGCGCGGCGGATGAACTGGGCCCAGGAGAGCTTGCCGCGCAGCTCGTTGGACTCCTTGATGGCCGTCCGGAAGGAGAAGCCCTCGGCGATGATGGCGAAGACGAGGACGCCCACCGGCCAGTACCAGTGCTCCACCGCGTGCGGGTGGCTGATCTTCTCGTAGCCCTCGTAGATGGCGAACATGCCGCCGATGGAGAAGAGGACGATGGAGACGAGGAAGGCGTAGATGTACCGCTCGCGGCCGTAGCCGAAGGGGTGCTGGGGGGTCGCCTCGCGCTGCGCCTTCTTCCCGCCGATCAGCAGCAGGAACTGGTTGCCGGAGTCGGCGACCGAGTGGACGCCCTCGGCGAGCATCGAGGAGGAGCCGCTGAACGCGAACGCCACGAACTTCGCTGCCGCGATCGCCAGATTGGCGCCGAGTGCCGCCACGATCGCCTTGGTACCGCCTGACGCGCTCATGTGTCCGCGAGTCCCTTCGCCCTCTGCACCCTCGTACGGCCGAACTCTTCGGGAGGGTTCCGTCTTTGCCCGTGCTTTGCCGGAGGGTCATTCTTGCAGTCCCACCGGGGTGCGGCGCGTCAGGTGTCCACAGAGGCGGTCATACGATCACAGTGGCGCGGAAGAGCGTTCCCTCGCCGGACGCCTCGGTCTTCTCGCCCGCCGGGACGAAGACGGACCGGCCGGGCAGCAGTTCGTGCTCGCCGACGCTGACGGAACCGGCCGTGCACAGCAGGATCTGCGGGGTCGCGAGGGTCAGCTCGCGGGCGGTGCCGCCGGGCAGGACCCAGCGGGAGAGCCGGAACTCGTCGATGGGCGTCTCGTAGACCTCCTCGCCGTCCGGGGACGCCTCGGGGCGCAGGACGCCGGGGTCGCTCGGCTCGAAGCGCACCACGCGCAGCAGTTCGGGGACGTCGACGTGCTTGGGGGTCAGGCCGCAGCGCAGGACGTTGTCGGAGTTGGCCATGATCTCCACGCCGAGGCCGTCGAGGTAGGCGTGCGGGATTCCCGCGCCGAGGAAGAGGGCCTCGCCGGGCTGGAGCCGGACGTGGTTGAGCAGCATGGCCGCGATCACACCGGGGTCGCCCGGGTAGTGGTGGGCCATGTCGGCGTAGGGGGCGTACGGGCCGCCGAGGCGGACGCAGGCGGCGGTGGCCTCGGCGACGGTCTCGGCCATGTCCCCGGCGTCCGCGGTGAGGACCGCGGTCAGCACCTCGCGCAGGGCGGCGTCCTCGGGGCGGGCGCGCAGTATGTCGACGTACGGCTTGAGGGAGCCGACACCCAGGCCGTCGAGCAGGGCGGCGGCCTCGGCGGGGGCGCGGAAGCCGCACAAGCCGTCGAACTCGGTGAGGGCGCAGATGAGTTCGGGCTTGTGGTTGGCGTCCTTGTAGTTGCGGTCGGGGGCGTCCACGGGGATGCCCCGGCGCTCCTCCTCGGCGTAGCCCTCCCGCGCCCGGTCCAGGTCGGGGTGGACCTGGAGGGACAGGGGTGCGCCCGCGGCGAGGATCTTGAGCAGGAAGGGCAGGCGGGGGCCGAACTTCGCGACCGCCCCAGCGCCCAGTTCGCGCTCCGGGTCGGCGTCGATGACCTCCACCAGCGTGCCGCGCGCGGTGCGCGAGGGGGCTCCGGGGTGCGCGCCCATCCACATCTCGGCCTGCGGTTCGCCGGTGGGCTCGGTGCCCAGCAGGCCCGGGATGGCGGTGGAGGAGCCCCAGGCGTAGGGGCGGACGGTGTTGTCGAGGCGGTCCATGTGTCTTCTCTGTCTCCGTGTGCGCGCTGCCGGCCGGGTGCCAGGGGTTCAGCTCAGGCGCCGGCGGCGAGCGCCAGGTAAACGGCGGCGAAATCGGTGACGGCGATCAGGTCGGCGAGGGTCTCCAGTTCGCCGCCCTCCTCCGGTTCGAGTTCGCTGATCGGGGTGTCGTGGCCGAGGGCCAGGTCGCGGGCGGCGGGGGCGGCGGTGAGGCCGCCGAGGGGGCGGTCCCGGAGCAGCACCACGCGCGCGTGCATCGCGGGCGCCTCCTCGACGCGGTCGCGGAAGAAGTCGTCCGGGTCGGCGCGTCCGGCCAGGGGGCCGGAGAGGAGGGCCTCGTGCGCGGCGAGCGCCTCGGGGAGTTCGGCCACCAGGGCGGGGCGGCCCGCGAGTTCGGCGAGCGCGGCGGCGAAGCGGCGTCCGGCGGGACCCGCGGAGGTGCCCTCGGTCCAGACGACGGGGAGGGCGTCGGCGAGTTCCGCGGCGAGCGTCTTGGCCGCGTTGCCGTACGTGGCGATGGCGGGGCCGCAGCGCTCGGCGACGTGGTCAAGGCGGTCGGCGACCTTCTCCAGGGCGTCGGGGCCGGCGCTGAGCAGGCCGACCCGGTCGAGCAGGGCGAGCAGCGGGGTGAGCAGGGCCCAGAAGACGCCGGAGGAGGACGCGGCGAGCGGCTCCTCCTGGTCGTACGGGGCGGTCGCCATCGGGATGAACAGGCCGTGGGCGCCCTCGACCGCCTCAACGAGAGGCGTGCCGGAGGGGGCGACGGCCACCACCGAGCAGCCCCGGCGGTACGCCTGTTCGGCGAGGAGGCCGAGGCTCGGCTCGGTGCCGTCGGGGGTGGCGATCAGCAGCAGGTCCACGGAGCCCGCCCAGCCGGGCAGTTCCCAGCGCAGGGCACCGGGGGCGGGGGCCACGCCGGCCGCTTCGAGGCGGATCACCGGGCTGCCGGGGCCGGCCAGGGTGCCGAGGAGGTCGGCGGTGTGCGTGGCGGCGGCGCCGGGGCCCGCGATCAGCACGGCGCGGGGGCGGCCGTCCGGCTGGAGCCGTCCGACTCCGGCCTCGGTGGCGTGCCGGGCCGCGGTACGGACCCGGGCGCCCGCCTCGGCGGCGCCACGCAGCAGCCCTCGGCGGTCGGCCGCCGCGAGGCCCTCCGGGGTGTCCAGGAGCGATTCGTCGAGCATGTGCGGGGGCCTCCGGTCGCCGGGGTCCTACTGCGCGGGCGCGATGTTCCTTCGGCGGGCGGTGCCCTACGCGGGGCGGCGGGCCTCGTCGACCAGGAGGACCGGGATGCCGTCGCGGACGGGGTAGGCCAGGCCGCAGCCCTGGCCGGTGCAGACCAGTTCCTCGTCCCGCTCCTTAAGGGGGGCGTGGCAGGCCGGGCAGGCCAGGATCTCCAGGAGACCGGCTTCGAGCGGCATGGGGTGTCCCTTCGGGCGGAAACGGCGTCTACGGATGTGCTGGTCAGCGTACCGCGAGTCGCTCCGCGGGTTCGGCGGGTGTTTCCCACCCGCCTGCCCGTCCCGTTCGGCCGGATACGTGCCCTCGTGGGGGCGCCGGGGACTCTACGCGCGGATGATCGCCAGGACCTCGTCCCGGATCTTCGTCATCATCGCCTCGTCCTCCGCCTCCGCGTTCAGGCGGAGCAGGGGTTCGGTGTTGGAGGGGCGGACGTTGAACCACCAGGCGGGGGTGGAGACGGTGAGGCCGTCCAGGGTGTCCAGGGCCGTGTCGGGCAGCGGCTCGTAGGCGGCGCGGAGGGCTGCCAGGCGGCCGGCCTGGTCGGTGACCGTGGAGTTGATCTCGCCGGAGCCCGCGTAGCGGTCGTACTCGGCGGTCAGGGCGGAGAGGGGGGTGGGCTGGGTACCCAGGGCCGCCAGGACGTGGAGGGCGGCCAGCATGCCGGTGTCCGCGTTCCAGAAGTCCTTGAAGTAGTAGTGGGCGGAGTGCTCGCCGCCGAAGATCGCGCCGGAGCGGGCCATCTCGGCCTTGATGAAGGAGTGGCCGACGCGGGTGCGGACCGGGGTGCCGCCGTGCTCGCGGACCACCTCGACGACCGTGCGGGAGGTGATCAGGTTGTGGATGACCGTGCCCGAGCCGCCGTTGCGGGCGAGCTCGCGGGCGGCGACCAGGGCGGTGACGGCGGACGGGGAGACCGGGTCGCCGTTCTCGTCCACGACGAAGCAGCGGTCGGCGTCGCCGTCGAAGGCGAGGCCGAGGTCGGCGCCCTCCTGCGCGACCCGCTTGCGCAGGTCCACGAGGTTGGCCGGGTCCAGCGGGTTGGCCTCGTGGTTGGGGAAGGTTCCGTCCAGCTCGAAGTACATCGGGACGACCGTCAGGGGCAGTCCTTCGAGGACGGTCGGGACGGTGTGGCCGCCCATGCCGTTGCCCGCGTCCACGACGACCTTCAGCGGGCGGATCGCGGTCAGGTCGACCAGGGAGCGCAGGTAGGCGGCGTAGTCCTGGAGCGTTTCGCGCGTGGTGAGGGTGCCCGGCGTGGCGGCCGGGGCCGGGGCGCCCGACTCCAGCCAGCGCTCGGTCAGGGCACGGATCTCGGCGAGCCCGGTGTCCTGGCCGACGGGCGCCGCGCCCGCGCGGCACATCTTGATGCCGTTGTACTGCGCCGGGTTGTGCGAGGCGGTGAACATGGCGCCGGGCAGGTCCAGCGCGCCCGAGGCGTAGTAGAGCTGGTCGGTGGAGCACAGGCCGATCTCGGTGACGTCCGCGCCCCGGCTCAGCGCGCCGCGCGCGAAGGCCCGGGACAGGGCGGGCGAGGAGGGGCGCATGTCGTGGCCGACGACGACGGCGGTGGCGTCCGTGACCTCGGTGAAGGCGGCGCCGAAGAGTTCGGCGAGCGCTTCGTCCCACTGGTCCGGGACCACTCCGCGCACGTCGTACGCCTTCACGATCTGCGACAGATCAGCCACGGCCAGCCCTCCTGAAAGTCCACTGAGGGCCCAAAACTACCTGTTGGGGTGGGCGGGGGCGGGGAGGGTGCTCAGTTGTCGGGGGAGCGCAGGACCCGCAGGTGGCCGCGCCGGGCGACTTCCATGGGGTCGGCGGTGCGTGCGCCGCCCGTCGTTCCGGCCGCGCGCTCCTGCGGACGGGCCGCCTCCCGGACCGCGTTGGCGAGTGCCTCCAGGTCGTCGCCGCTGGGGCGGGCCGGGGCGGAGCCGTCGAGCAGCCGGACGACTTCCCAGCCGCGCGGGGCGGTGAGGCGCTCGGAGTGCTCGGCACACAGGTCGTAGCAGTGGGGTTCGGCGTAGGTGGCGAGGGGGCCGAGGACCGCGGTCGAGTCGGCGTAGACGTACGTCAGCGTCGCAACGGCGGGTCGGCCGCAGGCGGTGCGCGAACAGCGACGTACAAGGCTCACGATGTTGGACGGTACCGCACTCTTGAGCGGGCCGCGACGACTCTCCACCAGGTCACCACCCCGTGTCGTGCCGCGCGCCACCCCTCGGCGCCCGGCGCGGCGGCCCTCCGGGCGGGCACGGGCGGGGGTGCATCGGGTGATGATCCGGTACAAACTACTTCGGCCGGGGCCGGTCGGCGAGGCGCGTGGTGGCCGGAAGGGCCCTGCCGTGGCGGGAAGACGACCGTGCGAACAAGGGGAGAAAAGTGCGCGAAGAGTCCGGGGAGGCCGTGCGCGGAGGCGCTCGCGTGTGCCTGTCCGGGCGGCTGCCGCGTGGAACCGGGCGCGCCGGGCGGGCGAGGACTACCCTTCTGCGGTGATGGACGACCGTGGAACGCCCAGTCCCGCAGGCCCCCGCCCCCGCCGCCGTGATCGTCACGGGCGGGGCATGCGGGGCCCCGTCGCGCCGCCGCAGGTGCCGCTGGCGGCCAGTCGCGCCGAGGTCTTCGCGGACCTGGTCCGCGACTCGGTGGAGCGGCTGGAGCGGCGCTGGGAGCAGCTCGCCGAGGTGGAGTTCCTGGTGCTGGAGGTGCCCCGGCTGGAGGGCACCGGCGCGGACGCGCCGGCCGACGAGGGCGTGCCGCTGGGCGGGATCGTCCCCGCGCGGGAGGGGCGCCGGGCGCGGGTCGTGGTGTACCGGCGGCCGATCGAGATCCGCACCAAGGGCCGCGACGAACGCGCCGAGCTGGTGCACGAGGTGGTCGTGGAGCAGGTCGCCGAGCTGCTGGGGCTGACCCCGGAGACGGTGGACCCCCGGTACGGCGAGGAGTAACGGGCGGCCGTCCTGCCGGGCGGCCGCCCGCGCGCGTCACCGCTGCAGTACCGACAGGTCCTGTTCCGCCCGGGGCACCGCGACCAGGCCGCGGTCGTTCGGGAGGGTCTGGATGGTGAATCCGGAGACACCTTCGGTGCCGGTGAGGGTGCGGGCGGCGTGGACGGGGCCGCCGGAGACGGTCTCCACGGTCAGCGCGTACGTGCCCTTGCCGCCCTCGGGGGCGCTGATGTCCTGGCTGGTGCCGGACTTGATCGTGTACGTCTTGGTCGCCGGGCTGCCGCCCTCGCTGCCCGCCGAGGCGGTGACCTTGACGGTGGCCGTGCGGGTGGGCGCGGTCAGGGACAGCGTGGAGCCCTCGGCCGTGTTGTCGGCGGCGGTGGCGCGGCGGCCGACGGGGGCGGTGGCGGGGATGTACGCCGTCTCCTGCTTGGCCCCCTTGCCGCGCACGACGCGCAGCGCCGCGACGACCGGGACGGCGTCGTCGGTGGGCGTGAGGATCAGCGAACCCGGCTCGCCCCGGGTGACGGGACCGAGGTCGACGGCGGTGGTCATGCCCGCCTTGACGTGCACGGTCTCGTTGCCGGCCGGGGTGATCGAACCGTCCGGGGAGGCCAGGCGGACCTTGAGGTCGGCGTCGTCGTCACCGGGGGTGAAGGCGACCAGGCGGACGTCGGTGGCGTCCTTGGGGATGCCGGGCAGCACCAGCGTGCCCGCCGGGTCGGCCGCGGCGGGCAGCCAGTCGCCGCCGCCCGCGTCGTCCTGGGCCTGCACGGTGGCGCCGACCCTGCCGCTGCGCACGCCGACGTGCACGGTGAGGTCGGCCTGCGGGTCGTCGGTGAGCGTGGAGAGCAGCACCGGCTCGCTGGAGTGCGGCGGCACGGTGATGCCGTCGGCCACGGCGGACTTCAGGGCGCCGCCCTTGCCGTAGAGCTTGATGTCGACGACGGCGGCCGCGTCGTCGGGGTTGGTGAGGTGGACGTAGTCGGTGCGGCCCTCGGCCGTGCTGGCGCCGGGGAACCAGAAGTCGGTGTCGGCGGGGGTGCAGGTGACGCCCTGGAGGCCGCGGCCGGTGCCCGCGGCGATCCGCGTCGTCTCCTGCACGGTCCAGCCGGGCGCGTACTTGCCGTCGGCGGTGCCGGTCAGCGCGGGTGTGTCGCTCCCGGAGGTGTCGCCCGTGGCCGGGGTGCCCGGCGGCTTCGGGGTGAGCACCGGCTCGGTCTTCTTGTCGCCGCTCCTGGCCCCCTTGCCGTCGGCGCTCTGCACGGCGGCCGCTTCCAGCGCGGCACGGCCGCCGCTCCCGGCGCCCTGGGTGACGGGGGTGAAGGAGGTGTACGCGGTGTCGGCGATGTCGGAGAAGCTCGGCGCCGGGCACAGCAGTCCGGTGCGCTCCACGGGCCGTTCGGTGGCGCCGGCGGCCGCGCCCGCGCCGGAGGCGGCGGGCGGGTCGAACGCGGCGAACCCGGTGACGGCGGCCAGGGCGACGGTGCAGGCGATCAGGGACAGGGTCGTGCGGTTCACTGCTGGCTCCCGTCGTGGCGCTCACTGCCGTCGCCGTAGGGCGGCTGCTGGGCGGGGTCGTAGCCCTGTGGGTGGGCCGCCGGGTCGTACGGCTGCTGGTCGGGCCGGCCGCCGTAGCCGTAGGGGTCGTAGGGCTGCTGCGCGTAGGGGTCGGGCTGGTACGCGCCCTGGTCGTACCCGGGGTTCTGGTACGGCGCCTGGTAGGGGTCGGCGGGGTAGGCCGCGTAGTCGGGGTCGGCGTAGGTGTTCGTGCCGGTGTCCCAGTCGGCGTAGGGCTGCTGCTGGGGGACGACGGGCTGTTCCTGCTGCCCGTACGGCGGGAAGTCGGGGTCGGCGTACTGCTCGGCCTCTTCCTGCGGGACCTCCGGCGCCTCCGCGGCCTCCTCGGCCTCCGCCTGGGCGCGCAGGCGGCGGGCGCGGCGGCCGTCGCCCTCCATGGCCTGGGCGGGGACGGGCTGCTCCTCGGGGAGGTCGTCGTCGACGTCCCGGCGGCGGCCCGGCAGGGCGAGGACGACGAGGAGGACGGCGAGCGCTCCCTGGGCCCACAGCCAGACGGTGTGGGTGAACGGGGCGTCGTAGGTGACGTCCAGCCTGCCGCCGCCCGCGGGGAGTTCGAAGCCCTGGGCCCAGCCGTCGACGGTCTTGGACGTGAGGGGCTTGCCGTCCAGGGTGGCGGTCCAGCCGTCGGAGACGGCGTCGGCCAGGCGCAGCACGCGGCCGCCCGAACCGGTGGGGACGGTGGTGTGGATCTCCACCGGTCCCGCGGCGACGGCCTGCGGGGTGCCGGAGCCGCCCGCGCCGATCAGGGTGGCGCGGGCGACCTGGCGGTCGACGCGCCACAGGGCGTTGCCGTTCTGCTGGCTGAGCCGGCTGAGGCCGGGGGTGGCGTCCAGGACGCGGGTGATCTGGCGCGGGGTGCCCTGGTGGACGAGGACGTAGCGGACGGCGAAGCCGCCGAGCTGGCCGGTCTGGTCGGCGCCGGACCCGGCGACAAGGTTGGCGACGACCTTGTCGAGGCGGGTGTTCGCCCCGTCGGCCGCGGCGATCTCGCCGTCGCCCATGCGCGCGCCGGAGCCGCGGACCAGGGTGTAGCGGACGCGCGCGGCGGAGTCGCTGTCGAGGACCAGGGTGCGTGCCTGGTCGCGGGTGCCGGCGTCCTCGGCGACGAAGGCCGGTACCTGGGCGGGGTCGCGGCGCTCCAGGGGGCCGTCGGCGCCCCGGATCATCCAGCCGGCGGCGGCGACCAGCGGGCCGACGGCGCAGGCCAGCGCGATCAGGGCGGCGACCGGCTGGCGCCAGCCGAAGCTCTGCTCGGCGACCCGCGCGCGGGCCCCGTCCGCGCCGAGCGCGGCGGCGGCGAGCAGGGCGATGCCGTAGACCAGGGTGGCCGGTCCGGCCCAGACGGAGCGGTTGGCCAGCACCGCGAGCAGCAGCCCGGTCAGGGCGACGGCCCAGGCGGCACGGATGCCCAGCCGGCGCTCGGAGCGCAGGAGTGCGGCCAGCGCGGCCAGGACGATGCCGATGAGCAGGGTTCCGGACACGGTGCCGGGTCCGCCCGGGCTGGTGCCGAGCAGGTCAAAGGCGGTGGCGGCCGAGGCCCCGAAGTCGAGTCCGGCCTCGGTGAAGAAGCCGGTCGGCAGCAGGGTCAGCGACCAGGGCGCGAGGACCAGCAGCGGGGTGCCGAGCTGGGCGAGGAAGCGCAGCAGGTGGGCGACCGGGTCGGAGCGCCGCAGGACGAGCACACCGATGCCGAGGACCAGCGCGGCGGGCCAGACGACGGGCGTGAAGGCGGTGGTGATGGTCAGCAGCAGCGCGTACGCCCAGGTGGCGCGCCAGCTGCCGCGGGCGCCGGAGCGGCTCGCGAGGCCGCTGGCGGCGACGCCCGCGCGGGCGATGAGCGGGAGCAGCACGGCGAGTACGGCGGTGCCGATGCGGCCCTGGGCCAGCGCGCCGGTGGTGGCGGGCAGGAAGGCGTAGGCGATGGCCGCCCAGGCGCGCAGCAGCCGGGAGCTGACCAGCGGCCGGGAGGCGAAGTAGGCGGTGAAGCCCGCCAGCGGCACCGAGCAGACCAGCAGCACGGTGACCGCGAGTCCGGTGGAGCCGAGGAAGAGCGAGGCGAGCGTCGCCACGACGGCGAGGTAGGGCGGCGCGGAGGTGGTGCTTCCGGCGCCGACGGGGTGCCAGGCGGTACCGAAGGCCGCCCACAGGTCGCTCGCGCCGGGCGGGACGGGCAGCAGCGCGCCGCCCGCGAGGGCGCCGCCGCCCAGCAGGGCGCGGCAGGCGACAAGCGAGATCCCGAGCAGGGCGAGGAAGAGCACCGGGCCGGGTTTGCGGGCGATGCGCTTGAGCCGGGCGAACTGCTCGATCTCCAGGAAGTCGGCGTCGTCGCCGCCGGGTCCGGACTCGACGGCGCTGCCGTGCCGGCCCGCCGAGGTGTCGATGTCGGAGCTGGTGGAGAAGTCGGCGGCGATCTGTTCGGCCGTGGCGCGGATGGTGGCGCCGGGCGGCGGGAAGAGCTGCCGCAGTTCGTCCTTGTCGAGCTGGGAGGGGCCGCGGTCGCGCCGGGCGGCGAGGATGCGCTCGGGGCGCAGCAGGACGCCGAGCAGGCCGCGGATCTCGTCCAGCGCCTGTCCCGGCACCTTGCCGACGAGGTAGGCGAGGGTGCGCAGGAGGGTGCCGAGGACCAGCCGGAGCAGCACCCAGGGCAGCGCGGCCGTGCGGGTGTTGGCGAGCAGGGTGTGGACGGCACCGGCCTTGTCCACCTTGTGCGGGGAGGCGGTGGTGCGGCCCGCGCAGTCGACGGTGCGGCGCTCGCGGGAGGCGGCCTCCGCGTGCCGTACGACGGCGTCGGGGGCGACGAGGACGCGGTAGCCCTCGCTGTGGGCGCGCCAGCACAGGTCGACGTCGTCGCGCATCAGGGGCAGCCGGCGGTCGAATCCGCCGAGCCGCTCGAAGACGTCGCGGCGGATCAGCATGCCCGCGGTGGAGACGGAGAGCACGGTGCGGACGTGGTCGTGCTGGCCCTGGTCCTGCTCGCGGCGGTCCAGGCCGGTCCAGCGGCGGCCGGAGTTGGCGATGGAGACGCCGACCTCCAGCAGTTGCCTGCGGTCGTACCAGCCGCGGAGCTTGGGGCCGACCACGGCCACGTCGTCCCGGCCGAGCTCGAGTTCGTTCTCGACGACCCTCAGCAGCTCGGCGAGGGCGTCGGGTTCGGGTGCGCAGTCGTCGTGCAGCAGCCAGAGCCACTGGACCGGCTCGCCGTGGGGCAGTTCGGGCAGGTCGTAGGCGTCGTCGCGCCAGGTGCGGGTGGCGGGGTCCCAGCTGTTCGGACGCCTGAGGTAGGGCAGTTCGTCCGGGGTGAGGACGGGCGCGAGGCGGGTCGCCTCCTCCACCGCCTGGCCGAAGCCGGTGCGCCGGGCCAGGTGGACGACGGCCTCGTCCCCGAGGGTCTCGGTGACCATTCGGGCGGAGTCGTCCGCGCTGCCGGTGTCGGCCGCGACCGCGTACTGCACGGGGCGCTCCTGGCCGAGCAGCCCGGCGAGCGCGTCGGGCAGCCAGCGGGCGCCGTCGTGGGTGACGAGGACGGCCGTCACCACGTGGCGCGGGAACTCAGGGGTGGCAGCGTCGTGTTGGGCTGCCGTATGGCTGTGCACGGACATCGAGGTACGGGCCCCGGTTCGATGGACTGCGGTGGACGCCTGGGCCTCTCGCAGGACAGGCGTCTCGGACGAGCGCCCACACTATCGGTCGGTCATGACGACGGCCCGCCGCCTGTGGACAACCCACGTGCGACGGGCCGTTCGCACCGTATGTGCGTGTACCCGGGGGCCGTTCGCCGGCCCGGGGGGGCGGCGTGCGGCGGTGGCACCGGTCAGACGGCGGCCTTCTTCAGGCGGCGGCGCTCCCGCTCGGACAGGCCGCCCCAGATGCCGAAGCGCTCGTCGTTGGCGAGGGCGTACTCGAGGCATTCGGAGCGGACCTCGCACGCGAGGCAGACCTTCTTGGCCTCTCTCGTGGAGCCGCCCTTCTCGGGGAAGAAGGACTCGGGATCGGTCTGGGCGCACAGCGCGCGCTCCTGCCAGCCGAGTTCCTCGTCCGCGTCGTCGACCAGCAGTTGCTCCACGAGCTCGGTCATGTGCGCCCCTCGTCTGTCTTTCGCGTCCCCGTGCCTGGCCGGTCCCGGCCGAACGACACGAGTGAAATTACAAGTGTGCTGCTCCGAGCGAGTCAAGCCGAGATCTGCTATTGAGCCCGTTATTCACTCTGCGGAACCAAGGCTCTGCGTTAAGTGTTCAAATCGCCATAAACCTTGACGCGCGGCTGAGGACGCCGAGGGGCGCCACCCGGATGTGCGCCATGTGTCCCCGGTTCGGGGTGCACAAACCTTTCACCTGAGGGATGCACCGGATGAGGTGAACCGTGCCCCCGAAGCGGGGCACGAGTTGACACGGCAGGTGTGAACCGCTGTCCTAGAGGGCATGCTCGCCGACTTCGCACCCGCCACGACCCGCATCGCCGGGTCCCCCGGTGCCGTCCGCGTGCGCTGTTGTTGCTGTACCTGCTGTTGAGCCGACCGCGCTCCAGCCGACCCCGGGCCCACACGAGGCCCGACGCGTCCCGCCGTTCCCCCACCCTCCGGGGACACCCGCCCGTACGCCCGTGATCCGGGCCGGGGCCCAGCGACTCCCAGCCACCGCCTCTGAGCCGAGGAACCCCACACCCCCATGAACAGCGACAACGACCTGCAGATCGCCGGCGACATCCTCGAGGTCCCGCACCTTCTCCAGCCGCCCCGCGAGCACCCGCTGACCGTCGCCGAGTTCGCCGGGCTCGCCCGGTCCGTCGCCGCCGACCGCGGCCAGTGGGCCCACCTGGTCCGCTACGACGCCACCACCCGCTGGTACCACCGGCTGCGCACCGGGCCCGGCTACGAGGTGTGGCTGCTGTCCTGGGTGCCCGGCCAGGGCAGCGGACCGCACGACCACGGCCGCTCCTGCGGCATCCTCACCGTGCTGGAGGGCACCCTGACCGAGCGCACCGGGCGGGGCACCCGCAGCCTCGCCGCCGGTGCCCAGCGGGTCTTCGCGCCCGGTTATGTGCACGACGTGGTCAACGACGCCCTGGAGCCCGCGGTCAGCCTGCACATCTACCACCCGGGCCTCACCGAGATGCCGATGCACGCCCCGCACTGCGAGGCCCGTACGGAGCCGAGCCCGGCCGGGGTGTGATCACCGGCCGCACGGGCTGTCGGCGGCTGCTGACACACTGATCCCATGCGCATTGTGGTTCTGGCAGGCGGCATCGGCGGTGCCCGTTTCCTGCGCGGTCTGAAGCAGGCCGCCCCGGACGCGGACATCACGGTCATCGGCAACACCGGCGACGACATCCATCTCTTCGGGCTCAAGGTCTGTCCGGATCTCGACACCGTGATGTACACGCTGGGCGGCGGCATCGACGAGGAACAGGGCTGGGGACGCGAGGGCGAGACCTTCCGCCTCAAGGAGGAGCTCGCCGCCTACGGCGCCGGACCGGGCTGGTTCGGGCTCGGCGACCGGGACTTCGCCACCCACATCGTGCGGACCCAGATGCTGGGCGCCGGGTATCCGCTGAGCGCGGTCACCGAGGCGCTGTGCGACCGCTGGAAGCCGGGCGTGAAGCTGATCCCGATGACCGACGACCGGGTGGAGACCCACGTCGCCGTCGACATCGACGGCGAGCGCAGGGCGGTCCACTTCCAGGAGTACTGGGTACGGCTGCGCGCCTCCGTGCCCGCCGAGGCGGTCGTGCCGGTCGGCGCCGAGCAGGCCAAGCCCGCGCCCGGCGTGCTGGAGGCCGTCGCGGAGGCCGACGTCATCCTCTTCCCGCCGTCCAACCCGGTGGTGTCCGTGGGCACCATCCTCGCGGTGCCCGGCATCCGGGAGGCCATCGCCGAGGCGGGCGTCCCGGTGGTCGGGCTCTCCCCCATCGTCGGTGACGCGCCGGTGCGTGGGATGGCCGACAAGGTGCTCGCGGCCGTCGGCGTGGAGTCCACCGCCGCCGCGGTCGCCGCGCACTACGGCTCGGGCCTGCTGGACGGCTGGCTCGTCGACACCGTGGACGCGGGCTCGGTCGGGACGGTGGAGGCGGCCGGCATCCGCTGCCGTGCCGTCCCGCTGATGATGAGCGACCCGGACGCGACCGCCGAGATGGCGCGGCAGGCGCTGGCGCTGGCCGAGGAGGTGCGGGGCGCGTGAGCGGTTACCGGGTCTGGGCGCCCTCCGGTCTGCCCGAGGTGGCCCCGGGCGACGACCTGGCCAAGCTGATCGCCGCCGCCGAGCCCGGCCTCGCCGACGGTGACGTGCTGCTCGTCACCTCCAAGATCGTGTCCAAGGCCGAGGGCCGGATCGTCCGGGCCGCCGACCGGGAGGCCGCGATCGACGCCGAGACGGTGCGCGTGGTGGCCCGGCGCGGTCCGCTGCGCATCGTGGAGAACCGGCAGGGCCTGGTCATGGCCGCCGCCGGGGTCGACGCGTCCAACACCGCCGAGGGCACCGTCCTGCTGCTGCCCGAGGACCCGGACGCCTCCGCGCGCGCGATCCGCGAGGGCCTGCGGGAGGCGCTCGGCGTCACCGTGGGCGTGGTCGTCACCGACACCTTCGGCCGGCCCTGGCGCGCCGGGCTCACCGACGTGGCGATCGGCGCGGCCGGGTTGCGGGTCCTGGACGACCTGCGCGGCGGCACCGACGCGCACGGCAACCCGCTCTCGGCGACCGTCGTCGCCACGGCCGACGAACTCGCCTCGGCGGGCGACCTGGTCAAGGGCAAGGCGGCGGGGCTGCCGGTGGCGGTCGTGCGCGGCCTGCCCCACGTGGTCACCGACGCGGGCGGGCAGGGCGAGGGCGCGCGGGCGCTGGTGCGCTCGGCGCGCGACGACATGTTCCGGCTCGGCACCTCCGAGGCGGTACGGGAGGCGGTGAGCCTGCGCCGCACCGTACGGGCCTTCACCGACGAGCCGGTCGACCCCGGCTCGGTCCGCCGGGCGGTGGCCGCAGCGGTGACCGCGCCCGCCCCGCACCACACCACGCCGTGGCGGTTCGTGCTGCTGGAGTCGGCCGCCTCGCGGCTCGCGCTGCTGGACGCGATGCGGGACGCCTGGATCGCCGACCTGCGCCGGGACGGCAAGAGCGAGGAGTCCATCGCCAAGCGGGTCCGGCGCGGTGACGTGCTGCGCAACGCGCCGTACCTGGCGGTGCCCTGCCTCGTCATGGACGGCTCGCACACCTACGGCGACGCGCGCCGGGACGCGGCCGAGCGGGAGATGTTCGTGGTCGCCACGGGCGCGGGCGTGCAGAACTTCCTGGTCGCGCTGGCCGGGGAGCGGCTGGGCTCGGCCTGGGTGTCGTCCACGATGTTCTGCCGTGACGTGGTCCGCGAGGTGCTGGGCCTGCCCGCCCACTGGGACCCGATGGGCGCGGTGGCGATCGGCCACCCGGACCGGGAACCGGCCGCCCGCCCGGCGCGGGAGGCGGAAGCCTTCATCGAGGTGCGCTGAAAGGTCCTAGTCTCTTAAGGACACCCCCCGCACCGCACGCACCGCCCGCACCCCTAGGACCGCTCCCCGTGGCAGGACGCTTCGCCCCCCGTCCCGCGTCGCGTACGACCGTACGCGGCGGGGAGATCCCGGCACCCGTGGTGTCCGCGACGGTGCCCCGGCAGGCGGAGGGCCCCCGGACGCGGACCTACGTGCCCGACGGGCCGTTCGACCTCGGCCTGGTGATGGGGCCGCTGCGGCGCGGGGCCGGCGACCCGGCCTTCCGCGCGACGCGCGACGGCTCGGTGTGGCGCACCGCCCGCACCCCCGCCGGGCCGGGCACCCTGCGCGTGTACGCGTGCGGCGGCGAGGTGCGCGGTGAGGCGTGGGGGCCCGGCGCCGACTGGCTGCTGGAGCGGCTGCCCGAGCTGCTGGGCGCGGCCGACGACCCCGGCCAGTTCGAGCCCCGGCACCGTCTGGTCGCGCTGGCCCGGCACCGGCGCCCCGGACTGCGGCTGACCCGGACCGGGCTGGTGCTGGAGTCGCTGATCCCCTCGGTGCTGGAGCAGAAGGTCACCGCCGACGAGGCGTACCGGGCGTGGCGGCGGCTGGTGAGCCGGTTCGGGGAGCCCGCGCCGGGACCCGCGGGGACGGGCGAGCGCCCGATGTGGGTGATGCCGGCGCCGCGCACCTGGGCGCTGATCCCGTCCTGGGAGTGGCACCGGGCGGGCGTGGACGACAAGCGTGCCTCGACGATCCTGCGCGCGGTCCGGCTGGCCGCGCGGCTGGAGCAGACGGCGGGGATGCCCCCGGCCGAGGCGCGGGCCCGGCTGGAGGCCGTCCCCGGCGTCGGGCCGTGGACCTCGGCCGAGGTGGTGCAGCGCAGCCACGGCGCGCCGGACGCGGTGACGACGGGCGATCTGCACCTGCCCCGCATCGTCGGCTGGGCGCTGGCCGGGAACCGGGACGCCGACGACGCGGAGATGCTCCGCCTGCTGGAGCCGTACGCCTCCCAGGGCCAGCGCCACCGGGCCGCCCGCTACATCCTGCTCGGCGGCGTCACCCCGCCGCGCAGGCACCCCAAGATGCGGAAGACGGACATCGGCAGGTGGTGAGCGGGGCTACTGGTCGGAGGAGAACCTGACCGCTCCGGCCGGGATCAGCGCGTCGCACCACACCCGGACCCCTTCCCGCAGCTCGTTGTCGGCTCCGACCACGGCGCCGTCGCCGACGACCGCCCCCGTGAGCACGGACCGCTCGCCCACCCGGGCCCGGCTGCCGATGAGGGAGTCGGTGACGACCGCGCCCGGCTCGATGACCGCGCCCGGCAGGATGGCGGACCCGGTGATCCGGGCCCCCTCCGCGACGAACGCGCCCTCTCCCACCACCGTGCCCCCGGTCAGCTTGGCGTCCGGGGCGACCCTGGCCGTGGGCAGGATCAGCCGGTCGCCGCGCCGGCCGGGCACCGCCGGGGAGGGCGCGCGGCCCATGACCAGGTCGGCCGAGCCGCGGACGAAGGCGGCCGGGGTGCCGAGGTCGAGCCAGTAGGTGGAGTCGACCATGCCCTGGAGGTGGGCCCCGGCGGCCAGCAGGCCGGGGAAGGTCTCGCGCTCGACGGAGACCGGGCGCCCGGCGGGGATGGTGTCGATGACGGAACGGCGGAAGACGTAGGCCCCGGCGTTGATCTGGTCGGTGACGATCTCCTCGGGCGTCTGCGGCTTCTCCAGGAAGGCCAGCACCCGCCCGGTGTCGTCGGTGGGGACCAGTCCGTACGCCCTGGGGTCGCTCACCCTGCTCAGGTGCAGGGAGACATCGGCGCCGGTGGACTCGTGGGTGTCGACCAGGGCCCGGATGTCGAGGCCGGTGAGGATGTCGCCGTTGAAGATCAGTACGGGGTCGTCCGGGCCGGAGCGCAGCCGGTCGGCCACGTTGCGGATGGCGCCGCCGGTGCCGAGGGGCTCCCGCTCGGTGACGTACTCCAGGTGCAGCCCGAGGGCGGAGCCGTCGCCGAAGTGGGGTTCGAAGACCTCGGCGAGATAGCTGGTGGCGAGGACGATGTGCTCGACGCCCGCCGCTCTCGCCCGGGCGAGCTGGTGCGTGAGGAACGGCACCCCGGCCGCCGGGACCATGGGCTTGGGCGTGTGCACCGTGAGCGGCCGCAGCCGCGTGCCCTTGCCGCCGACCAGGAGGATCGCTTCTGTCACCTGTCGTCTCTGCTTCCTGCCGGGACCGGCGGAACGTCTCGTTCCGGCCGGCCAGTGTATGCAGACCGGGCGGCCGCGCCCCCGGTGGCCGCGCGGTGTCCGGGAAGATCGGTGCGCGCCGTCCCCCGGCCGTACGCGTCCGCCCGGGCGGCCGGCCGCCCGCCACAAGGCTGCCCACCTCCGGCGGCCGGTCATGTGCGGGCCGGGCCGGACCGCGCGGGCGGCCCCCGGGCCCGGCGGCGCCCGCGTACGCTTGCGCGGGTGAACGCCACCGATCGCACCCCAGCCGACCTGCTGCGTTCCGCGCTCGCCGCGGATGCCGGACGCCCCCTGGTGACCTTCTACGACGACGCCACCGGCGAACGCGTCGAGTTGTCCGTCGCCACCTTCGCCAACTGGGTGGCCAAGACCGCCAATCTGCTCCAGGGCGAGCTGTCCGTGGCCCCCGGCGACCGGGTCGCCCTGCTGCTGCCCGCGCACTGGCAGACGGCCGTGTGGCTGCTGGCGTGCGCCTCGGTGGGCGCGGTGGCCGACGTGTCGGGCGACCCGGCCGCGGCGGACGTGGTGGTGAGCGGACCGGACACGCTCCAGGATGCGCGGGCCTGCCGGGGCGAGCGGGTCGCCATGGCGCTGCGCCCGCTGGGCGGCCGGTTCCCCGAGCGCCCGGAGGGCTTCGTCGACTACGCCGCCGAGGTGCCCGGCCAGGGCGACCGGTTCGTCCCCTTCGCACCGGTGGACCCCGAGGAGCCCGCGCTGATCGTGGCCGGGGCCGAGTTCAGCGCCGCCGAGGTGGTGGAGCGCGCCCTCACCGACGCGCCCGGCCTCGACCTGACGGGGCCGGGCTCGCGGCTGCTGTCGGGGCTGCCGTACGACACCTGGGCCGGGCTGAGCGCCGGGCTGTACGCGCCGCTGGCGGCCGGGGGCTCGGTGGTGCTGTGCCGCAACCTCGACAAACTGCCCGCCGAGGCGCTGGCCCAGCGGATCGACACCGAGCGGGTGACCGCCTCCCGGCACTAGGCCGTGTCCGCGAAGTGGCGTCTGGCAAGACGGCTCCTGAGGCCCCCCGGGTCACCCGTTGGGCCCAGCAAAGGGCGGCCCGGAGCCCGGTGCGCCGCCATGGTCGTAGGAGACAGGACGTGACGTCCGTACGACCGCGAGGGGTGGTGCGCCGTGCCCGACACCGCGGACCACTCCCCCGTCCCCGGCGCCTCGGCCACCGGTGACGGACTGGCGCGGCGGCGTCGGCGGCGGTGGGTCCGGGGCGGCGCGGTCGGCGCGGCCGCGGTGCTGCTGGCGGCGGGCGGGGTGGGCTGGGCGCTGTACGCCAGGCTCAGCGACAACATCACGCCCGACGAGGCGGCCGCGCGGGAGCTGGCCCGCTACGAGCGGGAACGGCCGACGGCGCTGGTGTCGGGCGCCCAGAACATCCTGCTGATCGGTTCGGACACCCGGGCCGGGAGCAACCAGAAGTACGGGCGCGACTCGGGCAGCGCGCGCTCGGACACCACGATCCTGCTGCACCTGGCGGCCGACCGGCGCAGCGCGACCGCCGTCTCGCTCCCCCGCGACCTGATGGTGCGCGTCCCGGCCTGCCCGCTCGCGGACGGCGGCCGGGGCGAGCCCGCGTTCGCCATGCTCAACCACGCCTTCCAGCTGGGCGGTTCGGCGTGCACGATCCGTACCGTCGAGGAGCTGACGGGCATCCGGGTCGACCACCACATCGTGGTCGACTTCAGCGGGTTCGAGCAGATGGTGGACGCCGTCGGCGGTGTACGGGTGTGCCTGCGGGAGCCGATCGACGACAAGGCGGCCGGGCTGAGGCTGCCCGCGGGCCGGGTCACGCTGGACGGGGAGCAGGCGCTCGGTTACGTACGGGCCCGCAAGACGCTCGGCGACGGCAGCGACACCGACCGGATGGACCGCCAGCAGCGGTTCCTCGGGGCGCTGGTGGAGAAGGTGCGCGGGGACGGGGTGCTGCTGAACCCGGTGAAGCTGTATCCGGTGCTGGACGCGGCCACCTCCGCCCTCACCACCGACCCCGAGCTGGCCAGTCTGCGCGGCTTGTACCGGTTGGTGCGGGGCCTGCGCGACATCCCCACCGAACATGTGCAGTTCCTCACGGTGCCGCGCGAGGCGTATGTGTACGACTCCGACCGCGACCAGCTGGTGCAGCCCGAGGCCGGGGAACTGTTCGCCCGGCTGCGCGTGGACCGGCCCGTCGAAGTGGCGGACACTTCGCCGGAAAACGGCGGCAAATCCCCCGGCGACACTTCCGGGGAGACCCCCTCGGCCACCCCCACGTATCAGGGCAGCACCGCCGCCGCGCACATGTGTGAGTAATCCCCACACCAAATCGACGAACTTTTGTTCAGAGGAATGAGCGGGATTGCCCAGTTCTAGGAACGTGGATTTCGTCACCGGCGTCGCTCGACGCTGAACAGGGCGGATAGTGTGAGCGATCCGGTGCACCCGGCCCGCGAGGTCCGTCCTCAGGCCGTGCGCCGGTTTCACCGAGACCCGAGCGCCTACGAGGGGGAAGGCGCCGCGTGGCCCCGACGGAGGATTCGGACAACCGTGGACGCGCAAAGCCGTGGGCGGGCGGAGAACATCGACCCCGCAGACCAGTGGGTACTCAATCCGAACACCGGCGAATACGAACTGCGACTGGGCAATTCCGCACCGCAGTCATCGGTTCCCTCGCCCCGGTCTTCCCGGCGGGGACGACCGGCTGATCCCGGCGCCGCGCGCGGCCGGGACGGCGCGCCGGTGCGCGAGGACGCTCCGGAGCGGGGCGCCGAGGTGCCGCAGCCGCGCCGCCGCAGGGGTGCCGAGCCCGAGCCGCCGGGCCGGCGCAACCGCCGCCCGGCGAAGAAGAAGTCGAAGGCCAAGAAGATCGCGGCCTGGACCGGCGGCGGTATGGCGCTGGTGCTGGTGGTCGCGGGCTCGGCGGGCTACCTCTACCTCAAGCACCTGGAAGGCAACGTCTCCGCGACCGACGTCGGCAGCGCGGCCAAGGCGGGCTTCAGCAAGGACGACGCCTTCAACATCCTGATCATCGGCACCGACAAGCGCACCGGTTCGGGCAACGAGGGCTACGGCGACAAGAACAGCGTCGGGCACGCGGACACCAACATCCTGCTGCACGTCGCCAAGGACCGGACCAACGCGACGGCGCTGAGCATCCCCCGCGACATGATCGTGGACGTGCCGGACTGCGAGACGATCCAGCCCGACGGCAGCAAGAAGATCGTCCCCGGCTCCAGCCAGGTCCGCTTCAACACCAGCCTCGGCCAGGAGGGCCGGGACGCGGGCTGCACCATGCGCACGGTGAAGGCGGTCACGGGCATCACGCCGGACCACTTCATGATGGTCGACTTCAACGCGGTCAAGACGCTGACCGCGGCGGTCGGCGGCGTGAAGGTGTGCCTGAAGCACGCGGTGAACGACAAGGACTCCCACCTGGAACTCCCCGCGGGCGAGTCCAAGATCCAGGGCGAGCAGGCGCTCGCGTTCGTCCGCACCCGGCACGCCTGGGGCAACCAGGGCGACCTGGACCGGATCAAGGTGCAGCAGCAGTTCATGGGTTCGCTGATGCGGGACATGTCCTCCAGCGACACCCTCACCAACCCCCGCAAGCTGCTGGACCTCGCCGAGGCGGCGACCAAGGCGCTCACCGTCGACCAGGGCATCAAGTCCGTGAGCACGCTCAAGGACATCGCGCTGGAGATGAAGAAGGTGCCGCCGAAGAACATCACCTTCCTCACCGTCCCGGTGATCGACAACCCCACCGAGAAGGTGCACGCGACCGTCGTGGTCAACCAGACCACGGGTCCGCAGATCTTCGACGCGATCAACAGCGACGTCTCCTTCACCGACGTCAAGAAGAAGGAGAAGGCGGCCAAGGACGCCCAGGCCGCCCGTCTGAAGGGCAGCAGGTCGGCGCCGTCCGACGTGCGGGTGCGCGTCATGAACGGCGGCGCGGTCGCCGGCAGCGCGCAGGAGACCCTCAACTGGATGCAGACCGAGAAGAGCATCCTGAAGTCGGAGAACGCGGGCAACGCCCCGGCGGAGCTGGACAGGACGACGCTGGAGTACGCGCCCGACCAGGCACCGCAGGCGCGTGAGCTGGCGGCCCTCATGGGTCTGCCGGGCTCGGCGCTGAAGCCGGGCGAGAGTACGCAGAACGCGCAGGGGCTGCCCGCGATGAACCTCACGCTGGGCAAGGACTTCAAGGGGGCGGGCGTCTCGCTCACCGCACCGGCAAAGGCGCCGGACGTGAACGAGAGTGACAAGTCCACGGCCGACAAGGTCGGGTGCGCCTCATAGGTAACCCATCGGGCCCGTCGTGCGTCTAACCCGGCGCGGGACGGGCCCGTTGCTGTGTGTGGTGGAGGGACGGGCAGTTGTCGCAGAGTCGGGTTCGGGGGAGGGGTTCGGTGGCTCAGGACACCGGGGAACGGGCGCCGGGTAGCGGTGCACCACGGGGCGGGGGCTCGAGGCGGGCGGGCAAGGGCGGTGACGGCAAGCCGGGCGGGCGGCGCGCGCTGCGCTGGTCGGCGAGCACGCTGGCGCTGCTGATACTCGGCACGGCCGGCGCCGGATACCTGTACTACGAGCACCTCAACGGCAACATCCAGGCGGGAGCGCGCAGCGGCAGCGACGACTCCCGGGCACAGCGCACCCGGCCCAACGCGGACGGCCAGATCCCGCTGAACATCCTGCTGATCGGCTCCGACAGCCGGGCCTCGGCGGAGAACGTCAAGCTCGGCGGCAGCAAGGACAACCGCAACAACCCGCCCCTCGGTGACGTGCAGATGCTGATCCACGTCTCCGCGGACCGGCGCAGCGCCTCCATGGTGAGCATCCCCCGGGACACCCGCGTGGACATCCCGGAGTGCAAGGACGCCAAGACGGGCCGGGTCTACCCGGCGACCAACGACATCATCAACACGACGCTGGCCCGGGGCGGCGCCGGCTGCACCCTGGCGACCTGGGAGAACCTCACCGGCGTCTACATCGACCACTGGATGACCATCGACTTCTCCGGTGTGGTGCGGATGGCCGACGCCGTCCGCGGGGTCGACGTGTGCGTCAGGCAGAACGTGTGGGACCGCTCCACCGCGGCCCAGCGCGGCGGCTCCGGCCTGAAGATGACCGCCGGTACGCACAAGGTGCAGGGCAAGCAGGCCCTGCAGTGGCTGCGCACCCGGCACGCCTGGGGCAGCGACGTGATGCGGGCCCGCGCCCAGCACATGTACCTGAACTCGATGATCCGCACGCTGAAGGGCCAGAACGTCTTCACCGACAGCGGCAGGCTGATGGACCTGGCGGAGGCGGCCACCAAGTCCCTGACCGTGTCCGACGAGATCGGCAGCGTCAAGAAGCTGTACGACCTCGGCATGGAGCTGAAGGCGGTGCCGGCCAACCGCATCACGTCGCTGACCATGCCCAACATCGAGGACCCGCGGAACAACTCGCACGTCCTGCCCGCCCAGGGCAGCGCCGACAAGCTGTGGCAGATGCTCCGCGAGGACGTCTCCCTCGACAAGAACGGCAAGCCCGCCAAGAAGGCGCCCGCGAAGGCCGAGCCGGCCAAGGCGCCTTCGGCGGCCCCGGCCCGGCTCGGGGTCCAGGTGCAGAACGGCACCCGCACCGCCACCCTGGCCCCGGTCAGCGGCC
This sequence comes from Streptomyces sp. NPDC046860, assembly GCF_040645115.1. NCBI lineage: Bacteria > Bacillati > Actinomycetota > Actinomycetes > Kitasatosporales > Streptomycetaceae > Streptomyces > Streptomyces sp. NPDC046860. Next base: position 130,302 of record NZ_JBEYXQ010000014.1, on the reverse strand, counting down.
GGGCCCGCACGGTGGCGAGCGCCCTGGGGGCCAAGGGGTACGCGCTGGCGCAGGCGGACACCTCGGCGGCGCCGTCGGCCGACCGGACGGTGGTGCGTTATCCGAGCGCCGATCTGGAGGGCGACGCGCAGGCGGTGGCCAAGGCGCTGGGCATCCCGGCGAAGCAGGTGGAACGTTCCACCAACGTCTCCGGGGTGACGGTCGTCGTCGGCGGCGACTGGCGCGCCGGGGACGCCTATCCGAAGCAGGAGACGCCGAAGGCCGGTGACCTGCCGGGCGGCACGGACGCGATCAACGGCTCGGACAAGTCGTCCTGCATGGACGTGTACAAGCCCTACCAGTGGTAGGCGGCACGGCCGCGTGAACCAAGGGGAAGGGCCCCTCCCGGCGGCGGGAGGGGCCCTTTCGCGCTGCTGTCACACCGTCAGCGGCTCGCGTGCTCAGCGGGGTTCGAGCACGGCCGGGCGGCGCGAGGCGATGACCTTGCGGGCCAGCGCCTTGGGGCTGGTCAGGAAGCCGAAGCCCCAGGACATGTGCATGGTGGCGAGCGCCACCGGGATCTGCAGCCGCGCCTTGGCCGGCAGGCCCTTGCCCGCGGGGACCGAGCCCAGCGCGATGGCCGCCAGGTAGCCGCCGGGGATCACGAAGGCCCAGGGGGTCAGCGCCACGCCGGCCACGACACCGGCCGCGATCGCGCACACGGCGGCCGGCGGGGCGAGATAGCGCAGGTTGATGGAGCCCTCGTGGTAGCGGGCGACGACGTGCCGCCAGCGGCCGTAGTCCTTGTACTGCTTGGCCAGCGCCCTGACGCTCGGGCGCGGCCGGTAGGAGACCTTCAGCTCGGGCGAGAACCAGATCAGGCCGCCCGCCTCGCGGATGCGGAAGTTAAGCTCCCAGTCCTGGGCGCGGATGAACTCCTCGTTGTATCCGCCCTGCTGCTCCAGGGCCTCGCGGCGGAACACGCCGAGGTAGACCGTGTCGGCGGGGGCGGCCTCGCCTCCGGTGTGGAAGGCGGCGTTGCCGACACCGATCCGGGAGGTCATCGCGGCGGCGACCGCGTGCTCCCAGTCGTTCTCGCCCTCGGCGTGCATGATGCCGCCGACGTTCATCGCGCCGGTCTCCTCCAGGAGCCGTACGGCGGTGGTGATGTAGTCCGGCGAGAGGATGCCGTGGCCGTCCACGCGGACCACGACCGGGTGCCGGGACGCCTTGATCGCGGCGTTGAGCGCTGCGGGGGTACGGCCGGTCGGGTTGGGGACGGTGACCACGCGCGGGTCCTCGGCCACCAGCTCGGCCGCGATCTCGTCCGTACGGTCCGACGAGGGACCGAGGGCGATCACGACCTCCATGTCGCCGGCGTACTCCTGCGCGAGGATCGCCTGGACGGCGCCGCGCAGATGCCGCTCCTCGTCGAGCACGGGCATGATCACGGACACGGCGGGGTGCCGCACATCGGGCTTGGCGTTCATAGGGGGCTCACGTTACCGCGAATGGGGGACACCGGTGCGCGCCGCCGCGGCCGCGACGCGGGCTGGAGATCGTATCGACCTACGGTTCTCACATTCCCACGTACGGCCGCAGCCCGGAGGTGTCCCTTGCCCAGCCCGCCTCGGCCCCCCTCCCCCTCCGCCCGGGGTGCGGGAGGTGCTCCCCGGCCGCAGCGGCGGCCGCGGCCGCCAGGCCGGGTGCGGCGGCCCGTCGCCCGCAGGCGGGGGCCGCGCTGGCCGTTGCGGGCGGTGACCGCGCTGTCGGCGGTGGTGCTCGCCTCGGCCGGGATCGGGCACGTGGTCGTCAGCAGCCTGGACTCGGGCATCGCCCGGGTCGACGCCTTCAAGGACATGAAGAACCGGCCCCGCGCGGGCCACGGCATGAACGTCCTGCTGGTCGGCACCGACGGCCGGGACAGGATCACCGAGGCGGAGCGGCGCGCGTACCGGCTGGGCGGCGCGCCCTGCCACTGCACGGACACGGTGATGATCGTGCACATCTCCGAGGACCGGGAGCGGGCGAGCGTGGTCAGCCTGCCGCGCGACTCGTACACCGAGGTGCCCGAGCACGTCGACCGGACCACCGGTGAACGGCACCACGCGCACCCCATGAAGCTGAACGCGGCGTACGCCGAGGGCGGGCCGCAGCTCACGGTGCGCACCGTGGAGGCGATGACGCGGGTGAAGGTCGACCACTACCTGGAGGTCGACTTCACCAGCTTCATGAAGACCGTGGACGTGCTCGGCGGGGTGAAGATCTGCACCCCGACCCCGCTGAAGGACTCCTACACCGGGCTGGACCTCGCGCCCGGCCCGCACACCCTGGGCGGCGGACAGGCGCTGCAGTACGTGCGCGCCCGGCATGTGGACGGCGCCAGCGACCTGGGCCGGATGCAGCGCCAGCAGCGGTTCCTGGCCGCGCTGATCGAGCGGGCCACGTCCTCGGGGGTGCTGTTCAACCCGATGCGGTTCCGGGACGTGACCCGGGCGGTGCTGGGCTCGGTGCGGGCCGACAACGGCTTCGGCACCGACGAGCTGCTCGACCTCGGCCGGGCCATGCGGAACTTCTCGCCCTCGTCCTCGGAGTTCACCACCGTGCCGATCGGGCAGATGGGGTACGCCGTCAAGGGCATCGGCTCGACCCTGAAGTGGGACCCGGCCAAGTCGGAGCGGCTCTTCGCCGACCTGCGCGAGGACAGACCGCTGGCCGCGCACCCGCCGAGGAAGGGCCCGGTGGCCGCGACCGTCGAGGTCGCCCCGTCCTCGGTGCGGGTCCGGGTGGAGAACGGCACCGGCACCGCGGGGCTCGGCCGGAAGCTGGACGCGGAGCTGGCCGCGACCGGCTTCGCCACCACCCACCGCCCGGTGACCGCCGCGAAGCCGGTCCCCCGCACGGTGATCTCCTACGACCCCCGCTGGGACCGCTCCGCCCGTTCCCTGGCCGTCGCCCTCCCGGGCAGCGAGCTGCGCGCGGTGCCCGGTCTGGGCCCCGTCCTGCGCGTCACGGCGGGCGCCGACCACAAGCCGGTCCGCCCGGTCCGGGCCCCGCAGGTGGCCGAACCGGACGCGCCGGTGGTCAGGGGCGACGAGGTGGTGTGCTCGGGACGGGCCTGAACCCCTGGGGGGGGGTGGCTCGCCGCGGGCCCGGCGTCAGTCCGTGATGCCCTCGGCCGCGCGGCGTTCGCGCAGCTCACGGATGGCGCGGCGGCGGGCCAGGCGGTGGGTGCGGCGGATCTGGGCCTCCTGATGGCGGCGGCGGTCGCGCTCGGTCTCCGGGAGCACCGGGGGGACCTGGCGCGGCTTGCCGTCGGCGTCGACGCCGGTGAAGACGAGGTAGGCGGAGCCGACCTGGGTGGGCGGCGCGGACTCGTTCCAGCGCTCGGCCAGGACCCGGACGCCGATCTCCATGGAGGTGCGGCCGGTCCAGTTCACCTGGGCCCTGACGTGGACCAGGTCACCCACCCGCACGGGCTCCAGGAAGACCATCTCGTCCATGGACGCGGTGACGGCGGGCCCTCCGGAGTGGCGGCCCGCCACGGCGCCCGCGGCGTCGTCGACGAGCTTCATGATCACACCACCGTGCACCGTCCCCAGCAGGTTGGTGTCGTTGTGGGTCATGATGTGGCTGAGGGTGGTGCGGGAAGCGGAAGTGGGCTTGCCCGGAATCTCCGGAGAAGCGGCGGGCGCCAGGTCTGTCATGTCCCCCACCTTATGCCGAAGCGGCTTTCGCGGAATTTATGTCGGGTTCGCAACAGAGGCGCTCCGATTTTCCGACAACCCTTGTAAGGCATCGGTCGGCACCCTGCACACTGGGGCGCATGAATGACTGGCCCGAGGGATGGTCCGACGACGAGCGCGGCCCCCGCTACGGACGCGGCAGCGCCGGTGCGCAGCCGGAAGGCCCGCGCGTGATGCGGCAGGTACGCCGCCCGGCCGCGCCGCCGCCCGGCGCCCCCGCGCCGCCCTACGGCGGCGGGGTCCCGAGGCAGCCCTCGTACGTCGACGGCCAGGGCCATGACGGCTACGACAGCGGTTACAACACCGGCCAGGTCTACGGCGGCGGCCCGGGTGGCCCCGGCGCCCCGGCCGGCACCCGCGCCCCCCGCCCGGCGCCGAACTGGGGCCGCCGGATCAAGGTGGGCACGATCACCCTGGCCGTCGTGCTGCTCGTCACCTCGGTGGGCACCTACTTCTGGGCCGACTCCAAGCTGAACCGGGACGTCGACCTGTCCCAGGTGATCGACCGCCCCGAGGAGGGCGAGGGCACCAATTACCTGATCGTCGGCTCCGACAGCCGCAAGGGCATGTCGAGCGAGGACAAGAAGAGACTCCACACCGGTTCCGCCGAGGGCCAGCGCACCGACTCGGTGATGATCCTGCACGTCGGTTCCAACGGCGACACCCTGATATCGCTGCCCCGCGACTCCGACGTGGTCGTCCCCTCCTACAAGGGCTCCACCTCCGGCAAGGTCTACCCCGCGAGCGGGCGGCACGCGAAGCTGAACGCGACCTACGCCGAGGACGGCCCGACCCTGCTGACGCGGACCGTGGAGTACAACACCGGGCTGCACATCGACCACTACGTGGAGATCGGCTTCGCGGGCTTCGCCAACATCGTGGACGCGGTCGGCGGTGTCGACATCAAGATCGACAAGGGCTTCAAGGACAAGTACTCCGGCGCCGACTTCCAGGCGGGCGAGCAGACCCTCAACGGCGAGCAGGCACTCGCCTTCGTCCGCACCCGGCACGCCTTCGCCGCCTCCGACCTGGAGCGGACCAAGAACCAGCAGAAGTTCCTCGCGGCGCTGGCCCACCAGGTGGCGACCCCGTCGACCGTGCTGAACCCCTTCAAGTTCTATCCGACGATGGGCGCGGGCCTGGACTCCCTCAGCGTCGACAAGGACATGGGCCTGTTCGACCTGGCCTCGATGTTCTGGGCGATGAAGGGCGTCAACAGCGGCGACGGCACGTCCCTGAACATGCCCGTCTCCGGCTCGGTCGGCGGCAACCTCGTCTGGGACAAGGCGAAGGTGAAGACGCTGGTGGACGAGTTGAAGAACGACGAGAAGGTCACCGTCTCGGGCAACTGAACCCGGACATGCCGAAGGCGCCTCCCCTGCCCGGCAGAGGAGGCGCCTTCGGCGTACCGGCTACTTCGGCAGGTTGCGGGCCATCACGATCCGCTGGACCTGGTTGGTGCCCTCGTAGATCTGGGTGATCTTGGCGTCGCGCATCATGCGCTCCACCGGGTAGTCACGGGTGTAGCCGTAGCCGCCGAGGAGCTGGACGGCGTCGGTGGTGACCTCCATCGCCACGTCCGAGGCGAAGCACTTGGCGGCCGCGCCCTGGAAGGTGAGGTCGGCGTCGACGCGCTCGGAGGCGGCCGCGGCCTGGTAGGTCAGGGCGCGGGCGGCGGCGATCTTCATCGCCATGTCGGCCAGCATGAACTGGATGCCCTGGAAGTCGGCGATCGGCTTGCCGAACTGCTTGCGCTCCTGGACGTAGCCCTTGGCGTAGTCCAGGGCACCCTGGGCGACACCGAGGGCCTGGGCGGCGATGGTGATGCGGGTGTGGTCCAGCGTCTTCATCGCGGTGGCGAAGCCGGTGCCCTCCTCGCCGATCATGCGGTCGGCGGGGATGCGGACGTTGTCGAAGTAGACCTCGCGGGTCGGGGAGCCCTTGATGCCGAGCTTCTTCTCCGGAGCGCCGAAGGAGACACCCTCGTCCGACTTCTCCACCACGAAGGCGGAGATGCCCTTGGAGCGCTTGCTCGGGTCGGTGACGGCCATCACCGTGTAGTAGTCGGAGACGCCCGCGTTGGTGATCCAGCGCTTGACGCCGTTGAGCACCCAGAAGTCGCCGTCGCGCACGGCCTTGGTCTTCATGCCGGCCGCGTCCGAACCGGCGTCCGGCTCGGAGAGGCAGTACGAGAACATCGCGTCGCCCTTGGCGAGCGGGCCCAGGTACTTCTTCTTCAGCTCGGCCGAGCCGGAGAGGATCACCGGGAGGGAGCCGAGCTTGTTCACGGCCGGGATCAGCGAGGAGGACACGCAGGCGCGGGCCACCTCCTCGATCACGATGACCGTGGCGAGCGCGTCCGCGCCGGCGCCGCCGAACTCCTCCGGGACGTGGACCGCGTGCAGGTCGTTGGCCACCAGCGCGTCCAGCGCCTCCTGCGGGAAGCGCGCCTCCTCGTCCACGGCGGCGGCGAACGGCGCGATCTTCGCCTCGACCAGCGAACGGACGCTGTCGCGGAGCATGTCGTGCTCCTCTGACGGGCGGTACAGGTCGAAGTCAGCCGATCCGGCCACGGTCTCTCACGCTCCAAAGACGCAGTGATACTGACGCTAATTACCGTTAAGTAACTGAAAGTTTAGAGCGCGGCGCCCGGCCCGCATAGGTGAGCTTGGCGACAGGTCGGGATTTCCCCCGGACGAGGCACTCCCCGGGCACGACTATGCTCGGGGGCCGCATCATCGACGTACCCCGGCTGGAGCATCAATGAGCCTCAAGATCACCGTGATCGGCACCGGCTACCTCGGCGCCACGCACGCCGCGGCCATGGCCGAACTCGGCTTCGAGGTGCTCGGGCTGGACGTGGTCCCCGAGAAGATCGCGATGCTGGAGCGGGGCGAGACCCCGATGTACGAGCCCGGCCTGGACGAGCTGCTGCGCAAGCACGTCGCGGGCTTCGAGGGCTCGACCGGACGGCTCCGCTTCACCACCGACTTCGCGGAGGTCGCGGAGTTCGGCGACGTCCACTTCGTCTGCGTGAACACCCCGCAGAAGCACGGCGAGTACGCCTGTGACATGAGCTACGTCGACTCCGCCGTCGCCTCCCTCGCCCCGCACCTGCGGCGCCCGGCCCTGGTGGTGGGCAAGTCGACGGTGCCGGTCGGTTCGGCCGACCGCCTCGCCGCCTACCTCGCCGAGCACGCGCCCGCCGGGGCCGACGCCGAGCTGGCGTGGAACCCGGAGTTCCTGCGCGAGGGCTTCGCCGTCAAGGACACCCTGCACCCGGACCGGATCGTGGTCGGCGTGCGCGGGGAACGGGCGGAGAAGCTGCTGCGCGAGGTGTACGCCACCCCGGTCGCCGAGGGCACCCCGTTCGTGGTGACCGACTTCCCGACCGCCGAGCTGGTGAAGACGGCCGCGAACTCCTTCCTCGCCACCAAGATCTCCTTCATCAACGCGATGGCGGAGGTGTGCGAGGCCGCCGACGGCGACGTGGTGAAGCTCGCCGAGGCCATCGGGCACGACGAGCGGATCGGGAAGAAGTTCCTGCGCGCCGGGATCGGATTCGGCGGCGGCTGTCTGCCCAAGGACATCCGCGCCTTCATGGCGCGCGCCGGTGAGCTGGGCGCGGACCAGGCGCTCACCTTCCTGCGGGAGATCGACTCCATCAACATGCGCCGGCGCGGCCAGATGGTGGAGATGGCGCGGGAGGCGCTCGGCGGCGGCTCGTTCCTCGGCAAGCGGGTCGCGGTGCTCGGCGCCACCTTCAAGCCCGACTCCGACGACGTCCGGGACTCGCCCGCGCTGAACGTGGCCGGCCAGATACACCTCCAGGGCGGCCAGGTCACCGTGTACGACCCCAAGGGCATGGAGAACGCCCGCAGGCTCTTCCCGACGCTGGGCTACGCCGAGTCGGCGCGGGAGGCGGTACGGGGCGCGGACGTGGTGCTGCACCTGACCGAGTGGCGGGAGTTCCGCGAGCTGGACCCGGCGGAGCTGGGCGAGGTCGCGACGTCGCGGGTGGTGCTGGACGGGCGCAACGCGCTGGACCCGGAGCCGTGGCGCAAGGCCGGCTGGACGTACCGGGCGATGGGCCGCCCGACCGCGTAGCCCTTCTCGTGCACGACGCCGGTTCGGCCGAGGCTCAGTCGGCCGAACCGGCGTCTGTGCGCATTGTGCACCACCCGGCCGCGCGGCGACCGGACAACCCCCCTCGCCTTACCTGTCCTTGGCCCGGTAGCGGCGCATCTTCGCGCGCGCCCCGCACACCTGCATCGAGCACCAGCGGCCCCGCCCGGCGGGGCTGCGGTCGTAGTACGCCCAGTGGCAGGCCGGCGCCTCGCACGCCTTGAGCCGGTCCCAGGTGCCCACGACCAGCGCCGTGGCCACGGCGGCGGCGACGCGGGAGAGCAGCGGGCCGGTGTCGGCGGGGGCGAGGGCGGCGGAGCCGTCGCCGTCGTCGACGGTGACATGCAGCGGGGCCCGCGCGAGCAGTTCGCCGAGCGGGGTGATCCGGGCGTGCGGCGGGTGCCCGGCGTGCGCGAGGAGCGCGGCGCGCAGCGACTCGCGCAGCGCGCGGGCGGTGTCCAGCTCGCCGTCGCCGATCCCGAGCGCCGCGCGGCCCTCCGCGGTGTCGAGCGTGTCGCGGCCGCTCTCGATGTCCAGGGTGTTCACCAGGGACTCCACCAGGGCGAGGCCGCCCGGTGCGGCCGATCTCTCACTCATGCTTGCGACGTTACCCCTCATACGGGACCATGAGGTAACCGTTACCGGTTGCTGTGCCTTACGAGTAACTGAGGAGGAACTCATGGCTCTCGCCGAACTGGGCGCGGTCGTCCTGGACTGTCCCGACCCCGGGGCACTGGCCGGGTTCTACGCCGAGATCCTGGGCGGCACGGTGGAGGGGGACGCCGACTGGGCGGACCTGCGCACCCCCACCGGGCAGACCGTCGCCTTCCAGCGCGCCCCCGGCCACGTACCCCCGGCCTGGCCGGCCCCGGAGGCCTCGCAGCAGTTCCACCTGGACCTCACGGTCCCCGACCTCGACACGGCCGAACGCCAGATCCTCTCCCTGGGCGCCAAGCCCCTGGACACCGACACCCCCGACCGCGACTGGCGCGTCTACGCCGACCCGGCGGGCCACCCGTTCTGCCTGTGCGCGTGCTGAGGCGGCGGGTGGGTCAGCCGTAGTGGTACCGGGCTTTGAGGATCTTCACTTCCTTGTCGTCGGCCCGGTACACCAGCCGGTGCTCGTCGTCGATCCGTCGGGACCAGTACCCGGAGAGGTCGGCCTTGAGCGGTTCCGGCTTGCCGATGCCCGTGAAGGGGTCCCGCTGGATCTCCGCGATCAGCCGCGTGATCCGGCGCGCCATCCGGCGGTCGGAGGCCAGCCAGAAGAGGAAGTCCTCCCATGCGTCGGGATCGAAGTGGACGCTCCTCACTCCTCACCGGCCAGTTCGCGCAGTTCGTCCAGCGACTTGGTGACGGCGGCGGCCGCCGCCTTGTCGCGGGCGACCGCCTCCATGAGGCGCCGCGCGTTCGCGGGTGAACGCAGCAGGTACACCGTCTCCTGCCAGGACTCGTAGTCCTCGGCGGACATCAGGACGGCGTCTCCGCTCCTGGAACTGATCCGGACCGGCGTGTGGTCGTCGTTGACGCGCTTGATCAGGGGAAACAGGTCCCGGCGTGCCTCACTCGCGCTTATGGTCATCGTCGCGTCACCCTTCCTGGCGGTACCGAAAGCCGGTACGCTATATGTACCACCTTTCGGTACCAGGCATCCCGGAACGGTGCGTCACTCACCCCGGGGCGGCGAGGCGCCCCGCTCACCCGCTGCGCGAGCAGTACCTGATGTAGGTGGGCGGGGCGGACGGCTACACCGACTACCCCGCCCTCGACGGCTAGCCGTCCAGCGACCCGATCGTCGCAGTGGAGGCCGGGCGGGCGGCGCGCTGCTCTCGGGCGACGTCTTCCGCGGCGCCCAGGACGCGGACCGCGTTCTGCCAGGTCAGCTTGGCGAGGTCCGGCCTGGACCAGCCGCGGTCGAGGAGCTCCGCGATCAGGTTCGGGTAGCCGGAGACGTCGTTCAGGCCGTCCGGGGTGAAGGCGGTGCCGTCGTAGTCGCCGCCGATGCCGAGGTGGTCGATGCCGGCGGCCTCGCGCATGTGGTCGAGGTGGTCGGCGACCGTGGAGACCGTGGCGACGGGGCGCGGGTGGCGCTCCTCGAACTCCCGGTGGACCTTCATGCCCTCCTCGGTGGTGTCGAGGTGGTGCAGGCCGTGCGCGCGCATGTTGTCGTCGGCGGCGGCCGTCCAGTCCACGGCGGCCTGGAGGACGAACTTCGGCACGAAGGTCACCATCGCCATGCCGCCGTTGGCCGGCAGCCGCTCCAGGACGTCGTCCGGGATGTTGCGCGGGTGGTCGCAGACGGCACGGGCGGAGGAGTGCGAGAAGATCACCGGCGCCGAGGTGGCGTCCAGCGCGTCCCGCATCGTCGTCGCCGCGACGTGGGAGAGGTCGACCAGCATGCCGAGCCGGTTCATCTCGCGGACGACCTCACGGCCGAAGGCCGTCAGACCGCCCGCCTTCGGCTCGTCGGTCGCCGAGTCCGCCCAGTCCACGTTGTCGTTGTGGGTGAGGGTCATGTAGCGGACGCCCAGCGCGTACAGGCCGCGCAGCGTGCCGAGGGAGTTGGCGATGGAGTGGCCGCCCTCGGCCCCCATCAGCGAGGCGATCCGCCCGGAGGCGCGGGCCGCCTCCATGTCGGCCGCCGTCAGCGCGGGCGCCAGCTCGGCCGGGTACCGCTCGATCAGCCGCGTCACACAGTCGATCTGCTCCAGCGTGGCGGGCACCGCGTCGGGCAGGTCCGAGCGGACGTACACCGTACCAGTACTGCGCGCCGACCCCGCCCTCGCGCAGGCGGGGCAGGTCGGTGTGCAGATGCGCGCCCTGGTCACCGGCGATGTCCCGCGCGCCCAGGTCGTAGGCGACCTGCTCGCGCAGCGCCCACGGCAGGTCGTTGTGGCCGTCGACCACCGGGAACTCGCGCAGCAGCGCGCGGGCTTCGTCCAGAGAGGTCATCCGCGTCTACTTCCCGAATCCGAATCCGGCCGAGCCCTCGACCTTGGCGCGCAGGCGCTTGCCCTTCTCCGTGGCCTGGTCGTTCAGCTCCTGCTGGAAGTCGCGCATGCGCTGCTGGAGGTCCTCGTCGTGCGCGGCGAGCATCCGCGCGGCCAGCAGCCCGGCGTTGCGGGCCCCGCCGACGGAGACGGTGGCGACCGGCACCCCGGCCGGCATCTGCACGATCGACAGCAGCGAGTCCATGCCGTCGAGGTACTTCAGCGGCACCGGCACGCCGATGACCGGCAGCGGCGTCACCGAGGCGAGCATGCCGGGCAGGTGGGCCGCGCCGCCCGCGCCGGCGATGATCGCCTTGAGCCCCCGGCCGGCGGCCTGCTCCCCGTAGGCGACCATCTCGCGCGGCATCCGGTGCGCGGAGACGACGTCCACCTCGTACGGGATCTCGAACTCGTCGAGGGCCTTGGCGGCGGCCTCCATGACGGGCCAGTCGGAGTCCGACCCCATGACGATGCCAACAACGGGGCTCATTCGGTGATCGTGCCTCTCAGGTAGCCGGCTGCGTGCCGGGCGCGCTCCAGCACGTCGGCCAGGTCGTCGCCGTAGGTGTTGACGTGCCCCACCTTGCGGCCGGGTTTGACGTCCTTGCCGTACATGTGGATCTTGAGCTGCGGGTCGCGGGCCATGCAGTGCAGGTACGCGGAGTACATGTCCGGGAAGTCGCCGCCGAGGACGTTGACCATGACCGTCCAGGGGGCCCGCGGGCGCGGGTCGCCGAGGGGGAGGTCGAGGACCGCGCGCACGTGGTTGGCGAACTGCGAGGTGATCGCGCCGTCCATGGACCAGTGGCCGGAGTTGTGCGGGCGCATCGCCAGCTCGTTGACGAGGACGCGGCCGTCGCGCGTCTCGAACAGCTCGACCGCGAGGTGGCCGACGACGCCGAGTTCCTTGGCGATGTTCAGCGCCATCCGCTCGGCGTGCAGCGCGAGGGACTCGTCCAGGTCGGGCGCGGGCGCGATCACCGTGTCGCAGACCCCGGCGACCTGCCGGGACTCCACCACCGGGTAGGCGACGGCCTGGCCGTGCGGGGAGCGGACCACGTTGGCGGCCAGTTCGCGGACGTAGTCGACCTTCTCCTCGGCCAGCACCGGCACGCCCGCCCGGAAGGGCTCGGCGGCCTCGGCCTCGGAGTCGACGACCCACACGCCCTTGCCGTCGTATCCGCCGCGCACCGTCTTGAGGACGACGGGGAAGCCCTCGCCCTCGGCGGCGAACGCGGCCACGTCGGCCGGGTCGCGCACGATGCGGTGGCGCGGACAGGGCACGCCGATCTCCGTGAGTCTCGCGCGCATCACGCCCTTGTCCTGGGCGTGCACGAGCGCGTCGGGCCCGGGCCGGACGGGGATGCCGTCCGCCTCCAGTGCCTTGAGGTGCTCGGTGGGCACGTGCTCGTGATCGAAGGTGATCACGTCACAGCCGCGCGCGAACTCACGCAGCGTGTCGAGGTCGCGGTAGTCGCCGATGACGACTTCGCTCACGACCTGCGCCGCGGAATCCTGTGGAGTGTCACTGAGGAGCTTGAACCTGATGCCCAACGGGATGCCCGCCTCGTGCGTCATACGCGCGAGCTGCCCCCCGCCGACCATGCCGACTACCGGGAACGTCACCCCCCTAGCGTATCGGCCGTACGGACCGGCCCGGACTTCCGGCAGGAGAGCCGCCGCGGCGCCGATCTCTTACCCGCCCCTTGCCTACCTCTTGCCGACCCGTTTCCCCGCCGGGGCCCGCCACGCGGGCATGTGAGGGATCGCGTGGATAGCATGGCCGGGCCGAGAAGAACCTATGGACGGGAGCTGCACAGCCATGGAACGTCGTTCCTCGGGGCTGCACCGGCTCGCCCGTGAGGTGGCCAAGTTCGGCGCGGTCGGAGGGGCCGGGGTCCTGGTCAACCTCGGTGTGTTCAACCTGGTCCGGCACGCATCCGACCTGCCCGTGGTGCGGGCCAGCATCATCGCCACGATCGTGGCCATCATCTTCAACTACCTGGGCTTCCGCTACTGGACGTACCGGGACCGCGACAAGGGCGGACGCCCTCGCGAGCTGATGCTGTTCCTGGTGTTCAGCGCGATCGGCCTGGTGATCGAGAACGGGGTGCTGTACCTCGCCACCTACGGGTTCGGCTGGGACAGCCCGCTGCAGAGCAACGTCTTCAAGTTCGTCGGCATCGGCGTCGCCACCCTGTTCCGCTTCTGGTCGTACCGGACCTGGGTGTTCCGGGCGCTGCCCGACGCGGGTACCGGCGAGGAGCCGGTGGCCCGGCACGAGCCGGAGAACCCCGAGCGGGTCCGCTAGCGGACCGTCGCCTCGCCCGCCTTGTGGGCGGGGGCGGTGCGGGACAGGAACAGGCCGAACACCGGCGGATGGGTCTGGAGCAGCTCCAGCCGGCCGCCGTCGGCCTCGGCGAGGTCGCGGGCGACGGCGAGGCCGATGCCGGTGGAGTTGCGGCCGCTGATGGTCCGCTCGAAGATCCGCGCGCCGAGGTCGGCCGGGACGCCCGCGCCCTCGTCGGTGACCTCGATCACGGCCTGGTTGCCGGTGACCCGGGTGCGCAGGGCGACCGTGCCGCCGCCGTGCATCAGCGAGTTCTCGATCAGCGCGGCCAGCACCTGGGCGACCGCGCCCGGCGTGCCGACCGCCGTCAGGTGCCGCTTGCCGGAGCTGACGATGGCGCGGCCCGCGCTGCGGTAGGCGGGGCGCCACTCGGCGAGCTGCTGCTGGATGACCTCGTCCAGGTCGAAGGTGACGGCGGAGCCGGTACGGGGGTCGCGCGAGTTGGTCAGCAGCCGCTCGACCACGTCGGTGAGCCGCTCCACCTGTGCCAGCGCGATCGTGGCCTCCTCCTTCACCGTCTCCGGTTCGTCGGTGAGGGTGATCTCCTCCAGGCGCATCGACAGCGCCGTCAGCGGTGTGCGCAGCTGGTGGGAGGCGTCGGCGGCCAGGCGCCGTTCGGCGGTCAGCATCCGGCCGATGCGCTCGGCGGAGGAGTCCAGGACGTCCGCGACGCGGTCCAGTTCGGGCACGCCGTACCGCTTGTGCCGGGGGCGGGGGTCGCCGGAGCCGAGGCGTTCGGCGGTCTCGGCGAGGTCGGTGAGCGGGGAGGCGAGCCGGTTGGCCTGGCGTACGGCGAGCAGGACGGCGGCGATCACGGCCAGCAGGGCGACCAGGCCGATGATCAGCAGGGTGCGGCCGACCTCGCGGGTCACGGCGGAGCGGGGCTCCTGCACGGTGACCGTCTCGCCCTCCTCGCCGTGCTGCGTGGAGTGGATGACGTCGCCCTCGGGCTTGCTGCCGATCTCGATCGGCGCCCGGCCGGGCATCTTGATCACCGCGTACTGGTCCTTGCTGACCGGATTGCGCAGCACGTCGGCGTTGACGTTCTCGGCGGCGAGGATGCGGCTGTCCACGATGCTGGCCAGCCGGACCGCCTCGGACTCGACCCGTTCCTGGGCGCTGTTGCTGATCGTGCGCGTTTCCACGATCACCAGCGAGACCCCGAACACGGCGATCACCACCAGCACGACGGCCAGCGTGGACTGAATGAGACGACGGCGCACGGGGTCCCTCCGGAGAAACTCAGGACCCCCAGTGTCCCCCGCCGGTCAGCGGGCGGGCCTCAGCTCTTCTCGAAGCGGAAACCCACGCCGCGCACCGTGGCGATGTAGCGGGGGTTGGCCGCGTCGTCACCGAGCTTCTTCCGCAGCCACGAGATGTGCATGTCCAGCGTCTTGGTGGAGGACCACCACGTCGTGTCCCACACCTCGCGCATGAGCTGGTCCCGGGTGACCACACGGCCGGCGTCGCGCACGAGCACCCGCAGCAGGTCGAACTCCTTGGCCGTGAGCTGGAGCTCCTCCTCGCCCATCCAGGCCCGGTGCGACTCGACGTCGATCCGCACGCCGTGCGTGGCCGGCGGCTGCTGGGGCTCGGCCGAGCCGCGCCGCAGCAGGGCCCGGACCCGGGCGAGCAGCTCGGCGAGGCGGAAGGGCTTGGTGACGTAGTCGTCGGCGCCCGCGTCCAGGCCCACGACGGTGTCCACCTCGTCGGCGCGCGCGGTCAGGATGAGGATCGGCACGGTGTGGCCGTCGGCACGCAGCCGGCGGGCGACCTCGAGGCCGTCCATGCCGGGCAGGCCAAGGTCCAGCACGACGAGATCGACTCCGCCCCGCAGTCCGGCGTCGAGCGCGCTGGGGCCGTCCTCGCGCACCTCGACCTCGTAACCTTCCCGGCGCAGAGCGCGGGCCAGCGGCTCCGAGATGGACGCGTCGTCCTCGGCGAGCAGTACACGGGTCATGAGCTGATGGTAGACCGCCCGCGCGTAGGACCGAGGTGTGGTCGGCGGCAGTGCTCTTACCTTTGTACCCTGCTGGTACAAACCAGTGCCGGCGGGATGCGATCGTGTAAGAGACCTTGGAAACAGGTCGCACAGTTCCCCGGAACCCTGTGATCCGTGTCTCAAGTCCTTCCATATCCGGCAGTGTCCTGCCGTATGGTGACCTGAACGCCTGTAGCACATCGGGGACCTTTTGGCGGGCGCGTGACGCCGAGGGTCTCCCTTTCTGTGCGGGCTGACTCCGCTCAGCCTTGAAAGGAATGACCTCTGGCCGGGCTCCGTACGCAGTGACGCGTCGGAGCGTGGATCCCGGTGGTCGCCGTCCTCCGCTCTCGACGCGGGAACCCCCAGGGCGTGGGGGCGGACGTCCGACCCTGCCGGTGCCGGCCACACCCCCACCGGGCGCGCAGCGCTCCATCGCGCGTCCCGACCAGCAAGGAACGACCATGGCGTCCAGCCTGACGAAGGACTCGGTCCGCCCGGAGTCTCCGGGTTCCGAGAAGACCTTCTTCGGCCACCCCCGCGGCTTGGCCACTCTCTTCATGACCGAGATGTGGGAGCGGTTCTCCTACTACGGCATGAGGGCCCTGCTCCCGCTGTACCTGGTCGCTCCGGGCGGCCTGCACCTGAGCGCGGGCACCGCGACCGCGATCTACTCGGTGTACCTGTCGCTCGTGTACCTGCTCGCCCTGCCCGGTGGCTGGGTCGCCGACCGTCTGCTCGGTCCCCGCAAGACGGTGGCCGTCTCCGGTCTCATCATCATGCTGGGCCACCTGTGCCTGGCGCTGCCGGTCGCCGCGAGCTTCTACGTGGGTCTGGTGCTGGTCGCCATCGGCTCGGGTCTGCTGAAGGCCAACATCTCGACGATGGTCGGCCACCTGTACAAGGGCGTGGACGACCCGCGCCGTGACGGTGGCTTCACCCTCTTCTACATCGGCATCAACCTGGGCGCCTTCATCGCCCCGCTGGCCATCGGCACGGTGGGCGAGAACGTCAACTGGCACCTCGGCTTCGCGCTGGCCGCGCTCGGCATGGCGCTGGGTCTCGTCCAGTACATGCTGGGCGGCCGCCACCTCGCCGAGAAGAGCAGCGAGGTCCCGACCCCGCTGTCCGCCGAGGAGAAGAAGTCCACGCTGCGCAAGGGCCTGATCTGGCTCGCCATCGCCGCGGTCTTCTACGGCCTCGTGGGCGGCACCGGCCACTTCACGCTGAACTGGGCGCTGATCCCGCTGACGGTCATCGGCCTGGTCGTGCCGATCCTGGTGATCGCCCGGATCTACCGCGACAAGGACCTGGAGCCGGCCGAGCGCTCGAAGGTCTCCGCCTACATCTGGTTCTTCGTCGCCGCCGCCGTCTTCTGGATGATCTACGACCAGGGTGGTTCGACCCTGTCGCTGTTCGCCGACAACTCGGCGAAGAACACCATCGCGGGCTGGGGCTTCCCGGTCTCCTGGTACCAGTCGGTCAACCCGATCATGATCATGGCGCTGGCCCCGGTCTTCGCCTGGCTGTGGCTTTGGCTGAACCGGCGCGGCCAGGAGCCGAGCACGATCGTGAAGTTCGGCTCCGGTCTGGTGCTGGTCGGCGCGTCCTTCTTCCTCTTCCTCGCTCCGCTGTCGATCGCCGAGGGCGGTCACAAGGCCGCGGCGATGTGGCTGGTGGCGATCTACTTCGTGCAGACCGTCGGTGAGCTGACGCTGTCGCCGGTGGGTCTGTCGGTGACGACGAAGATGGCGCCGAAGAAGTACGCCTCGCAGATGATGGGCGTCTGGTTCCTCGCGGTCACCGCGGGCGACTCGGTCACCGCTCTGCTGTCGAACCCGGCCGTCGGCGGGGTGAACCTCGACAAGATGGGCTTCGTCGCCCTGGAGGCCATACTGGCCGTCCTCGCGGGCGTCGCGGTCTGGATGTACCGCAAGAAGGTCAAGGCCCTGATGGGCGACGTCAACTGACCTGACGCGCTCCTCACGGACGCACGAAGGGCCCCGCATCGGTGATGCGGGGCCCTTCGCCGTGTTCCGTGGCGCCGGGGCTCAGGCCGGGGCGCCCAGTTCCGCCCAGACCGTCTTGCCGGAGCGGTCGGGGGTGCGTACGACGCCCCAGTCCAGGCTGAGGCGCTGGACGATGAACATGCCGTGGCCGCCGGGGCGGCCCGCCTGGTGCGGGGTGCGGGGGGAGGGCTGGCCGGCGCCGCGGTCGGTGACCTCCAGCCGGATCACCTTGCGGTCGCAGGACAGGAACAGCTCGTCCGGTCCGTCGGCGTGCAGACAGGCGTTGGTGACCAGCTCCGAGACGACGAGGAGCACGTCCTCGGCGGCGGCGCGCTGCTCCGCGCCGGAGGCGGGCAGCCACCCCCACGCGTACAGCGCCTGGCGGGTGAAGTCACGGGCGAGCGGGACCACCCCGCTCTCGCCGTCCAGACTGAGCCTGCGGACCTGCCGTCCTCCCGCCTCCGGCGCGAGTGAGGAGGGCGCGACGGGCGCGACGGCGCCCAGGGCCGTCGCGGGCACTGTCACGTCCGCCTCGGGCATGCCGGGAACGCCGCTCGGCTCCGGGCCACCGTCGCCCGGCGAGTAGGGCCGGGTGGTGCTCATCAGCGCTTCACCTCACCGATCCACCAGTACACGATTCCAAAAGTCCGACTCCGTTTCGGTCCCGGACGGCCGGTTCACCGTCCGTCCGGTGTCCGCGTGCTGCCTCCGTCACCCGTCGGCGGTCCGCCCCTCGCCCCCTACGTCGCGCCGGACCCCTTCTCCGGTTCCCGGGCCGGGTTCGGCGGCGGGCCTGCCGACAGGTTTCAGATGTCTCCTGCCCGACTGATCCTCCGGAACACCCCCGCGTTCGTCCGGGGCGCTGAGAGCGCCGCCGGAAAGGGGCGTACGGGACCGGATCAGCCGGTCTCGCCCGAGAGGGCCGCCTCGACGGAGTCGTGGACGGTGAAGACCGCCTCGGCTCCCGTGATCTCGAACACGCGTGCGACCACGGGCAGCATGCCCGCGAGGTGCACTCCGCCGCCGGCGGCATCCGCCTTGAGGCGGGCACCCAGCAGGACGTTCAGTCCCGTGGAGTCGCAGAACTCCAGTCGTGAGCAGTCCACGACGAGTCGCGAGAAGCCCTTCTCCAGGAGGTCGTCGAGCGGCTCACGCAGTAGATCGGCGGTGTGGTGATCGAGCTCACCGGCCGGCGTCACTACGGCGCTGGAGCCCTCTTCCCGCACCTCCACCAGAAGCCGGCCCGACTGTGCGCTGCCGACCGTCCCGTGGTCCATGCCGTCTCTCTCCCGAGGTCTTGGCTGCTGATGCCCTCGAACATTACGCCTTCCGGCCACACTTCGACACCCGAACAACCCACCGAAATCGGGCATATCACCTCATACGACACTTGCGACCAGCTCACCGGAGCAGGTAGGGCTAGTAGCTACACACATCCCTACACGCCGGCTTCGGAGGCGCCGCACCTCGTAGTGCACGTATTTGGCTTCGGCAGCCATATGCCGAGAACGATGGAGGACACCCATGTCACCCCGGCTCGACGCATCGCCTACCCACAAAGCGACGTCGACACCCCCACCGGAAAAGCTGGACCACACCATCGCCCCTCTCGACCCCCTGGCGGGGCTCCCCGAGATCCCGCCCTTCGACGAGGTCGGTCCGGTGGACGCGCGAGCCCTGTCCAAGACGCTCTTCGAGCGTCTGGAGTCGCTGGAGGAGGGCACGTACGAGTACTCGTACGTCCGTAACACCCTGGTCGAACTGAATCTGGCGCTCGTCAAGTTCGCCGCCTCGCGCTTCCGCTCCCGCAGCGAGCCGATGGAGGACATCGTCCAGGTCGGCACGATCGGCCTGATCAAGGCGATCGACCGGTTCGAGATGTCGCGTGGCGTGGAGTTCCCCACATTCGCCATGCCGACCATCATCGGCGAGATCAAGCGCTTCTTCCGTGACACCTCGTGGTCCGTGCGCGTCCCGCGCCGCCTGCAGGAGCTGCGGCTCGACCTGGCCAAGGCCGGCGACGAGCTGGCCCAGCGACTGGACCGCGCCCCCACTGTCGCGGAACTGGCCCAGCGGCTCGGACTCTCCCACGAGGAGGTCGTCGAGGGCATGGCGGCCTCGAACGCGTACACCGCCTCCTCGCTGGACGCCCAGCCCGCCGAGGACGACACCGAGGGCGCGCTCGCGGACCGCATCGGCTACGAGGACCACGGGCTCGAGGGCATCGAGTACGTCGAGTCGCTGAAGCCGCTCATCGCCGAACTGGCGCCCCGCGACCGCAAGATCCTCTCGCTGCGCTTCGTGGCCGGTCTGACCCAGTCGGAGATCGGCGAGGAGCTCGGCATCTCCCAGATGCACGTCTCGCGGCTGCTCTCGCGGACGTTGTCGCGGCTGCGCAAGGGGCTGACGCTGGACGAGTGACGGTGGGCGCCGCCGGAGGGCGGTCCTCTTCCGCACGCGTGAGGCGGCTCGGCAGACAGTGCCGGGCCGCCTCTCCGCGTCTGCGACAGGTCCTCAGCGGCCCGGCGGCAGCCGGGCGGGGCCCTCAGAGCACCCGGACGCCGCGCCGCCACACCCCTGTGACCAGGGGCACGCCGGGCCGGTAGGCCAGGTGGACATGGCTGGGCGCGTCCAGCAGCACCAGGTCGGCCGAAGCGCCGGGCGCCAGGCGTCCCACGTCGGTGCGGCGCAGCGCGGCCGCCCCGCCCGCCGTGGCGGCCCACACCGCCTCGTCCGGGGTCATCCCCATGTCCCGCACCGCCAGCGCGACGCAGAACGGCACGGACGAGGTGTACGACGAGCCGGGGTTGCAGTCCGTGGACAGCGCCACCGTGGCCCCCGCGTCCAGCAGCCGGCGCGCGTCGGGCCACTCGGCCCGGGTGGAGAACTCGGCGCCGGGCAGCAGCGTGGCGACCGTGCCGCTGTTGGCCAGCGCGTCCACGTCGGCGTAGGTGAGGTGGGTGCAGTGGTCGGCGCTGGCCGCGTCCAGCTCGACGGCCAGCTGCACGCCGGGGCCGTAGGAGAGCTGGTTGGCGTGGACGCGCGGGTGCAGGCCCCTGGCCCGCCCGGCGGTGAGGATGGCGCGGGCCTGGTCGCCGTCGAAGGCGCCCTTCTCGCAGAACACGTCGATCCAGCGGGCGTGCGGCGCGCAGGCGTCGAGCATCTCCCCGGTCACCAGGGCGACGTACGCGGCCGGGTCGTCGGCCAGTTCGGGGGCGACGATGTGGGCGCCGAGGTAGGTCACCTCGTCGGTGTGGGCGGCCGCGAGGCGCAGGGCGCGCGACTCGTCCTCGACGGTGAGGCCGTAACCGGACTTGGTCTCCATCGTGGTGGTGCCCTGGCGCAGCGCCTCGGCCAGATGGCGGGCGAGGTTCGCCTCCAGCTCCGCGTCCGTCGCGGCGCGGGTGGCCGCGACGGTCGTGCGGATGCCGCCCGCGCTGTAAGGGCGGCCGGACATGCGGGCGTTGAACTCCTGGGTGCGGTCGCCCGCGAAGACCAGGTGGGAGTGGGAGTCGACGAACCCCGGGAGCACCGCCCGGCCTTTGGCGTCGACCCGGTTGTCAGTGCCGGGTGCTTTGCTGGCTTCACCGGTCCACACGACGCGGTCGCCCTCGATGACGACGGCCGCGTCCTGGATCAGTCCGAGGGGAGAACCGTCACCCAGGGAGGGGTCGTTGGTGACCAGGGCTGCGATGTTGGTGATGAGCGTGCTTGCGGTGCTCGCTGAGTGGGTGGGGCTGACGATCGTCGCGTTGCTCATGGCGTCCTTGGTTGCCTGGTCGGCGGTGGGGTCGGATGCGGTGCCCCGGGCGGGCCGCGCGGCCGGGTGGCGCGGCGCCGCCCGCGTCATCCGCGCAGGGCTTCGACGGCGTCCGCGAGGGCCTTCGGCACATCCGGTACGAGGGTGTGGACCCCGTCCCGTACGACGTGCCGGCCTGCCACGACCGTGTGCGACACGTCCGCTGCCGAAGCGGCGAACACGGCCGTCTCGGCCCCGAGCCGCGGAGGCGGCCCTGCCGTTCTGACCGAGTCGAGGGCGATGGTCGTGAAGTCGGCGAGCGCGCCGGTCTCCAGAGCGCCCGCCTCGTCCCAGCCGAGGGCCGCGTGGCCGTCGGCGGTGGCGGCGCGCAGCAGGGCGGCGGCGGTCCAGTGTCCGCGGGTGCGGGTGCGCAGCCGCTCGTCGAGCTCCATCGCGCGCGCCTCTTCCAGCAGGTCGATGACGGCGTGGCTGTCGGAGCCGAGGGAGAGCGGGGAGCCGGCCGCCTGGAGGGCGACGGCGGGGCCGATGCCGTCGGCCAGGTCGCGTTCGGTCGTCGGGCACATGCAGGTGCCTGTGCCCGAGCCGCCGAGCAGTGCGATGTCCTCGTCGGTGAGGTGCGTGCCGTGCACCGCGGTCGTGCGCGGTCCGAGCACGCCGTGGTCGGCGAGCAGCCGGGCCGGGGTGACGCCGTGCGCGGCGCGGCAGGCGTCGTTCTCGGCGGTCTGCTCGGAGAGGTGGACGTGCAGCGGGGCCCGCCGCTCCTCTGCCCAGCGGGCCACGGTCGCCAGCTGGGCGGCGGGCACGGCCCGTACGGAGTGCACGGCCGCGCCGATCCGGGCGTGGTCCCGCTCCCTCAGTGCCGAACAGCGCTCGGCCCAGGCGTCGGCGGTTTTGTCGGAGAAGCGGAGCTGGTGGGTGCTGGGCGGCTGTCCGAAGCCCGCCGAGAGGTAGGCGGTGTCCAGGAGGGTGATGCGGACGCCGGCCTCGGCGGCGGCCGCGATCAGGGCCTCCCCCATGGCGTTGGGATCGGCGTAGGGCGTGCCGCCCGGGGCGTGGTGGAGGTAGTGGAACTCCCCCACGGCGGTGATCCCGGCGAGGGCCATCTCGGCGTACACCGCGCGGGCGAGGGCGTGGTAGCTCTCCGGGGTCAGTCGGCCGGCCACGGAGTACATCACCTCGCGCCAGGTCCAGAAGGTCCCGGAGCCGACCTGGACCGTGCCGCGCAGGGCCCGGTGGAAGGCGTGCGAGTGGGCGTTCGCCAGCCCCGGCAGGGTGAGGCCGCGCAGGATCTCGGTGCCGGGCGGGGGTGCGGGGGTGCCGGTGCGGACGGCGGTGAGGCGGCCGTCCGCCACCTCGACGAGCACGCCCGGCTCGACCGCCGTGCCGAGCCAGGCGTGCTCCAACCAGTAGGTTCCCTGGGTCACCTGCGGGTCAGTCCTTCCAGTACGTCGGCGAGAGCGCGCACCCCGGCCACGCAGTCGTCCTCGGTCGCGGACTCGGCCGGGGAGTGCGAGACGCCGGTGGGGTTGCGTACGAACAGCATGGCGGTCGGCACGCTCCCGGAGAGAATCCCGGCGTCGTGTCCGGCGCCGGTCCCCAGCACGGGCACCGTCAGCCCGGTGTCCCGCCCCAGGATGCGGCCGAGTTCGTCGCGCAGGGCGTGGTCGAACTCCACGACCGGGGTGAAGGACTCCCGGACCACGTCGAGGTCGATGCCGTGGGCGTCGGCGTACTCCCGCGCGGCCCGCGTGATGCCGTCGACGACCGTGTCCAGCGTCTCGGGTCCGGGGGCGCGGGAGTCCAGCCAGCCGCGCACCAGGGAGGGGATGGCGTTGACCCCGTTGGGCTCCACGGAGATCTTGCCGAAGGTGGCGACCGCTCCGGCGAGTTCGGCCTCCCGGCGGGCGGCCAGCACGGTCTCGGCGTAGGCCGGCATCGGGTCGCGCCGGTCCGCGAGCCGGGTGGTGCCCGCGTGGTTGGCCTCGCCGCGGAAGTCGAACCGCCAGCGGCCGTGCGGCCAGATGGAGCTGGCGATGCCGACGGCGTCCCCGGACAGGTCGAGCGCGCGGCCCTGTTCGACATGCAGCTCGACGAACGCGCCGATGCGGGCGAGGCGTTCGGGGTCGGCGCCGATGGCGTCGGGGTCGTGGCCGGCGGCCGCCATGGCCTTGGGCAGGGTGATCCCGTCGCCGTCGGTGAGGCGGTGCGCCTGCTCGGCGGTGAGCTGCCCGGCGGCGAGCCGGGAGCCGACGCAGGCGAGCCCGAACCGGGCGCCCTCCTCGTCCCCGAAGTTGACGATGCCGAGGGGGCGGCTCAACGGGACGTCACGGGAGCGGAGTTCGTCCAGCGCGGCGAAGGCGGAGACGACACCCAGGGGCCCGTCGAAGGCGCCGCCGTCCGGGACGGAGTCGAGATGCGACCCGGTGACGACGGCGTCGCCCTCGGCGGGGTCGCCGAGCCAGGCCCACTGGTTCCCGTTGCGGTCCACCTCGCAGGTGAGCCCGCGGGCCTCGGCCTGCTCCCTGAACCAGTCCCGGCACTCGGCGTCGGCACCGGTCCAGGCGTGCCGCCGGTAGCCCCCGGAGTCCCGGTGCCGCCCGATGGGCAGCAGCCCGGCCCACATGTCCTGGAAGGAGGAGGTCACTCCCCCTCACCCTCACGCATGGGCACCCGCACGTCCCGTTCCCCGGCGACGGACTCGGCGATGTCGTACCCGGCGTCGACGTGCCGGATGACACCCATGCCGGGGTCGTTGGTCAGCACCCGGCGGATCTTCTCCCCGGCCAGCTTCGTGCCGTCGGCGACCGTGACCTGGCCCGCGTGGATGGAGCGGCCCATGCCCACACCGCCCCCATGGTGGAGGGAGACCCAGGAGGCACCGGAGGCCACGTTGACCATGGCGTTGAGCAGCGGCCAGTCGGCGATCGCGTCGGAGCCGTCCAGCATCGCCTCGGTCTCCCGGTAGGGCGAGGCGACGGAACCGCAGTCGAGGTGGTCCCGCCCGATGGCAAGCGGCGCGGCCAGCTCACCGCTCGCCACCATGTCGTTGAACCGCTCCCCCGCCTTGTCGCGCTCCCCGTACCCGAGCCAGCAGATCCGGGCCGGGAGACCCTGGAAGTGGACCCGCTCACCGGCCATCTTGATCCAGCGCGCGAGGGACTCGTTCTCCGGGAACAGCTCCAGCATCGCCTTGTCGGTCCGGGCGATGTCGGCCGGGTCGCCGGAGAGCGCGGCCCAGCGGAAGGGGCCCTTGCCCTCGCAGAACAGGGGCCGGATGTAGGCGGGGACGAAGCCGGGGAAGGCGAACGCCCTCTCGTAGCCCGCGAGCTGGGCCTCGCCCCGGATCGAGTTGCCGTAGTCGAAGACCTCGGCGCCCGCGTCCATGAAGCCGACCATGGCCTCGACGTGCCGGGCCATGGACTCGCGGGCGCGGGCGGTGAACCCGGCCGGGTCCTTCGCGGCGGCGTCGGCCATGTCCTCGAAGGCGGTGCCGACGGGCAGGTAGGCCAGCGGGTCGTGCGCGGAGGTCTGGTCGGTGACGATGTCGATGGGGGCGCTCATGGCGAGGAGCTGCGGGACCAGCTCCGCCGCGTTGCCGAGGACGCCGATGGAGAGCGGGCGGCGGGCGTCGCGGGCCTCGGTGGCGAGCCGGAGGGCGTGCTCCAGGCTGTCGGCCTTCACGTCGAGGTACTTGTGCTCGATGCGGCGCTCGATGGCGCGCGGGTCGACGTCGATACAGATGGCCACGCCGTCGTTCATCGTCACGGCGAGCGGCTGGGCGCCGCCCATGCCGCCGAGTCCGGCGGTCAGCGTGATGGTGCCGGCCAGGGTGCCGCCGAACTTCTTCGCGGCGACGGCGGCGAAGGTCTCGTAGGTGCCCTGGAGGATGCCCTGGGTGCCGATGTAGATCCAGGAACCGGCGGTCATCTGGCCGTACATGGTGAGGCCGAGGGCCTCCAGGCGGCGGAACTCCTCCCAGTTGGCCCAGTCTCCGACCAGGTTGGAGTTGGCGATGAGGACACGCGGGGCCCACTCGTGGGTCTGCATGACGCCGACCGGGCGGCCGGACTGGACGAGCATCGTCTCGTCCTGCTTGAGCGTCCGCAGCGTACGCACCATGGCGTCGAAGGAGCGCCAGTCGCGGGCGGCCTTGCCGGTGCCGCCGTAGACGACGAGCTTGTCGGGGTGCTCGGCGACCTCGGGGTCGAGGTTGTTCTGCAGCATCCGGAGGGCGGCTTCCTGCTGCCAGCCCAGGGCGCTCAGTTCCGTGCCGCGCGGTGCTCGTACGGGGCGGGGTCCCGGCATCGTGTGCTCCTCCTGTTGCTATGTCTATTCACATAGTCCAGTCGTGAATAGAGCTAGTCAATAGGTACCGGGTGCCACCGCCCGCGCGCCGGGAATGTTTGGCTGGAAGCAGTGGACGGGGACGAGCGAAAGGGACGAGGGCACCGTGGCACAGGAGACCGTGGAGCACGAGGACACCGCCGCGCGGGAGCGGGAGGCGGCCGCGCGTGTCGCGCGGCGGGACACCGCCGTGCGCGAAGCGGTGGCCGAGGGGCTGCTCGGGGCGGACGCGCCGCTGGTGGCGCTGCTGGACGTGACCGGCATCCGGGAGTCGGCGGCGGCCCTGCGCGCCGCGTTCGAGGCGGTGGCGGCGCCGGGCACGCCGGTGCTGCACGCGTTCGCGGTCAAGGCGGCCCCGCTGGTGCCGGTCCTGAGCCTGCTGCACGCGGCGGGCCTGGGCGCCGAGGCGGCGAGCCCCGGCGAGCTGGCCCTCGTCCGCGCCGCCGGCGTGCCCGCCTCGCGGACCGTGCTCGACTCCCCCGCCAAGACGCCCGGCGAGCTGCGCGAGGCGCTGGCGCTGGGGGTGGCCGTCAACGCGGACAACCCGCAGGAGCTGGCCCGTATCGACGCGCTGGTCGCCGCCACGCCCACCCGGTCCCCGCTCGGCATCAGGGTGAACCCGCAGGTCGGCGGCGGGAGCATCGGGGCGACCTCGACCGCGACGCCCACCTCCAAGTTCGGCGTGGCACTGCGGGACGAGGGGGCCAGGGAGTGGGTGGTACGGGCGTACCTGGACCGGCCCTGGCTGACCCGGCTGCACGCCCACACCGGCTCGCAGGGCATCCCGCTGCCGCTGATGGCGCGGGGCGTGGCGGCGGCGTACACGCTGGCGGAGGAGATCAACGAGCGGGCCGGGCGGCGCCAGATCGACACCCTCGACATCGGCGGCGGCCTGCCGGTCGACTTCACGGCCGAGGCGACCGCGCCGACGTACGCGGAGTACGCCCGGCTGCTGGCCGACGAGGTACCGGGCCTGTTCGACGGGCGGTACGGGCTGGTGACCGAGTTCGGACGGTCCCTGCTGGCCAAGCACGGCACGATGCTGACCCGGGTGGAGTACGCCAAGAGCGCGGGCGGCCGGCGGATCGCCGTGACGCACGCGGGCGTACAGGTGGCCGCGCGGACGGTGTACGCCCCGGAGCAGTGGCCGCTGCGGGTGGCCGCGTACGACGCCGGGGGGCGGCCGAAGACCGGGCCGGACGTGGTACAGGACGTGGCGGGCCCGGCCTGCTTCTCCGGGGACCTGATCGCCGAGGGCCGCGCGCTGCCCGCGCTGGAGCAGGGCGACCTGGCGGCCGTCCTGGACACCGGCGCCTACTTCTTCGCCCACCACTACGCCTACAACTCCCTTGCCCGGCCCGGCGTCTACGGCTTCACGCCGGACGGCGCCGGGGGCGTGGACTTCGCGACCGTACGGCCGCCGCAGACGGTGGCGGAGATCGTGGCCGAATCCGGCGGGGCGCACGCGGACGCGCTCACCACCCTGGGCGCGCCCGGGAGCCGTTGACGCGGACGGCGGGCCCGAAGGACAAAGAGACCGACTTCCTCCGCAACGCACGCCAATCGGCCCAACTTAGCGCGCCGGACGCACGTTCCAACGGAAAATGCCAAAGCCCTCACCCGCCACGCACACGTTGCGTAGTGTCAGTGTCACTGAGCCGGAGTCCCAGGCGGGGAGGGGAGCCCACGGTGCCCGGAATCGACGAATGCTTACTGGAAGCCATGCGGCTGCCCGGCGCGCGGGGGGCGGCGCTGGTGGACTGGACCAGCGGACTGGCCCTCGGCACCGTCGGCGAGGCCCCCGGCGGTGACCACGAGACCACGGCGGCCGAGGCCGCCGAACTGGCCCGGCTGGCCGCCGAACACGGCGCCTTCTCCGCCGGGGAGGGTGAGGACGGGCGGCCGCCCGTCGAGGACGTGATCGTCAGCAACCAGGACAGCTACCACCTGCTGAGGTTCGTGGACACGTCCTTCGACAGCAGCGTCTTCCTCCATCTGTGGGTCGGCCGCGCGGAGGGGAACCTCGCGCTCGCCCGCATCCGTCTCGGCGAGATGGCCGACCGGCTGGTGCTGGGATGACCGTGGTGGACATACCCCCGCCGCTGCCGGTACGAGACCGCGGCGACCAGCGCGACATGACCTCGGGGGCACTGTCACCGATGCTCAGACGACTCGCGGAGGAACAGGCCACCGGCGTCCTGGTCCGCGAACACGGCACCCTCTACCTCGCCCAGGGCCAGGTGGTGCACGCCGAGAGTCCGTTCGCCCCCGGCCTCGGCGTGCTCCTCACGGCCCATGGCACCCTCGCGGCGGCCGCCTGGCAGCACGCCGCCGAACACTCCGCCGGCCCGCCGGACGCCGCCCGCCTGCTGCTCGACGCGGGACTGCTGCCCGAAGGCGCCCTGGAGCTGTGCCACCTGGACGCGCTGTACGACGCCGGCTACTTCGCCCTGGCCCCGAGCAGCACCCCGGGCCGGTTCCGCTACGACCCCGCACCCCGGCTCGGCCCGCTGCCCTCGGTGCCCGTCGTCGCGCTGGAGCGGGAGACGCTGCGCCGCCGCCTGCTGCTGCACCGGCTCTGGCCCGACCCGGCAGCCGACAGCGCCCCCCTGGTCCAGGCCGACGCGTCGAGCACGGCGCAGGTGCCGCCGCGCCGCCGGGCGGTGCTGGAGCGGGCCGACGGGGTCCGTACCGCCCTGGGGATCGCCCACGACCTGGGGCGCCAGGCGTTCCACACGCTGGTGGACGTACGGCGGCTCACGGCGGACGGCCTGCTGGCCCCGGTGCCCACCGCTCCGGACCCTCCGCAGGCGGCGTGGCGTCCCCCGGCCCCGCTCACGGTCACCGACCCCGACATCGCGCTGCTGAAGAGGCTCAGGAATGCGCTGGAGGCGCTTTGAACGGCAACCGCCCGCCGAGAGGAGAGAGCTGATGCTGCCCGAATCGGACCTGGCCGCCGTCCAGGACGAGCTGCGGCGGCTGCGCACCCGCGTACCCCAGCTCACCGGCGCCCTGGCGGCGGGGGTGGACGGCCTCGTCGTCGCCCACGACACACCCGGCGTCGACCCCGACGGGCTCGCGGCGCTCACCGCGGCCTCGCTCGGCGTCGCCGTCCGGCTCGCCGACGCCACCGGCAACGGCGGCTTCAGGGAACTACTGGTGCGCGGCGAGCGCGGCTACGTCGCCACGTACGCGGCCGGGCGCACCGCCGTGCTGACCCTGCTCGCCCAGGACCGGGTCAACGTCGGGCGGCTGCACCTGGAGGGCCGCCGGGCGGGCGCCCGCGTCGGGGAACTGCTCGACGCCGCCGAGGCCGAGGCCCGGCTCCGCCCGCCGGAGCGGCCCGCCCGGGCGGCGACCGCCCGCACCCGCGCCACCCGCACCCCGCGGGCCACGGCCACCGAAACACCGACCGCAACCGAGAGTTGAACCCCGAAAGGACAGCAGAACCATGGCGAACACCGAAACGGCGCTGAAAGAGGCGCTCACCTCCATCGAGGGTGCCACCGGCGTCGCGCTCGTCGACTACACCAGCGGCATGGCGCTGGGCACGCTGGGCGGCAGCAAGACCTTCGACCTGAACGTCGCCGCCGCGGGCAACACCGACGTGATCCGCGCCAAGATGCGCACCATGGAGCACCTGGGGCTCAAGGCCGAGATCGAGGACATCCTGATCACGCTGAGCGACCAGTACCACATGATCCGGCTGCTCAAGGGGCGCGGCGGCAACGGCCTGTTCCTCTACCTGGTGCTGGACAGCAGGGCCAACCTGGCGATGGCGCGGCACCAGTTGCGCCGGATCGAGCAGGACCTGGAGGTCTGAGCAGGACCTCCGCCGCACCTCTGCGCCACACCGACGCCGTGGCACGGCGGCGGGCCCCGCCAGGGGGCGCGTCGCCCGCCGCGCGGCAGGGTGACGGCGCAAGCCGGGACGAGCCTCGAGAGCGCGCCGGTCACTCCACGAAGAGCCCCCGGGCCGCCGCACGCGCGTCGAACTCCTCCAGCCGGGCCTGCGCGTCGGGCAGCCCATCGCACATGGCCTCCAGCAGCACTCGGCCCAGCAGCATCGGCGCGCACGCGGTGTCGAAGGCGAGCCCGGTGCCGACGGCGGCGGGCAGCAGGAGGTCGGAGTACTTGGCGACCGGCGCGAACGCGGAGTCGGCGACCGTGACGACACTCAGCCCCGCCTCCTTGGCGTGCGCGAGGGCGTCCAGCACCTCGCGCGGGTGCCGGGGCAGCGCGAAGCAGAGCAGTGCCGAGGCGCCGGCCCGTACGGCCGCGTCGATACGGTCCTGCACCATCGAGCCGCCCTCGTCGAGCAGCCGGACGTCGGGGTGGACCTTGGCGGCGAAGTAGGCGAAGCCGAACGCCTGCGGGGCGGCCGCGCGCAGGCCCAGCACCGGCAGCGGCCGGGAGGCGGCGAGGAGGCGGCCGGCGCGCTGGACGGGGGCGGGGTCGGCGAGCAGCTCGGCGAGGTGCCTGAGGTTCTCGATCTCGGCCTCGACCGCCTGCTGGTACTCATTGAACTCCCCGCCCGCGACGGCCGGTTCGGCGGGGACGACCTCGCGCAGATGGCGCCGGAGCGCCGGGTACCCATCGAAGCCGAGGGCGACGGCGAACCGGGTGACGGAGGGCTGGCTGACCCCGGCCAGCTCGGCGAGCTCCACGCTGGACAGGAACGGCACGTCCGCGGCCCGCCGCACCATGCTGTGCGCGATCCGCCGCTGGGTCGGGGTGAGCCGGTGCCCCTCGAAGAGCGCCTGCAACCGGTTCGCAGGACTGTCGCTCACGCTCATGCCACGCTCCCCCTCCAGATGTCGTCGGGTCCAGGTCACCCCCGCACGGAAAGTACGGAGAGTACAGCGCCGGGGCGGGGGCGGGCACCGTCGGTTATTCAGGTTTGAGGTGCCTTGCATACCTTTATACAGCGCGTGGGGGTGGGGCGCCCTCCATCGAGCGGATCCGAGCGCGATCCGGCCCGTCGAGCGAGCCGACCGGAGCACCGGGCACCGCGAGATATGACATGTGCGCCCCAAGAATGTGTGGGTTCTGTGTATGAACCCGTCGGGTTTCTGGCAGAGTTGGTGTCATTACCGCCTTTTCAGGGGGCGGGACATGGGGGAAAGCGCAGGCGGAGCCGCTTCGGGCGGCTGTCCCTCCGGTTGGGGAACCGGAGCCGGGTCCCGCCTGCCTCGAGGAATCCAGGGGGGATTCACGATGGACTACCAGAAGACGCTGCCTATGACGGGGCCCGCCATCGTCGTGGGCGGCCTGCAGATCGAACAGAGCTGGCTCCTGCTTGCGGCAGTGCTGCTCGTGGGCCTCGGTGCGGTGATGGTCCGCGTCGGCTTCCGGCGCGGCAAGGGGGCGACGGAACAGTGAGGCTGCCCACGGCGCACCTCGCCTCGAAGACGTATCTGGTGCTCGCACTCCTCCTCCTCGGAGGGGGCATCGCGTGGACGGCCCGCCATGTGGCCAACCTGGTGGCCTTCTCACAGGGCAGGACGAGCACGCAGAGCTTCACCTTGCTGTGGGCGGTCGTCTTCGGTTCCCTCGTCTGGCATCTCGGACTGGCGTGGACCGAACGGCCCTTCCGGACGACGGCACGTCAGCAGGCGCAGCTCGACAAGCTCTTCGTCACGGTGAACGTGCCGGTCCACAAGGAGGACGAGGAGGCTCTGCGACGCGTCCTGGAGGCCATCCTCCGGCAGACCCGGATGCCCCAGCGCGTGCAGATCGTCACCAACGGGCTCGGCAACCCCGACTACAGCGCGATCCGCGACGAGTGGACGGCACGGGCGGCCGAACTGTTCCCCGAGATGATCGTGGAATGGGTCCATCAGGACGTGCCCGGCAAGCGTGACGCGCAGATCCGCACGTTCAAGGACGGCGGCCAGGCGGACATCTTCGCCACGATGGACTCCGACACGGTCATGGACCCGAAGTGCATCGAAGAGGGGCTGAAGCCGTTCGCGGACAAGAGGGTCACGAGCGTGGCGTCCGTCATCCTCGCCTTCAACTCCCGGCATCCGCTCGTCCGGATCACGGATCCGTGGCTGCTCGCCTTCCAGCTCGCGGTGCGCAGCGCGATGAGCAAGCTGGGCTGCGTCCTGGTGAACTCCGGCAACTTCTCCATGTACCGGGCCCAGGTCGTCCGGGACGCCCTCCCGGCCTACGAGCGGGAGTACTTCCTGGGTAACCAGGTGCAGTTCTCGGACGACTCGCTCCTGACGCTCTTCGCGCACCTGCGGGGACGGACGGTCCAGCAGCCGTCGAGCTTCGCCTTCACCGTGCTGCCGGAGAAGATCGGGCACCACTGGCGGCAGCAGCTGCGCTGGATGCGGGGCAGCACCATCAGGTCCATCTGGCGCTTCCGCTACCTGCCCCTAAAGGGGTTCGCGTACTGGGAGCACTTCGCGGCGTGGCTGAACTTCGTCCTGGTCTCGTTCGCCTTCCTCGTCCTGTTCGTGCTGGCACCGATCTTCAACCACGAGGTGATGCCGTTCCTGTTCCTCTTCTCGGTGCTGGTGGCCTACGCGACGGGGCTGAAATACCTGACGATCCGGCGCAGCGACCAGAGCTTCGGCAGTCAGCTGGTGACCTTCGCCCTCACGCCGGTCATGCTGGTGTGGACCGCGCTGGTGCTGCGGCCGCTGCGCATCTACGCGATGGTGACCTGCTGGAAGACGGGCTGGGGTACGCGCGGGAGCGTGGAGGTGCGGACGGCGGCTTCGGAGGGACGGGACGTGGTTCCCGTCTGAGGGGCGGCGATCATCACGCGCGCCCGGAGGGTCTCTCGCCGGACGCGCGTCGTCATGCCCGTCCCCGTGATGACGCCCGGGCCGCAGGCTCGTTCCTCAGTAACGGCCCTGTTCCTCAGTAACGGCCCTGGAGATCCTCCGGCGTGGACCGGGCGATACCCGCCAGGGCGTCCAGGGCGGGCGCGAGCGCGTCGGTGGGTGGGGAGGCGAGGGCGAGCCGGACCGCGTGCGGGGCGCTGTCGCGGCGGACGGCGAAGGCGGCGGCCGGGGCGACGGCGATGCCGTGCCGCGCGGCGGCGGCGACGAAGGTGTCCGCCCGCCAGCCCTCGGGCAACCGCCACCAGCAGTGATAGGCGCGGGCGTCCCCGCGCACGTCGAACCCGTCGAGCCGCCGTGCCGCCAGTGCCTGCCGCTCGGCGGCGTCCTGCCGCTTGTCGGCCGCGAGCCGGTCGGCGGTGCCGTCACGCTGCCAGCGCCGCATGACCTCCAGGGCGAAGCGCATCGGGGTCCAGCCGCCCGAGCGCAATGAGGTGGCCAGGGCGTCGGTGCGGGCGGGCGGCGCGACGAGGAATCCGAGGGTGAGGCCGGGGGCGACACGCTTGGAGAGGCTGTCGACGAGCACGGTCCGCTCGGGCAGCAGGGCGGCGAACGGCGGGAGTTCGGCGCGCAGGAAGCCCCAGACCGCGTCCTCGACCACGGGAAGGTCCAGCCGGGTCAGCACCTCGGCGAGTGCGGCCAGGCGGGCGGGCGGGGCGGTGAGCGAGAGCGGGTTGTGCAGGGTCGGCTGCGTGTACACGGCGTGCAGCGGGGCGCGGCGGTGGGCCTGCTCGACGGCACCGGGGAGGAGACCCTCGTCGTCCATGGCGAGCGGTACGAGGGTGACACCGAGCCGGGCGGCGACCGTGCGGATGACGGGATACGTCAGCTCCTCCACCCCGAGCCGGCCGCCGGGCGGGACCAGGGCGGCGACGGCGGCGGAGACGGCCTGGCGGCCGTTCCCGGCGAACAACACCTGGTCGGGGTCGGGGCGCCAGCCGCCCCGGGCGAGCAGCTCGGCGGCGGCTTCCCGGGCCGTGGGGGTGCCCGCGGCGCCGACCGGGCGGAGGGCGTCACCGAGGATGTCGGGCCGGGCGAGCGGGGCGAGGCCCTCGGCGAGGAGGCCGGCGTGGCCGGGCAGGGTGGAGTGGTTCAGCTCCAGGTCGACGCGGGCCGCGGCCGGTTCGGTGAGGGCGGGGGCGGCGGCCTCGGCTCCGGCGCGGACGTAGGTGCCCCGGCCGACCTCGCCGACGGTGAGGCCGCGGCGGGCGAGTTCCCGGTAGACGCGGGTGGCGGTGGAGTCGGCGATGCCGTGCCGCCGGGCGAACGTCCGCTGCGGGGGCAGCCGGTCGCCGGGGCGGAGGGCTCCGCCCCGGATCTCCTCGGCCACCGCGTCGGCCACGCTCCGGTAGTCGCTCACTCCGGTCTCCTCCCACGACATTGCCCCGAGAACAATAGCGGCTATTGCACCGAGAATTGAGGGTCCATAGCCTCAAGGCAATACCGCTCACGCAACCACCGGGGGGACTTCCCATGCTCATCGAGCCCAGCGCTGCCCTGGGGGTGACGGTGGTGGCCCTCGGGATGGTCCTCACGCCGGGCCCGAACATGATCTACCTGGTCTCCCGCAGCATCACCCAGGGCAGACGCGCCGGGCTCGTCTCCCTCGGCGGGGTGGCCCTGGGCTTCGTCGCCTACCTGCTGGCGGCCAACCTCGGCCTCTCGGTGCTCTTCCTCGCGGTGCCGCAGCTGTACGTCGCGGTGAAGCTGGCCGGCGCGGGATACCTCGCGTACCTGGCCTGGTCGGCGCTGCGGCCGGGCGGGGTGTCGGTGTTCGCCCCGCGCGAGGTGCCGCCGGACTCGCCGCGCAGGCTGTTCACGATGGGCCTGATGACGAACCTGCTCAACCCGAAGATCGCCATCATGTACCTGTCCCTGATCCCGCAGTTCGTCGACCTCGACCGGGGCCACGTCCTCACCCAGGGGCTCCTGCTGGGCTCCTGCCAGATCGCGGTGAGCGTGGCGGTGAACCTCGCCATCGTCCTCGCCGCCGGGACGATCGCCACGTTCCTCGCCCGGCGCCCGTCCTGGCTGAAGGTCCAGCGGTACGCGATGGGCACGGTACTGGGGGCGCTGGCCCTGACGCTGGCGGTGGACACCTCGGGGCCGAGCGCGGCGAGCTGAAGTCCCGGAAAGGGCTTTCGCGGGGACCGCCGCACCCCCGGTGAAGGGGGGCGGGACGACGGCGGTCCCCGCGAGGGACGCGGGTCGGGTCAGGCCCGTGCGCGTCCTGGGCGCCGTGGGAGGTCCGGGAGCCGCTCCGGAGTTTCCTGGGCGCCGTTCGGCGCCGGCACGGACGGGGAGCCTCCCCCGGGGCTCAATGCCCGGGAGGTACCTCCATCGCCCCTGCCGACGCCCACCACTCTGCCTGGCCCGTGTTAAGCACGTGCTGCGCGCACGTGACACCCTCATGCCGCTTGGACCACGACCCGGTCAAGTCGGCTAGTGGTTCGCGCCCTTGGCGAGGAAGGACAGCAGGTCCTGGCGGCTGACGACGCCGGTCGGCTTGCCCTCGACCAGGACGATCGCCGCGTCCGCCGCGCCCAGCACCGCCATGAGGTCGCCGACCGGCTCGCCGGAGCCGACCTGCGGCAGCGGGGCCGACATGTGCTTCTCCAGCGGGTCACCCAGCGAGGCCCGCTGGGAGAACAGCGCGTCCAGCAGCTCGCGTTCCACGACCGAGCCGACGACCTCGGCGGCCATGACGTCGGGGTGGCCGGCGCCCGGCTTGACGACCGGCATCTGCGAGACGCCGTACTCGCGCAGCACCTCGATGGCCTCGCCGACCGTCTCCTCGGGGTGCATGTGGACCAGGGACGGGATGACGCCGCCCACCTTGTCCTTGAGCACGTCGGCGACGCGGGCGTTGGGGCCCTCGTCCTCCAGGAAGCCGTAGTCGGCCATCCACTCGTCGTTGAAGATCTTCGAGAGGTAGCCGCGGCCGCTGTCCGGGAGCAGCACGACCACGACGTCGTCCGGGCCGAGGCCCTCGGCGACGCGCAGCGCGGCGACGACCGCCATGCCGCAGGAGCCGCCGACGAGCAGGCCCTCCTCCTTGGCGAGGCGGCGGGTCATCTGGAAGGCGTCCTTGTCGGAGACCGGCACGATCTCGTCAGCGACGTTCGGGTCGTAGGCGGTCGGCCAGAAGTCCTCGCCGACGCCCTCGATCAGGTACGGGCGGCCCGAGCCGCCGGAGTAGACCGAGCCCTCCGGGTCGGCGCCGATGACCTTGACCCGGCCCTCGCTGGCGTCCTTGAGGTAGTTGCCGGTGCCGGAGATGGTGCCGCCGGTGCCGACGCCCGCCACGAAGTGGGTGATCTTCCCCTCGGTCTGCTCCCACAGCTCGGGGCCGGTGGAGTGATAGTGCGAGAGCGGGTTGTTGGGGTTGGAGTACTGGTCCGGCTTCCACGCGCCCGGCGTCTCACGGACGAGCCGGTCGGAGACGTTGTAGTAGGAGTCCGGGTGCTCGGGGTCCACGGCGGTCGGGCAGACCACGACCTCGGCGCCGTACGCGCGCAGCACGTTGATCTTGTCCATGCTGACCTTGTCGGGGCACACGAAGACGCACTTGTACCCCTTCTGCTGCGCCACGATGGCGAGCCCGACACCGGTGTTGCCGCTGGTCGGCTCGACGATCGTGCCGCCGGGCTTCAGCTCCCCGCTCGCTTCCGCGGCCTCGATCATGCGCAGGGCGATGCGGTCCTTCACGGAACCGCCGGGGTTGAAGTACTCCACCTTGGCCAGGACGGTCGCCTGGATGCCCTCGGTCACGCTGTTGAGCCTCACCAGCGGGGTGTTGCCGACGAGGCTGATCATCGAGTCGTGGAAATGCACCGTTGTCTCCGGTTGCTTGCAAAAAACTTGTGGTCGTAGTGGTTGTGCCAGCCTACGGCCAGCGGGAGGAGATGCGGACGGGCCTTCACTCCGTGTGGAGATTGACGCACATGCCGTACGGGGCAAGGAGTGGGTACGGCTACGAGGAGGTGGCGGCGACGCATGACGAGCATGTCGAGGGCGAGGGTGGCCCGGCGCATCGCGGCCGGGGCGGCGTACGGCGGCGGCGGGGTGGGACTGGTCGGCGCGGCCGCCGTGGGGCTGCTGCTCACGGAGATGCGCCTGGCGCGGCGCCATGTGAACAACGGCGCCACCGGCCGGGTGCCCCCGGCGGACGGCATCTACGGCGCCGGGTACGAGCGCTCCGGCGAGCCCCCGCTGAGGCTGGCCATGCTGGGTGACTCCACGGCCGCCGGCCAGGGCGTGCACCGGGCGGGGCAGACACCGGGGGCGCTGCTGTCCTCGGGGCTGGCGGCGGTCGCGGAGCGGCCGGTGCGCCTGCACAACGTGGCGCTGCCGGGCGCCACCTCGGACGACCTGGACCGCCAGGTGGCGCTGGCGCTGGCGGCACCGCAGGGCGCCCCCGACATCTGCGTGATCATGATCGGCGCCAACGACGTCACCCGCCGCATGCCGCCGACCCGCTCGGTGAGGCACCTGTCGGCGGCGGTACGGCGGCTGCGCACGGCCGGTGCCGAGGTCGTCATCGGCACCTGTCCCGACCTCGGCACCATCGAGCCGGTGCGGCAGCCGCTGCGCTGGCTGGCCCGGCGGGCCTCGCGGCAGCTGGCGGCGGCGCAGACCATCGGGGCGGTGGAGCAGGGCGGCCGGACGGTGTCGCTCGGCGATCTGCTGGGCCCGGAGTTCGCGGCCAACCCCCGCGAGCTGTTCGGCCCGGACCACTACCACCCCTCGGCCGAGGGGTACGCGACGGCGGCGATGGCGGTGCTGCCCACCCTCTGCGCGGCGCTCGGCATGTGGCCGGCCGAGGAGGAGGTGCCGGACGCCTCGCGCCGGGAGGGCTTCCTGCCGGTGGCCCGCGCGGCCGCCGAGGCCGCGTCCGAGGCGGGTACGGAGGTCGCGGCGGCGATGCCGACCGGGCCGCGCGGGCCCTGGGCGCTGCTCAAGCGGCGCAGGCGCCGCCGGGTGCGGGAGGCCGAACCGGCCACACCGTCCTGAGGGGAATGACACCGGCCAAGCAAGCGCTTAGACAATTGCGGCCAGTGTCACACCGCCGCACCGGTGACCCGGACCATACGTACGGGTAACTTCCGACTCGGCCCTGCCCGAATTCCCGTAAGCCTCTGGAGCCGTGATGCCCGAAGCCGTCATCGTGTCGACCGCCCGCTCCCCCATCGGCCGCGCCTTCAAGGGCTCCCTGAAGGACCTGCGCCCGGACGACCTCACCGCCACGATCATCCAGGCGGCGCTCGCCAAGGTCCCCGAGCTCGACCCCCGGGACATCGACGACCTGATGCTCGGCTGCGGCCTGCCCGGCGGCGAGCAGGGCAACAACCTCGGCCGGATCGTGGCCGTGCAGATGGGCATGGACCACCTGCCGGGCTGCACGGTCACCCGCTACTGCTCCTCCTCGCTGCAGACCTCCCGCATGGCGCTGCACGCCATCAAGGCCGGCGAGGGCGACGTCTTCATCTCCGCCGGTGTGGAGATGGTCTCCCGCTTCGCCAAGGGCAACTCCGACAGCCTGCCCGACACGCGCAACCCCTTCTTCGCCGAGGCCGAGGCCCGTACCGCGGCCGTCGCCGAGCAGGAGGGCACCACCTGGCACGACCCGCGCGAGGACGGCCTCGTCCCGGACGCGTACATCGCCATGGGCCAGACCGCGGAGAACCTCGCCCGCCTCAAGGGCATCAGCCGCCGGGAGATGGACGAGTTCGGCGTCCGCTCGCAGAACCTCGCCGAGGAAGCCATCAAGAACGGCTTCTGGGAGCGCGAGATCACCCCGGTCACGCTGCCCGACGGCACGGTCGTCGCCAAGGACGACGGTCCGCGCGCGGGTGTCTCGCTGGAGGGCGTCGAGGGCCTGAAGCCGGTCTTCCGCCCCGACGGCCTGGTCACCGCGGCCAACTGCTGCCCGCTCAACGACGGCGCCGCGGCCCTGGTCATCATGAGCGACACCAAGGCCCGTGAGCTGGGGCTGACCCCGCTCGCCCGCATCGTCTCCACCGGCGTCTCCGGCCTCTCCCCCGAGATCATGGGCCTCGGCCCGGTCGAGGCGAGCAAGCAGGCGCTGAGCCGCGCCGGTCTCGGCGTCGGCGACATCGACCTGGTCGAGATCAACGAGGCGTTCGCCGCCCAGGTGATCCCCTCCTACCAGGAGCTGGGCATCGACCTGGACCGGCTCAACGTCAACGGCGGCGCCATCGCGGTCGGCCACCCCTTCGGCATGACCGGCGCCCGGATCACCGGCACGCTGATCAACTCCCTGCAGTTCCACGACAAGCAGTTCGGTCTGGAGACCATGTGCGTCGGCGGCGGCCAGGGCATGGCGATGGTCATCGAGCGCCTGAGCTAGGGCCTTTCTTCCGGATCAGGCCGGCTCGGGCCGACGGCACCCTTCGGGCGGACCCGAGCGGGGTCTGGTGCGTGCGGCTGCAAGGCGGAGGAGGGAGTCGACGCGGAGCGTCGGCGACCGACGACAACGCCGCAGACGTGCGTGCCAGGGCCCGCGACCCCGGCAAGATCCGGAAGACAGGCCCTGGGACGCCTCCCGGTCGACCCTCGGTGACCACTCCCGCACGGTCGGTCGAGAACGGCCCAGAACCCGGTAAAGCGCCCGGGTTCTGGGCCGTTTTGTGATCCAATCTCCCCCAGGGTGTGACCTATCTCGCGCACTGGGGGATCGGCGCAGGTCAATGCCGTGAACCGAGTGGCGCCTGAGGCCACGGAGACCAATCGGCTGTCCGTTTCGTGACGTTACGCACTGACAGGCGGTCAGCCCACCCCTCAAGCTGAGGTAGGAAGTCGGGGGTCGACTTTGAACCTGGGAGTACGTCAGTGAGCGCCATGTCCATCGCCCTGCTGCTCACCACGGCCGCCACGGGCGCCGTGGGCGTCGCCGTCCTGTGCACCGTGCTGCGGCTGCGCCGCCAGATCGCCGAGCTGCAGGCCCAGCTCTCCGCGAACCAGGCGGCCGAGATCCGCGCGCTGCTGCCCGCGGCCCGCACCACCGCCGACGCGGAGGAGATACGCGAGGCCGTGGCCGCCGCGCTCGCCGAGGAGCGGGAGCGCGAACTGGCCGAGGCCCGCGCGTTCTGGGCCGCGCAGGAGGTCCGCGACCTCTCCGACGCGCCGCCCCCGCTCTACGGCCTGGACGCCGATACGTTCCTGCCCCGCCCCTCGGACTTCGCGGGCCTGGAGCCGGCCGTCGAGCCGGACGAGTTCACCGGCGACTCCCCCGAGCTGGCCGCGGCCCGCCGCCGCCACCCCTCGCACCCGGACTTCGTCCCCGTGCAGTCGCCCGTGGGCGACGAGGAGGACCGCGCCGTCACCATCCTGGAGCGGCTCTCCGCCGAGGGCACCGCGCTCGCCGACGTCCGCCCCGGCCCGCTGGGCACCCTCGACGTCTACGTCTTCGCCGACGGCACCACCCTGTGCATGACGCCGGGCCACCGCGAGACCGCCGAACGGCTGGCCGCCGCGCTCCACGAGGGCGAGGCGCCCTCCCTGCTGGGCGGCTCGGGCATCTCCGGCGCCTTCACCCTGACCTTCGCCTACGGCGAGGAGACGGTGTACGTCCTCGCCGACCGGGTCATCGCCTCTCTCTGACCCGCGCCTCAGACACCGGCCCGCTTGCGGGCCTCCTCGACCAGCTCCACCGCCTGAGCGAGCTGGTCCTCGCCGCGCAGCGCGACCGCCAGGTCGTGCCCGGCCACCGTGATCTGGTCGGCCGCCGCGAACATCCCGGCGTCCGGCATCTCGCGCGGCTCGCTGCCCGGCTCCTCCAGTTCCTGGGCCCGCCGGGCCAGCTCCCGCGCGACCGCCAGCGCCTCGGCGGCGGCGCCGCGCTGCAGCCGGCTCTGCGGGGCGGCGCGCAGCCGGTCGGCGAAGTGTTCCACTGCTTTGGTCAGGGGCGTCGTATCCAGCACGCGCCGAGCGTAACGCGGGCACTGTTGCCAAGCGGCCCGCGCTCGGGCACGGTGACACGAAGGACCGGCCTTAATCCCCTTGTTTCCGGAGGCGCCGATGTCCCAAGTCTTCTCCGAGGAGACCCACCGCAACCTGCTCGCCCGCATCCCGCACTGCACCGGCCGCGAAGTCGCCGACTGGCTGCGCACCGTCGAGGACGGACCGTCCCTCTTCCGCTTCGAGGACAAGGTCAACTGGCTCAGGCACGAGCACAACCTCGCGTACGGCCACGCCAAGGCCCTCGTCCACGAGTACGACCTGAGGAGGGCCGCGCGCAAGCTGCGCTGACGGGCCCCGGCCCGCACAGGACGGAGGGCCCCCGGTGCGTGCGCACCGGGGGCCCTCCGTCGTGACGGCGCGCTCTCGCGCTAGTCGTTGTTGCTGAAGATGGCGACCAGCCGCAGCATCTCCAGGTAGATCCACACCAGGGAGACGGTGAGACCGAACGCGGCGAGCCAGGACTCCTCGCGCGGGGCACCGTAGGCGATGCCGTCCTCGATCTGCTTGAAGTCCAGCGTCAGGAAGAACGCGCCGAGCAGGATGGCGATGACGCCGACGATCGCGCCCAGCGGGCCCATGCCGCGCAGACCGCCGTCCGGCGCGACGCCGAAGGCGACCAGCAGCATGTTGACGACCATGGCCAGCACGAACGCGATGGCGATGGTCATGCCGATGCGGGCGTACCGGGCGGTGACGCGGATCCAGCCCGCCTTGTAGACCAGCAGGGTGGCGGCGGAGACCGCCATGGTGCCGAGCACCGCCTGGAAGGGGGCGCCGCTCCACCGGCTGTTGAACATCTCGCTGATGACCCCGAGGAAGATGCCCTCGAAGACGGCGTATCCCAGGATCAGGGCGGGCGACGGCTTGCGCTTGAAGCTCTGCACCAGGCCCAGGACCATGGCGATGATCGCGGACCCGAAGGCCAGCGCGTAGCTGGTCGTGGAGACCGGCAGCAGGGCCCAGGCGAGCACCGCGCCGACGACGACGGTGCCGAGCGTGATCGCCGAGCGGACGACCACGTCGTCCATGGTCATCCGGCCGGTGGCGGGCGGGGCCTGCGGCGGGGCGCCCTGGCCGACGGTCGTCTGCGCGTACGGGTTCTGCGCATACGGGTTTTGGCCGTACGGGTTGCCCTGCGCGTACCCGGCCTGCGATGCGGTGTCGAAGCCTGCGTAGCCGTTGTCGCGGCCGAATCCTCGGCGCGAGAAGACCGGGTTGCTGCTCCTCATTTCACTCCTCCATGGCTGCCGTGCGCAGCCTTGGCTCAAGAGTAATGGATTGGCAAAGGATCGTCTCTGCTCCTCAAGGAGGATCTTTCCTTCACCGTGCTTGACCAACGCGCCGCGCGGAAGCCATGTTCCCGGACCTGTCCTTTTATATGCCGGTCACCCGCACGAGAGGCCGGCCGCCGGTCCCCGCGGGAGGCGCTCGCGGGGACCGGCGGCCGGCCGGGGAGGGACGGTCAGGCCGGGGTCAGTGGCCCGGCCAGCCGTCCAGTCGGCGGTGCAGGGTGACGTCGGGCTTCTCGGTGCCCTTGGGCGCCTTGGCCACGGCGGCCTGGAGGACGCCG
Organism: Streptomyces sp. NPDC046860; assembly: GCF_040645115.1. NCBI lineage: Bacteria > Bacillati > Actinomycetota > Actinomycetes > Kitasatosporales > Streptomycetaceae > Streptomyces > Streptomyces sp. NPDC046860. Next base: position 88,608 of record NZ_JBEYXQ010000014.1, on the reverse strand, counting down.
TTCACCTCGCCCGCGAGGGCGTCCACCCGCTTCTGCAGCTCGGCGGCGGGCAGCGTGGACCGGGTCAGCACGTCCAGCCTGCGGTGGACGTCGTCCAGCTGGCGGCGGGCTCCCGCGTCCAGGGTGAGCCTGTGGGGCGTGGAGACGACGAACTGGTAGGCGCCGGCCAGCGTCTGGCAGCCGTCGCAGTACTTGTTGGACGCGTTGCTGACGTTGACCGCCTTCAGGTGGTGGGCGTCCCCGGCGACCGTGACGATCTGGAAGGACAGCGCGACCGAACGGCAGCGGTCGTCGACCGAGCAGCCCATGGAGACCGCGTTGGCCTGGTTGCGCACGGAGGTCGCGTTGACCTTGCCGAACTGGCGGATGGTGAAGGAGTCGCGGGCCTGGGTGTGGTGGAGCCGGTTGGCGTTGGTGAACACGCTGTCCGAGACGACCGCGGCGGACCTGGCGGGCCCGGTGGCGGCGTGCGCCGGGACGGCGGTGGCGACCCCGGCGGCCCCGGCGGCGAGGAGGACGGTACGGACGGCACGCCCGCTGAACGGGCTGCTGCATGGTTTGCGGTGGCTGCTCATGGGTTTCTCCCGATGAATGGATGACGTGCTGATGACGGGGCCCGGCACACGCACGGGCGTGGCCGGGCCGGGCCGCGACGGGGTCAGGACGACGACACCGGAACCGGCGGATCGCTGGTGGGCGGCGCCGCCGTCGAGGGCTCGGCGGTCGGTGTCGGGGCGGCGCTCTCCGAGGGGACCGGCGAGGGCTCGGTGACCGGGGGCGGCGGCTGCCGGGGCGACGGATCGCCGCCCGGTTCCCCGCCGCTGCTCTCGCTCTGCCGCGGGCCGTCCTCGCGGCGCGTGGGCTCGCCCTCCGCCGCCGACGCGCCGGCGGACGACTCCGGCGCGGAGGCGGAGGCGCCGTCCGAGGCACCGGCGCTGGGCTCCCCGGAGACACCCCCGGCCGGTGCGCCGGGCACCGCCGAGGGATCATCGGAGGCCGTGCCCGGCCCGCCGGAGGTGCCGTCCGGGCCGGCGCCCGGCGTCGAGGCGTCCGGCGACGGCGGCGCCGTGGTGGGCACCCCCGGCTGCAGGATCGGCGCGATGGGCGGCTTCTTCGGCAGCGGCTGCGGGGTGACCCCGGACATCCAGGCGTAGCTCAGTCCGCCGAGTCCGGCGAGCAGCACCGCGCACAGCCCGACCCGCAGGGCGGGCCGGCCGGCCGTGGAGCGCTTGGCCAGCCGGAAGAGGCGGCCGCCGATCTTCACGGAGAGATAGAGGACACCGGCCATCGGGAACAGCAGCATGAGCGTGCCGAGGACTCCGACGACGCCCGGCAGCACGTCCCCCTCGGCGAAGGCCGACCCGGTGCCGGTGACCTGCTCGGTGAGCGAGCGGATCATCGTGCTGATGATCCGGGGCAGGTTCCACAGGGCGTAGCTCAGCTCGCCGATGATCAGCGGCACCATGGTGAGCACCCAGGTGGCGACGATGGTGCGCGCGGACTTCTTCAGCCCCGCGACCTCCACGCGGGCCGCCTGTCCCCGCTTGCCCGGGACCAGGGAGAGCAGGATCGGCTTGATCTTGCCGTACAGGTCCGGGACGCCCGCGAGGTCGCCCAGGATGTAGTAGCCGTCCAGGCGGACGGCCGGCATGAGCTGTTCCAGGATCTCGAAGTGGCCGAGGTAGACCGCGGCCAGGAAGAACGGCTCCCCGGTGGCGAAGTAGGCCCCGGCCATGACCAGCATGAAGACGACGTTGAAGTAGACCCCGCCGAAGTCGGTGCGGATGCGCCCGGCCTTGTTGATCCGGTAGACGTCGGTGACGTCGGTGTACATGGACGGCCAGATCAGGAAGAGCCCGCAGCCGATGCAGCCGGGTCTGGCGCCGCCGTACCGGCACGCGGAGGCGTGGCCGAACTCGTGGAAGACGAGGGAGGCCACGGTGAGGACGAAGACCAGCAGGATGAGCACCGGCTGGTCGAGCACCTCCAGCACCGGTTCGATCGCCCCGAAGAAGCCGAACAGCCAGACGTCCATGACGACGGCCGCCAGCAGCACCGCGGCGACCACCACCGGCCGGTGCAGCCAGGTCAGCGACCGCGCGATCCGCGCCGTGCGGCGCTCGTCGAAGATGACCCGGTGCCCCTTGAGGGCGAGCAGCAGGTCGGAGCGCGGGGCGTCGACCTCGTCGCTCTCCTGCCCCTCGGGCACGGTCACGCCGAGCGGTTCGAGCTTGTTCTCCACGAGGTAGCGGATGTTCTCCGCGCTGACCTCGCGGCCGAAGCGCGCGCTGACCCGGTGGGCGATCGTGTCGTCGTCGCGGATTCCGTCGACGGACGACGCCACCAGGTACAGCAGGCGCGAGAGCTGCACGACCTGCCCGTCCCCCCGACGGGCGATGTACTTGGACTCGGTGAACCCCGAGCCCTGGTACTCGCCGTGCAGCCGCATCCCGGCGCTCAGCCTCGGGACGGGCCGGGCGGGCACCCCGGCTGCCGGCAGACTGCCGGTCGCCACCTGCTCGTACGTCACTGGCCAGCCACCTGGTCCGGGCAGCGGGCCGGTGTCGTGGAGCGTGGTCGTGCCGTTCCCCAGCACCGTCATCTGTGGTCTCCCCCCACATTGATCCACGTCGATGCCGCCTCACCGCCGCCTTCCCCCCGGCATGACCGCGGGGGCGGACCGTCCCGTACCCGGGCACGGCCCGCCCCCGCGAACGCCGTCGCGGCGGTGGGGCTACTGCTTGACGGTGATCGTCTGTCCGGCGTGCGACTGGGCGTCCGACCACACGGAGTGGTCGTTGAGCGCGGCCGACTGGTTCGCGGCCTCGATGTTGGCCACGTGCTTGGTGACGTTGACCGTCTTGTTGAAGCTGAACTTCAGCTTGCCCAGGGCCTCGCGGCCCGGCAGCAGCTCGGCGGACTCGGAGTCCAGGTCGCGCATGTCCATGCTCATGATGGGTGTCCTCTCCTGATGATCTGGTGTCGTGGGCGGTGGAGCGCGCGGACTACTGGCTGACGCTGATGGCCTGCGAGGCACCGGAGTTGGCGACGGACCACGCCGAGTGGTCGTTGAGCGCGGCCGACTGGTTGGCCGCCTCGATGTTGGCGACGTGCTTGGTGACGTTGACCGTCTTGCCGAAGCTGAACTTCAGCTTGCCGAGGGCCTCGCGGCCGGGCAGCAGTTCGGCGGACTCGGCCTCGAGCTCGTGGGCGTCCATCATGATGATTCCCCCTCGGGAAATGGGCACTTCCGGTCGGACCGAGTCAGGTTCCCCCCGGACTCTGTCCAACTTGGTCGGACGAGCTGTCCAACGAGATTGGACACTAGGGCCTCGCGAGGGCGTCCCGCAACCCTTTCGGGTAATCACCCCTTCGGCGGTTCACCTACTGGCCCGTAGACTCCCTCCCGACAGGGACGTGCGGCCGAGCGGCGAGCAGGACGAGCAGGAAGTGACCAACGGTGGCCAACGCACTGCAGCAGTTGATCCGCGAACGCCTGGACCGCGAGGGCTGGTCCTACGGCGAAGTGGCGCGACGCGGCGGCGTACCCCGCTCCACCGTCCACCACCTGGCCACCACCGACCGCGTGGTGCGCATGCCCCAGGCCGGCACCCTGGAGGGCCTGGCCAAGGGGCTCCAGCTCCCGCTGGACGCCGTCCGCCGGGCGGCCGCCGAGGCGTGCGGCATCCACGTGTACGGCACTCCGGCCGGCGAGGACGACGGCCCGGCCGCGCCCCGCTCCGGTGACCCCGAGGTGGACCTGCTCATCGCCAGCGTGCAGCAGCTCTCCTCCGACGACCGCAGACACGTCGCCGCCCTGGTGGAGTCGCTGCTCGGCCGGTCGGCGAAGCAGGCACCGGACGCCTGAGGCGGGCGCCGGGGCGCGTCCCGGGGTGTCCGGGCGGCGCCCTCACCCGGGCACGCTTCCGTCAACTCGGAAAAAGAAAGCAAGTCCCCCCGAACGGGCCGAGATCCCCCGCTAGTCTCTCGTCCTGCCCGAGGAGCGAGAGCCGCACGACCACGGGCCCTTGGGGGGAACGTGTTGTTCGTGCATGGCGGGCCGGCCACGGCGGTGGTCAGGGGCCCGGACGGCGAGTCCGTCGTACTCCTGTCCGGCGAACTCCCCGAGGTCCTCACCGACCGCGCGGTCCGCGAACTGCTCGACCTCGCCGCCGCCATCCTCGACCCCGCGGAGCTGGCCCTCTTCCACACCTGCCTGGCCGCCCTGCGCCGCAACGGCATGCGGGCGGGCCGCAGCGTCGAGGTCGACGGGGCGGTGCTGACGGTGTACGAGGGCTGAGGAAGCGGGGGGACTGTAGGGCCGGTCCGCCGGTCCGCCATGACAAGGAATGTGCCCGGAGCCGGACTCGAACCGGCACGCCCGCGAAGGGGCAGCGAGGTTTAAGCTCGCCGTGTCTGCATTCCACCATCCGGGCAGGCCGTGGGCTCCGCTTCGAGATCCTGAGCCTATCGGGAGGGCTCGCTCGGGCAGCGGAAAGGACGGACCGATGTTGTCTTATTTTATTGATGTCTGAGGGTGCATCAGACCACGGTACGAGCCATCCGCACTTGCCAACAGCCTGCCGGGACACTCCGACGCACGTACGCGGAATGACGGAATTTCACCTACCGAACAAGGGCGGTCCCCCTGTTCCCGGTGGCAGACGGCCTCAGGGTCGGCCGTCCTCCCCAGGTATGACACCGCGCGGCTCCCTCCGACCCCAGTCGCGGTCGGGAACGGGTACAGCGTCTGACCGGACGGCCTCCGGGAACGGGGACGATGGGAACAGACACCCGAGACCCGTCGGACAGGAGCCTCACCCCGTGACCACCACCCCCACCACCGGCAGGACCACCGCCGTGGCCGCGCGCGCCACGGAGCTGTCGAAGATCTACGGGCAGGGTGAGACCCGCGTGGTCGCCCTCGACCAGGTCTCCGTCGACTTCCGGCAGGCCGAGTTCACCGCGATCATGGGCCCGTCCGGCTCCGGCAAGTCCACGCTGATGCACTGCGTGGCCGGGCTGGACTCCTTCTCCTCCGGATCGGTGCGCATCGGCGAGACGGAGCTGGGTTCGCTGAAGGACAAGCAGCTCACGCGGCTGCGCCGGGACAAGATCGGCTTCATCTTCCAGGCGTTCAACCTGCTCCCGACGCTGACCGCGCTGGAGAACATCACGCTGCCGATGGACATCGCGGGCCGCAAGCCCGACAAGGAGTGGCTGGACCGCGTGATCGCGATGGTCGGCCTGTCCGGCCGCCTCTCGCACCGCCCCTCCCAGCTCTCCGGCGGCCAGCAGCAGCGCGTCGCCGTGGCCCGCGCCCTGGCCTCCAAGCCGGACATCATCTTCGGTGACGAGCCGACCGGAAACCTCGACTCCCGCTCCGGCGCCGAGGTGCTGGGCTTCCTGCGCAACTCCGTGCGCGAGCTGGGCCAGACGGTGGTCATGGTCACCCACGACCCGGTCGCCGCCGCCTACGCGGACCGGGTGGTCTTCCTCGCCGACGGCCGGATCGTCGACGAGATCCAGGACCCGACGGCCGACTCCGTCCTCGACCTGATGAAGCGATTCGACGCGAAGGGCCGTACGAGCTGATGTTCCGCACCGCGCTGCGCAACGTCCTCGCGCACAAGGCCCGGCTGATGATGACGGTGCTCGCCGTCATGCTCGGCGTCGCCTTCGTGTCCGGGACGCTGGTCTTCACCAACACCCTCTCCCGCGCCTTCGAGAACAGCTCCGCCCAGGGCTTCGACGGCGTCGACGTGGCCGTCAAGGCCAAGCACCAGAAGGCGAGCGGCGACCGGGTCGGCTCCACCCCGGACCTGACCCCGGCGCTGCTGGCCAAGGCCGAGAAGGCGCCCGGCGCCGCCTCCGCCACCGGTGTCGTCAGCGGCTTCACCGCGCTCGCCGACAAGCACGGCAAGCTGGTCGGCGACGGCTGGCAGTCGATGGGCGGCAACTACTGGGGCACGAAGGACGCCCGCTACACGCTCGTCTCCGGCCACGCCCCGCACGGCGCGGGCGAGCTGCTGATCGACTCCGAGACCGCCCGGCGCACCGGCTATCGCGTCGGTGACACCGTCCGCCTCTCCATCGACGGCCCGGTGCTCACCCCGCGCGTCGCCGGCGTCTTCAACACCGACGACGGCAACGTGGCCGCGGGCGGCAGCCTCACCCTCTTCGACACGCCGACCGCGCAGACCCTGTTCGGCAAGAAGGGAGGCTACGACGAGATCGACGTGGCCGCCGCCCCCGGCACCAGCCAGAGCGCGCTCAAGGCGGCGCTGGACAAGGCGCTCCCGGCCGGCCAGGTCAGCACCACCACCGGTGAGAAGCTCGCCGCCGACCAGGCGGAGCAGATCTCCTCCTCCATGAGCGGTCTGCGCCAGGTGCTGCTGGTGTTCGCCGGCATCGCCCTGTTCGTCGGCACCTTCATCATCGCCAACACCTTCACCATGCTGGTCGCCCAGCGCACCAAGGAACTCGCCCTGCTGCGGGCGGTCGGCGCCTCGCGCGGCCAGGTCACCCGCTCGGTGCTGGCCGAGGCGTTCGCGGTCGGCACGGTCGCGGGCGTGGCCGGTCTCGCCGCCGGTGTCGGCATCGGCGCCGGTCTGCGCGCCATGCTGAACTCCTTCGGCGCGTCCATGCCGGACGGGCCGCTGGTGGTCACGCCGGGCACGGTGGTCGCCGCGCTCGCCGTCGGCATCGTCATCACCGTGCTCGCCGCCTGGCTGCCCGGCCGCCGGGCCGCGAAGATCCCGCCGGTCGCGGCGATGAACAGCGTGCACGCGACCGCCACCACCCGCTCGCTGGTGGTGCGCAACACCATCGGCTCGCTCTTCGCGGCGGCCGGCGCGGCGGTGGTCCTCGCGGCCACCACCATGGACACCGACAAGGGCCAGGGCGCGATGGGCCTGGGCGCGGTGCTGCTGATCATCGGCGTGTTCGTGCTGACCCCGCTGCTGTCGCGCCCGCTGATCGCGGCGACCGCCCCGGTCCTGCGTCTGTTCGGCGTCTCGGGCCGCCTGGCCCGGCAGAACGCGGTGCGCAACCCGCGCCGTACGGCGGCCACCGCCTCCGCGCTGATGATCGGCCTGACCCTGATCACCGGCATGACGGTGATGGCGGGCAGCCTGCAGAAGTCCATCGACAAGATGGCCGCCGGAGCGATCCGCGCGGACTACATCGTCTCGATGGCCAACCACACCCCGCTCTCCCCCGACGTCGCCGGGAAGCTGGCCTCCTCCGACGGGGTCGCCGCGTCCAGTCCGCTGCGCAACGGCGCCTCCCGCATCGACGGCGGCACGGAGTTCCTGACCGGCGTCAACGGCTCGGCGATCGGCCAGCTGACCGACCTGAAGGTGAAGCAGGGCACGTTCGACGTGTCCGGTTCGCGGATCGTGGTGGACGCCGACCGTGCGAAGGAGCACGGCTGGAAGGCCGGTTCGAAGCTCACCGCGTTCTTCGAGGACGGCAAGAGGAGCACCCTGACCGTCGCCGGGGTCTACGAGGGCAACGAGATGATCCGCGGCATCATGATCGACGACAAGGTGCTCACCCCGCACCTGCGCGCCCCGGCCGACATGCAGGTCCTGGTGCGCATGCAGGACGGCGCCTCGGACGCCACGAAGGACCGGCTGGCCAAGGCCCTCGGCTCCAACCCGGCCATCCAGGTACAGGACAAGAAGGACATCTCCGACGGCATCGCGAAGATCTTCACGCTGATGCTGAACCTGGTCTACGGCCTGCTCGGCATGGCCGTGGTGGTCGCGGTCCTCGGTGTCATCAACACCCTGGCCATGTCGGTGTTCGAGCGCTCCCAGGAGATCGGCATGCTGCGGGCGATCGGCCTGGAGCGCGGGTCGGTCAAGCGGATGGTCCGCCTGGAGTCCCTGGTCATCTCGCTGTTCGGCGGGGTGCTGGGCATCGGCCTCGGCGTGTTCTTCGGCTGGGCGGCCGGTGAGCTGCTGGGCACGAAGATGGCGACCTACGAGCTGGTGCTCCCCTGGTCCCGGCTGGCGCTGTTCCTGCTGCTGGCGGCCCTGGTGGGCGTGCTGGCCGCGCTGTGGCCGGCCCGGCGCGCGGCCCGGCTGAACATGCTGGCGGCGATCAAGGCCGAGTAGCCGCCGGGCGGCCGTAGGCGTGGGGCCCCGTTCCGGGATCGGAGCGGGGCCCCACGTGTGCCGTCAGGTGTTCCAGGTGCGGGTGCGGGCCGGGAGTCCGGAGGTGCCGGACTCCGGAGTGCGCACGGCGAGTACCTGGTTGACGCCGATCTGGTTGCGCTCGAAGGCGAGCGCGGAGGCGGCCATGTACAGCCGCCAGACGCGGGCCCGGCCGGGTCCGGCGAGCCGCATCGCGCGCTCCCAGTCGCCCTCCAGGTTGGTCACCCAGGAGCGCAGGGTGCGGGCGTAGTGCTCGCGCAGCGACTCCACGTCCCGCACCTCGAAACCGGCGCGTTCCAGCTGGGTGACGGTGGTGCCGACCGGGGCGAGTTCGCCGTCGGGGAAGACGTAGGAGTCGATGAACGCGTCGACCTCGTACTCCGTCTCGTCACGCCGCGGGCGGCGGGCGATCTGGTGGTTGAGCAGCCGTCCGCCGGGCTTCAGCAGGCCGTACAGGTCGCGGGCGTAGTCCAGGTAGCGTTCGGCGCCGACGTGCTCGGCCATGCCGATGGAGGAGATCGCGTCGTAGGGGCCGTCGCGGACGTCGCGGTAGTCCTGGACGCGGATCTCGACCCGGTCGGTGAGCCCCTCCTCGGCGACGCGCTTGCGGGCGAGGGCGGCCTGCTCCTGGGAGATGGTGACGCCGACGACGCTCACGCCGTGCTCGCGCGCCGCGTGGATGGCCATCGACCCCCAGCCGCAGCCCACGTCCAGCAGCCGCTGACCGGGCCTCAGGCCGAGCTTCGCCGCGACGAGTCCGAGCTTGTCGCGCTGGGCGGTCTCCAGGGAGCCGCCGTCCTCCCAGTAGGCGCAGGAGTACACCATGGACGGGCCGAGGATCAGCTCGTAGAAGTCGTTGCCGACGTCGTAGTGGTGGCTGATGGCCCGCTTGTCGGTACGGCGGGTGTGCAGATGGCGCCGTCTGCGGATCTCCTCGCGCGGCGGGGCCGGGGGCAGCGGCGGCCCGACGAGCCGCACCAGTTCGCGGACGGCGGCCCGCGCGGCGGGGTCGCGCAGGGTCCGGGCGAGGGAGCGGCCTTCGGCGTCGTCGTCGTGCTCCCAGAGCGGGCCGGCCAGGGCGCCGAGGGCGGTGTAGAGGTCGCCCTCGATGTCGAGGTCGCCGGAGACCCAGGCGCGGGCCAGGCCCAGTTCCCCCGGCTTGAACAGCACACGGCGCAGGGCGCGCCGGTTGCGGACGACGATCACGGGGGCTCCCGGCGGTCCGGCCTGCGAGCCGTCCCAGGCCCGGACCCGCACCGGCAGCGGTGCCCCCAGCAGTTGTTCGGCAGCGTTCACCAAGCGCGACGCGGCGTGGGCCATGACGCACACCTCCAAGACGACGATCCCGGATGTCCGTTACCACGTAAACACCCGCGCGTACCCGGCACAGTCCCGCATTGGGGTTACGACAGGGCAAAACGAGGGACGCGGCGGGCCGGGAACGCCGAAGGACCTCCCGCACCACGGATGGCGGGAGGTCCTTCGGATGAAGCCGGGTGCCGAGGCTGACCGGAGGTCAGGAAGCCTTGGCCTTCTCCTCGGTCTTCGGCGCGGCGGCGACCGGGGCGGGCTTGGCGGCCTCGTAGAACTCCTCGCGCGGGTGCTCCATGGCGCCGAGGGCGACGACCTCGCGCTTGAGGAACATGCCGAGGGTCCAGTCCGCGAAGACGCGGATCTTGCGGTTGAAGGTCGGCATGGCCATACCGTGGTAACCGCGGTGCATGTACCAGGCGAGACGACCCTTGAGCTTGATCTTCATCTTGCCCATGACGATCATCGCCACGCCCTTGTGCAGGCCGAGACCCGCGACGGCGCCCTTGTTGGCGTGCTCGTAGTCCTTCTGCGGGAAGCCCCGCATGCCGGACACCACGTTGTCGCCGAGGACCTTGGCCTGGCGCAGCGCGTGCTGGGCGTTCGGCGGGCACCAGGCGTTCTCGTTGCCCGCCTTGCGGCCGACGAGGTCCGGGACCTGGGCGTTGTCGCCGGCGGCCCAGATGTAGTCCGTGCCCTGCACCTGGAGGGTCGTCGCGCAGTCGACGTGACCGCGCGGGCCGAGCGGCAGACCGAAGCGGGCGAGCGCCGGGTTGGGCTTGACGCCCGCGGTCCACACGATCGTGTCGGAGTCGACCTCGAGGCCGTTCTTCAGCACGACGTGGCCGTCGACGCAGGAGTCCATGGAGGTGGAGAGGTAGATCTCCACACCGCGGCTCTCCAGGTGCTCCTTGCCGTACTGGCCGAGCTTGGGGCCGACCTCGGGAAGGATCTTGTCGGCGGCGTCGACCAGGACGAAGCGCATGTCCTCGCGGGACACGTTCTTGTAGTACTTGGCGGCGTCGCGGGCCATGTCCTCGACCTCGCCGATGGTCTCCGCGCCCGCGAAGCCACCGCCGATGAAGACGAAGGTGAGCGCCTTGCGGCGGATCTCCTCGTCGGTCGTCGAGTCGGCCTTGTCGAGCTGCTCGAGGACGTGGTTGCGCAGGCCGATGGCCTCCTCGATGCCCTTCATGCCGATGCCCTGCTCGGCGAGACCGGGGATCGGGAAGGTGCGGGAGACCGCGCCCATGGCGATGACCAGGTAGTCGAACGGCAGCTCGTACGCCTCGCCCACGAGGGGGGCGATCGTGGCGACCTTGCGGTCCTGGTCGATGGTGGTGACCCGGCCGGTGAGGACCTCCGCCTTCGGCAGCACGCGTCGCAGCGGTACGACGACGTGGCGAGGGGAGATGTTGCCGGCGGCGGTTTCGGGGAGGAAGGGCTGGTAGGTCATGTACGACCGGGGGTCGACGACCGTGACGGTCGCCTCGCCGAAGCGCATCTTCTTGAGGATGCGCCGAGCCGCGTACAGGCCTACGTACCCACCGCCTACTACGAGGATCCTGGGACGCTCCGTGGTGCTCATGGGATCGAGTATCCACCCGCCCCTGGGGGGTAGCTCGTGCGCCCCTTCACAAGCTTGTGGAGGGGGTGTGTTATCCTCCGCCACTCACGTGACGCAAGTCATGTTCACGAGGGGGAACCGTGAGCCGCCCGGACCCGTTGTCAATGCCTCTTGAGCTGGCCGTCCGGCCTCCGGAGCCACTCGCGGGGCACCCTTTCCGGGTGCTTTCGACATCCCCGCGAAACACCCTCGCAATACGGTTGTGAGCACGCTCCAGGGGTGGTTGAACCCCCGAACGGGTCAATGCGGACCCCCGTATCCCCCACCAGGGCCGAATTCCTTGTGAAGAACTTCACGAAGGTTTCCGGCGGAGCCCCGCGAAGCGGCGTGTCGGCCGCCCCGCGGGGGGTGCTCAAACGTCGTCCAGCCTGCTCAGCCGCACACTACTGGGCGGTAACAAGCCGTTCTCGTACGGCCGTCGGGCCTCGCTACGCGATGGACCACGCGATGCCGTCGAGGATGTCGTGCTCGCTGACGACGACCTCCTCGGCACCGGTCCGCTCCATGATCGAGAGCAGCACGAGGGCACCCGCGCCGATCACGTCGACCCGGCCCGGGTGCATGGAGGGGATCTCCGCGCGCTCGGCGTGCGTGGAGCCGAGCAGCCACTCGGTGATCTGGCGGACCCGGGCCCGCGAGATCCGGGAGTGGTGGATGCGGGCGGAGTCGTACTCCGGCAGCTCCTGGGCGATGGCGGACACCGTGGTGACCGAGCCCGCGAGTCCGACCAGGGTGCGCGCCTCGCCGAGCGGCACGGTCTGGGCCGCGAGGTCGAGCGCGGCCCGGATGTCGGCCCGCATGGCGGCGACCTGCTCGTGCGTGGGCGGGTCGGTGACCTCGCCGTCGTGCACCAGGTGCCGTTCGGTCAGACGCACACAGCCGATGTCCACGGACCGCGCGGCCCGCGCGTGGTCGTCGCCGACGACGAACTCGGTGGAGCCGCCGCCGATGTCCACCACCAGGTACGGCTTCTCCAGGTGGTCGCCGCCCTTCAGCTCCCCGGTCGCGCCGGTGAAGGAGAACTCCGCCTCCTGGTCGCCGGTGATGACCTCCGGCTCCACCCCGAGGATGTCCACGACACCGCGGACGAACTCGTCCCGGTTCTCCGCGTCGCGCGAGGCGGAGGTGGCGACGAACCGCACCTTCTCCGCGCCGAGTTCGCGGATGACCCCGGCATACTCCCGGCAGGCGGCGAAGGTGCGCTCCAGCGCCTCGGGGGCGAGCCGGCCGGTGCGGTCGACGCCCTGGCCGAGCCGGACGATCGTCATCCGCCGGTCCAGGTCGGTCAGTTCACCCGTCCGACGGTCCACGTCGGCGACGAGCAGCCGGATGGAGTTGGTGCCGCAGTCCACGGCGGCGACGCGGGTCACCGGCTCTCCTCACCGGGCTCGGCCGGCTGCGCGCCGCAGGCGTCGCCGGGCGTCACGCACGGACCCTTCGCCCACCACTCGGGCAGCATGGCGATGGCCTCGTCGCCCAGCGGGTTCACACCGGGACCGGCGGCCAGCGAGTGGGCGACCAGGACGTGCAGGCACTTCACCCGGTCGGGCATGCCGCCCGCGCTGGGGAAGCCCGCCAGGACCTCGATCTCGTCGCGGCGTCGGATGTAGTCCTCGTGCGCGGCCCGGTAGGCGGCGGCCAGCTCCGGGTCGGACTGGAGCCGCTCGGTCATCTCCTTCATGACGCCGTTGGCCTCCAGCGTGCCGATCGCCGAGGCGGCGCGCGGGCACGTCAGGTAGTACGTCGTCGGGAAGGGCGTGCCGTCGGGCAGCCGGGGCGCCGTCTCCACGACGTCCGGCTGACCGCACGGGCAGCGGTGGGCGATGGCCCGCAGGCCGCGCGGCGGGCGGCCGAGCTGGAGCTCGAAGGCGGCGATGTCCGCCTCGGTGGGCTCGGTGCGCGGGGTGTGGGGCGGGGGCGTTTCCATGACTGCTTCCGTAGGTGGCTGGTCTTCGGTCACCGGCGGGTGCCGGTCACTGGTCGGAGGCGTCGGACTTGTCGACGCCGTCCCAGACGTTCGCGTACCAGGGCCGGTGGGCGGCCCCCTTGTCGGTACGGGACTGCTTGGCGGCGCCCGGGTCGATCACGACGAACCCGGTCTCGCCGGGCATCACGTAGTGCAGCCGGCGCCGGATCTGCTGCTCGGCGTAGGCGTCGTCCTGCCAGCGGGCCTTGGTGTCCCTGAGCTGCTCGACCCGGTCGCGGGCCTGCTCCTGGCGGTGTCTCAGGTCCGCGATCTCGGCGCGCTGGGACACGTACTGCCGCATCGGATAGGCGAGCGCGACGATGAGCGAGCACAGCACGAGGGCCAGCAGCGCGGCCCGGCCGGTGAGGCGGGAGCGGCGGGCCTGCCGCTTGGTCTGGGAGCGGTAGACACGGGCCGCCGTCTGCTCACCGAGCAGCCGCAGCCTGGTCGTGGTGGAGAAACGGTCCCGGTCCCTCGCGGCCATCTGGCGCTCCGCCTCCACTGTGCCTGTGCGTCTTCTGCTGTGCGCGTGCTTTCGAGCTCACACGTGCGTACGTCCCCGGACACGGTACGGGACCGGGTCCGGGGACGTACGTACGACGGGCGGGGCCGGCTCGCGCCGACCCGCCGGGGTCAGCCCTTGAAGCGCGGGAAGGCGCTGCGGCCGGCGTAGACCGCGGCGTCGTCCAGGATCTCCTCGATGCGCAGGAGCTGGTTGTACTTGGCGACGCGCTCGGAGCGGGCCGGGGCGCCGGTCTTGATCTGGCCGCAGTTGGTGGCGACGGCCAGGTCGGCGATGGTGACGTCCTCGGTCTCGCCGGAGCGGTGGGACATCATGCACTTGTAGCCGTTGCGCTGGGCCATCTCGACGGCGTCCAGGGTCTCGGTCAGCGAGCCGATCTGGTTCACCTTGACCAGCAGGGCGTTGGCGACGCCCTCCTCGATGCCGCGGGCGAGGCGCTCGGGGTTGGTGACGAACAGGTCGTCGCCGACGATCTGGACCTTGTCGCCGATGCGGTCGGTGAGGACCTTCCAGCCCGCCCAGTCGTCCTCGAACAGCGGGTCCTCGATGGAGACCAGCGGGTAGGCCGCCACCAGCTCCTCGTAGTACTCCGTCATCTCGGCGGCGGAGCGCTCCTTGCCCTCGAAGAGGTACTTGCCGTCCTTGTAGAACTCGGACGCGGCGACGTCGAGCGCGAGGGCGATCTGCTCGCCGGGGGTGTAGCCGGCCTCCTTGATGGCCTCGAGGATGAGGTCGAGGGCCTCACGGTTGGAGCCGAGGTTCGGCGCGAAGCCGCCCTCGTCGCCGAGACCGGTGGCGAGGCCCTTGCTCTTCAGGACCTTCTTGAGGGTGTGGTAGACCTCGGCGCCCCAGCGGACGGCCTCGGAGAAGGACTCCGCGCCGATCGGCGCGATCATGAACTCCTGGATGTCCACGTTGGAGTCGGCGTGCGAGCCGCCGTTCAGGATGTTCATCATCGGCACCGGCAGCAGGTGCGCGTTCGGGCCGCCCAGGTAGCGGAACAGCGGCAGGTCGCTGGCCTCGGAGGCGGCGTGGGCGACGGCGAGCGAGACGCCGAGGATGGCGTTGGCGCCGAGCGAGCCCTTGTTGTCGGTGGCGTCCAGGTCGAACATGGCCTGGTCGATCAGGCGCTGCTCGGTGGCGTCGTAGCCGACGAGCTCCGGGCCGATCTGCTCGATGACGGCGAGGACGGCCTTCTCGACACCCTTGCCCAGGTAGCGGTTCGGGTCACCGTCACGCAGCTCGATGGCCTCGAAGGCACCGGTGGAGGCGCCGGACGGGACGGCGGCACGACCCGTGCTGCCGTCGTCGAGGCCGACCTCGACCTCGACCGTGGGGTTGCCTCGGGAGTCCAGGATCTCCCGAGCTACGACGACGTCGATGGACGGCACGAGCATCTCCTTCGTGGATGTGACGCGTTCGGTGCGGGGCGGGTGCCTGATGGCATGCCCAGCGTCTAGAGCCTAACCGTCCCCGGGGCGTCGGCCGTCGACCGACCGCCTCATGGACGGGGTGGGACAGGGAGACCGTACCCATTGTTCACGCCCGGAACAAAGGGTTCTGGGCAATGGGCGGGGAGGAATGGGCCGGGGAGGAATGGGCCGGGGGGGCGGAAAGCGCACCGCCCCGGCGCGCGGGGGGAACGCGCACCGGGGCGGGGGGTCCGTCAGGGGACCGGAGGTTCACGGGGCCGGACGGGTTCGGGGGGGCCGGTCCCCGTGAACGGGTCGCGGTTACTTCAGGTGCAGCATCTGGCCGGGGAAGATGACGTCGGCCTTCTTCACGATGTCCTTGTTCAGGTCGAACAGCTTCTTCCAGCCGCCCTCGACCTTGTGCTTCGCGGCGATGGAGCTGAGCGTGTCGCCCTTGACCACCTTGTACTCGCCGTCGCCCTTCTCGACCTTCTGGCCGGTCGGGGTGGTGACGGTGTTGCTCGCGTCCGGGCGCTCGGTCGAGCGGGAGGCGGCCTGGTCGTCGGCGGCGCGCTCGGAGGTGTCGGCCGCGGCCTTGTCCTCCGTCTTGCTGTCCGCGGACGGCGCCGGGGCGGCCGAGCCGCTGTACGGCGTGCTGGACAGGCCGGTGCCGCAGACCGGCCAGGCGCCCTTGCCCTGGGCGGCGAGCACCTTCTCGGCGACGGTGATCTGCTGCTCCTTGGTCGCCTTGTCGGCGGTGGCGGCGTACTGCGTGCCGCCGTAGCCGGACCAGGTGGAGGCGGAGAACTGCAGACCGCCGTAGAAGCCGTTGCCGGTGTTGATGGACCAGTTGCCGCCCGACTCGCACTGCGCGACGGCGTCCCACTCGGAACCGGTGGCGGCGGAGGCGCTGCCCGACGCCATCACCGGGCCCACGACGGCCGCGCCGGCGACACCGGCGAGCGCGAGGACACGGGCGGTCTTGGACGGGCGACGGTGCATGCCCTTGCTGGAGAACAGCATGGATCGATCCCCTCACCGACGCCTGCGAGGTGAGCTGTCGGGTTCGGGCCGGATGAGTGCCCGGCCACCCCTCCCCATCACTCCCGGAAGGCGTGGCTCCACCCCAAGCCCGCACCGGCGTCGAAACACCGGGTCGGGCACGTACCTTGGGTCCCCCGCTCCTGCCTACGGCGCTTTACGCGACGGTTGTCCCCGGCGGCCGCTGGCAGGATTCGGCGTTGCGGCCTCGGGGGCTCGTGGTGACGAGCGGTCCCGACCGTAGACATGCGCCGAGGCGAAATTCAAAGACGATCAAGGCTTCTGAGAGTCATCCCACACTTTCACCAAATGGGACATATAAGAAGATAGTGGGCGTCAAATCCCGCTATTCGGCGTCCGTTTCGCCCGGCAGCTTCAGGGTCTGCCCCGGGTCGACATGGTTCGGGTCGCCGCCGATGGCCTGCTCGTTCGCGGAGTAGAGCGCTTCCCACCCGCCCCGCACATCCAGGGAGTCGGCGATGGAGCCGAGCGTGTCGCCGTCGCGGACGGTGTAGGTGCCCGGGGAGGCGGTGGCGTGGCGTCCGGTGCCGGCCGTGTGCTGACCGCCCGTCACGCCCTCCGCGGCGCTGCTCCCGCGGTGACGGCCGCCGCCGCCGAGGTCGCCGGTGTCGACGAGGCTCCAGGAGCCGCCGTCCTCCCACGACTCGTCCGCGTCCTTGCCCGCGTCGGCGCGGGAAGACGAACCGCCCTGGTAGCCGCCCTCGGAGGCCGCGGGCGCGGAGCCGCCGGACCGGGAGGTGTCGGTGTCCTTGCCGGAGTGCCCCGAACCGGCCTTGGCGTCGGCGCTCGGGGACGACTTGCCGGTCTCCTCGGCGGACGGGGAGGACGAGGCGGCAGAGTCCGACGGCGCGGGCGAGCCGGAGTCCTCGGCCGGGGTGCTCGCCTCGGGGGACTCGCCGGACGTGTCGTCATCGGTGCCGGAGTCGCCCTTGTCCGCGGACGGGGACTCGCTCACCCCCGTGTCGACGTCGACCGAGCCGGAGTTGGAGGTGAGCCCGGCGATCAGGGCGCAGGTGGCCCAGTGGGTGGTGCCCTGGTCGGAGAGGATCTTCTCCGCCACCGAGATCTGCTGCGAACGGCTGGCCTGGTCGGCACTGCCCGCGTACTGCGTGCCGCCGTACTTCTCCCAGTCGTCCTGGGATATCTGGAGACCGCCGTAGTAGCCGTTGCCGGTGTCGGCGCTCCAGGAGCCTCCGCTCTCGCACTCGGCGACCTTGTCCCAGGTGGTGCCGTCGGCCGCGTTCGCGCTGGCCGCCCCGAGGAGCGGGATGGCGATGGCGGACGTGGTCACGCCGGCCGCGACGAGGAGCGCCGGAGCCTGGCGGGGGCGACGGTGCCTACCGTTCCCGGAGAGCATGCGGTTGCCTTTCGTGCGACAGCAGTACGGCGTGGCAGGTGATGCTCGACGCCACACTGATGGGTGAACGTAGCGTCAGACGATCCGTTGTCACAAGTTCATGCCGCACAGATCACGTGAAGATCACATAGTTGAACGTCCGTCATGTGAGGTTTCACGGCTGGGACGGACCGGTGTGAACTCCACCGGGAGTGTGCGCAGTCCACGCATGATGAGTCCGCCGCGCCAGCGCAGTTCGGCCGGGTCGGCCGCCAGGCGCAGATCGGGCAGCCGTCCGAGCAGGGTGGCCAGCGCGGTCTGGCCCTCCAGCCGGGCGAGCGGGGCGCCCAGGCAGTAGTGGATGCCGTGTCCGTAACCGAGGTGCTGGTTGTCGCGGCGGCCGAGGTCGAGCAGGTCCGGGTCGGCGAACCGGTCGGGATCGCGGTCGGCGGCCGCGAGGACCACCAGCACCGGGTCCCCGGCCGCGATGTCCTGGCTGCCGATGGTGAGCGGCCCGGTGGCATAACGCCAGGTGGCCAGCTCCACCGGTCCGTCGTAGCGCAGCAGTTCCTCCAGTCCGGTCTGGAGCAGGCCCCTCTCCCCGGCGGCCAGCGAACGCTGGAGCCGCTCGCGCTGCTCCGGGTGGGTGAGCAGTGCGTAGGTGCCGTTGCCGATGAGGTTGACGGTGGTCTCGAACCCGGCGAAGAGCAGGATGAAGGCCATCGCGGCGGCCTCGTTCTCGGTGAGGTGCTCGCCGTGGTCGGAGGCCCGGATGAGCGCCGAGATGAGGTCCTCGCCGGGCGCGGGCTCGTCGGGGAGGGCCTGGCGCTTGCGGTGGATGAGCTCGGCGAGATACCCGCGCATCTTCTTCACCGACCGCGCCACCCCGCCCCGGGGCCCGCCGCCGTGCCGGATCATCATGCCCGCCCAGTCCCGGAAGTCGTCCTGGTCCT
Organism: Streptomyces sp. NPDC046860; assembly: GCF_040645115.1. Lineage (NCBI taxonomy): Bacteria > Bacillati > Actinomycetota > Actinomycetes > Kitasatosporales > Streptomycetaceae > Streptomyces > Streptomyces sp. NPDC046860. The sequence continues at coordinate 70,256 of NZ_JBEYXQ010000014.1, read as the reverse complement.
CGCGCGGGACGCCGAGCAGGTCGCAGATGGCGTAGATGGGGAGCGGGAAGGCGAACTCGTGGATGAGGTCGGCCGAGCCCCGCTCGGCGAACCGGTCGATGAGGTCGTCGGTCAGCTCCTGCACGCGGTCCGCGAACTCGGCCACCCGGCGCGGGGTGAACGCCTTGCTGACCAGCCTGCGCAGCCGGGTGTGGTCCGGCGGGTCGATGTTCAGCAGGTGGGTCATCAGATCGGCCTTGCGCTCACCGGGGATACCGGTCTTGCCCTTGGCCTGCGCGGTCTCGGCGTGGTGCGCGGGGTTCTTGCTGAGCCGCTGGTCGGCCAGCGCCTGCTTGGCATCGGCGTACCGGGTGACCAGCCACGCGTCCACCCCGCTGGGCAGCTTGGTCCAGCGCACGGGGGCGTGCTCGCGCAGCCAGGCGTAGGCGGGGTAGGGGTCGGCGGCGAACTCCCAGGTGAAGAGGTCCGGGGCGGGGGCCTGGGCGGATCCCTCGGCGGGGGCTCCGGGGGTGGGGTCGTCGGGGGTGGGGCGGTGCGGCTGGGTCACTCCCCGACGGTATCCGGCGGCCCGGGGTGGGGGCGGGTCGGCTCCTTTCCCGCGGGTCTGCCGGCGGCCCCGCGCCGGGCCCGGCTACTCGGTGTCGTGGTCCGGGGCGGGCTCGCCCTCGGCCGCGCGTATCGCGTCCCGGTAGGCGCGGGCGGCCGCCCTCAGGGCCGACTCCGGGTCGATGCCCGCCTTCTCGGCACGGGCGGCCATGGCCAGCAGTTCGTACCCGACGCCGTCGCCCTGGGGCAGGGGGACGTCCAGGCCGGCGGTGCGGACGCGGAAGGCGAGCTTGGCGGCGAGGGCCAGGCCGGGCTGGCCGAGGGGGATGCCTTCGGTCACCGAGGTGCGCCGCTTCTCCTCGGCCTTGGTGCGCAGCCACTGCGCCCGGACGTCCTCGGGCGTCTCGGCCGTCTCCTCGCCGAAGATGTGCGGGTGACGGTGGATCAGCTTGGCGACGATGCCCCCGGCTACGTCGTCGACGGAGAAGGGGGCGTCCGGGTCCTCCTCGGCGATGCGGGAGTGGAAGACGACCTGGAGCAGCACGTCGCCCAGTTCCTCCCGCAGCTCCTCCCGGTCGCCGGCCTCGATGGCCTCGACCAGTTCGTACGCCTCCTCGATGCCGTACTTGGCGAGGCCCTCGTGGGTCTGCCGGGAGGACCAGGGGCACTCGGCGCGGATCTGGTCCATGACCTGGACGAGGTCGAGGAGGCGGGCGCCGGGCAGGTCGTAGGAGGCGGGGAGCAGCTCCAGCTCCGGCATCCGCACCCGCCCCGATCCGGCGAGCCGGGCGAGGCCGTCGGTGAGGGCGGGCTCGCCCTCACCGGTGGCGACGACGACCACCGTGCGGTCACCGGCGCAGGCGCCGACCAGGTCCTCTGCGGTGGGGGACGCCTCCGACACCGTTATCCCGGCCTCGCGCAGATACGGCACCTGCGGATGGGCGCCGTCCGCGCACAGCACGGCGTCGGCGGAGCGCAGCGCCTGCCAGGCGGGCCAGGACAGCAGGCCGGGGGCGACCCGGTGGCTGGTGGTGAGCAGGACGATGCGGCCGGGGGCGGGTTCGGGACTGATTGCGTTCACGGTCCGAACGTAACCCAGGACGCGGAACGACGGGTCCGGTCGTCCACAGGGCCGGGAGAGTCCTGTGATCGTATGACCGGCGTGTGGTGCGGGGCCGGGAACCAGCAGGTCACCCGGCCCGCGCCGGACGCGACCGGACCCGTCAGGCGCTCTGGGCCGCCGTGGCGTCCCGCAGCCAGGGCGTACGGGCGTCGACCCGGCTGCTCCTGGCCACGTCCCAGGCGCCGTAGCGCGGGTTGACATCGATGCGCAGGGCCTTGGACGCCTTGGACAGCGCGTCCCAGAACGGGGGCTGGCTGGGGTCGGTGCCGAGCTTGGCGGCCAGCTTCTGCGCCTCGATCTGCAGCCCGAGGTTGTCGTCGAGGCGCGCGGGGGCGATGCCGTACTTCTGCAGCCACGCGGACTTCAGCTGCTTCCCGCCGCCCGCCTGCTTCTGCAGGTCCGCGCGCATCCGCTGGACCTCCTTGCGGGTGACCGTGACGCCCTGGTCCCGCGCGGCGCGGTGCAGCACCTGGTCGAGGACCATGTTGTGCAGGGTGTCGCGGGTGAGGCTGCCGGTGGAGGCCAGGACCTGCTGGTACTGGGCCTGGTCCGTCACCTCGGAGCGCTGCGCCGCCCGTACCTCGTTCACCCGGTCCTCCAGCTGCGACACGGTGATCCGCTGTCCGCCGACGACGGCCGCCGCACCGGGGTGCGCGTCGTTCCCGCAGGCGGTGAGGAGCGGGGCCGCGGCGGCGATCGCGGCGGTGAGGGCTAGCGCGGTGCGACGGCGGCGGGGCAAGGGAACCTCCTGAGGAGATTGTGCGGCGGTGCACAAAGTCTTGCGGTGATCGATGTTAGGCAGCCGTACTGCTCCGGCCAACCCATTGGACCAACGATTCACCACGAGTTCGGGCACCGCCGCGTCACTCTGCCGAGGGCGTGGCGCCCGGCCGCCGCCGCCTCAGGCCCGCCGGGTGGTCCGCACGATCCGTACGGCGGGCCACACCAGCAGAGCGGTGACGCCCCAGAGGAAGGCCGAGATGGCGATCCACTCCCCCATGGTCAGCTCGGGGTCCTCGGCCTCGAAGACCGTGAAGGAGAGGGCCACCAAGCCGGAGAGGACGGCGAGTATCCCCAGCACGACCAGTCCGACGGACTGCATGACGGTCCGCCGCGTGAAGGTACGGCCGCCCGGGGACGCGCCCTGGGCGGCGCCGCTCGGGGAGGCGGCCGCGGGGGCCGGCCCGGCCGTCGGCTGCTGCCGGGGCGGCAGCCGCACCACCGCGTGCGGCGGGACGGCGGCGTCGATGGTCGCCATGGTGTGCGCGTCGATGTCGTACAGGCCGGGTTCCACGTCGACGCACAGGGCGTCGGTGCCGATGAGCCGGCGGCCGCCGTCGGGCCAGCACAGCATGGCGGCGCAGGCACGGAAGGGCACCGACACCGCGCACTCGGCGCCGTCCGGCCCCTTCGTGGTCACGCTGACGCCCTCGGCGCCGACGACCAGCGCCGCGCTCCGGTCGCGCACCGAGCGGAACCGGCGCCCGGTCACCGTGTACGACGAGTCGGTGGGAGCCGCCGTGAAACCCGCCCAGTCCGCGCTGTGCCCGGACGGCACCTGCATCAGGGCCGTCTGCGCGGCCTGCAGCGCCACGGTGTGCACCTGCTCCGGTGTCACCGCCCGCAGCTCGGCCCGCAGCGCGTCCGGGGTCCGCACCGGGCGTCCGGCGAGCAGGTCCTCGGCGACGCCGGGCAGCCGCTTGGCCGAGGCGTCCGGCGCGGTCAGCGCGGCGTCGAAGCGGGCGCGCACCGCCTCCAGGTCCTCCGCCCGGACACGGCCCGCGCGCAGCGCGGCGAGGACGTCGACGAAGCCGCCGAGCACCGCGTCCTGCTTGTCGGGCAGGGAGTCGGCGAACGCCGTCACGAGGGCCATGCCGTCGCGGCGGGGGGTGTAGTCGGTGCCGGCCGTGTAGGACCAGCCGCCCTCCTGGCGCAGGGAGCGGGACAGCTCGCGCTCCAGGACTCCCGCGTACAGCCGGGCGGCGGCGGTGTCGGCGACGACGGCGTCGAGCAGCACACCGCCGCTGCCGTCGGAGAAGTACGCCGGGGTCTCGGGGAGCGCCGAGGTGACGGCGGGCATCGGCATGCGGCCGCCCTCGGGCAGCCTCAGCGACAGGCCCTCCGGCATCCGCTCGCCCGCGACCCACAGCACGGCGTTGCCCCGCGTGAACCAGGTCCGCGCCCAGTGCCGCACGTCGTCGGGGCCCAGGTCGCGCACGCCCCACTCCGGGTAGCTGACCAGGCCGTGCCCCTGAGCGCCGTAACGCCACAGCGGGAGCTGGGCCGAGCCGCGCCGGGACTCCTCGGTGCGCAGGATCTCCTTCTCGGTCTCCAGGCGCTCCATGGGCAGGTCGTGCAGGGAGGCGCAGACGCCCTGGAGGAAGGCGACGACCTCGTGCTCCGCGCCCTCCATGTAGAAGTGCGTGAACGCCGCCTTGGTCTCGCCGTTGAAGTGGTAGTCGGCCAGGCCCTGGCGGTGCAGGGCGAGATGCTCCACGAGGTGGGTGATCCCGGCGCGGGCGAGCGTCTCGTCGGCGACTCCGGCACGGAAGACGAGTCCGGCGCGCATCGGCCCGGTGGCGTGCGCGAAGAGGGCGGGTATGCCGTCGGCCTCGGTGGTCTGGATGGCAGCCTGGGGGTTCATCTCCGGCCTCTGTTCGGCGGGTTCGTCGTGCGAAGGGTGGGGACGCGTGGACCGTCGTCGGGTGCGGGTGCGGGTGCGGTCGCGGTCAACCTCGGGCGAGGGCGGCGTCGCGGTGCTTGACGTAGGACTTGGCGGCGTCGCCCAGGTAGTCCCACGGGTACCTGGAGGCGAGGTTGCCCAGTGCCCGGAAGCAGGCGGCGGCCCGCGCCAGGTCGCCCGTCAGGGAGAACATCGCCGCGAAGGCGCTCTGGGCGATGACCCAGCCGTGCTCGCGCCGGAAGTGCGCGCTGAGCACGGAACGCTCGGCGGCCTCGGCGAGTTCGGCGTGGACGTGGCCCTGGCGGAGGTAGGCGTCGCGCTCCTGCCCGCTCAGGGAGAGCCAGTGCTCGAGGTGGACCTCGGCCACCATCGTTCCGCTCAGCGCTCCTTCGGGCGCGTCCAGCAGGCACTGCCGGGCGAAGCCGTGGGCCGCCTCCCAGCTCCCGCTCCACTTGGGGCAGAGCTGCTGCAGCATCCGCGACTGGCCGTTGAAGTGGTGCGGGTGGTGCGCGGCCAGCCGGTCGTAACGGCGGCGCGCCTCGTTCTGCCCGAGCTGCAGCCCCATCGCGGTGGTGATGCGCTCGGCCCACGCCGCGTCGTACGACGGGTCGAGCGCGGTGGCCCGGATGAGCAGTTGCTCGGCCTGGCGCAGATGCGCGTGGAGCCCGGCGAACTGCTCGCGGCTGACGTCCTTCGCGGACGCCGAGGTGCGTATCTCCCAGCCGATCTGCACCTCACGGGCGCCGAGGACGGTGAGCGCGAGCACGTCGTCGGGTGCGGCGGCCAGGATCTCGCGCATCCACGTCTCGATCCCCGCGATCTCGTCGAGCACGCCGACCGCGAAGCTGCGGGCGGTCTCGCGCGGCAGGCCGTCCAGATGGCCGCGGACCGACGCCCAGTCACGCGCGGCGGCGGTCTGCCGGAGCCACGCGACCTCGGGGTAGGCGGAGGCGGCCTCGAAGTCGGGTGACGGCAGCGCGGATGATCCGGAAGCGATCGACATGCGGCGGATACTAGGCGACACCAGTGACAACCCCTCGCACGGGGCGCCTTCCGGAACTTCCGTACAACCATCGCCGCTTCGGAGAGGTCTCCCTGGAGTCCCTTTTCCCAGCGCACCGTCTCGGAGTCCCGGATGTCCATAAGCTCCCGCCGCAACCGGCAGCTGCTCGAAGCCACCGCACCGCTGCTCCTCCAGGGCGAGCGGGTCGAGTTCACCTCGCTCGCCGGGGTCGGCTCGGTGTCCGTGCGCAGGCAGGCGCTCACCGCGGCGGTGGTGGGTGTGCTGAGCGGCGGGACGGTGATGGCCACGCTCACGCCCCGCCCGCTCTACCTGGTGCTGACCGACCAGCGCCTGCTGTTCTTCGACGGCAACCAGGGCCGCAAGCCGGGCAGGCTCCTGCTGAACCTGCCCCGCCCCTACCTCTCCGCGGGCAACTCCCGCAAGGCGTTCCTCGGCCTGCAGTACGCCACCGTCCTCTCCGTGGCCGGCCAGGAGCAGGGGCTGAAGGTGACCTTCCCTGTCCAGCACAAGTCGGACGGACCGCGCTTCGTCGCGGCGCTGCCGGTCACGCGCTGACCGGCGCGCGGCGGACCGGGGTCAGCCCCGCACCTGGCCCAGCCACTGCAGGGTCCGGCGGATCTCCGCCGCCAGCGGATCGAGCGGGCCGTGCGTCCGCTCCACGTCCATCAGCAGCCGCGCGAGCATGTCGTGGGCGGCCGGCCGGTCGCCCAGGGCGAGCAGCAGATGGCCGATGCGGCGGCGGACGTCGTGGGCGAGCCGGGGGTCGTCGAAGGCGTACCGGTTCTCGTAGTACGGCAGCAGCGCGCGGTACTCCGCGAGCGCGGCCGCGGGTTCGCCCAGCTGCTCCAGGCACTGCGCGGCCTCGTAGCGGAAGCGCAGCGACTGCTCGTCGGCCTGGCCCGCCTCGGCGGCGCGTTCGTCGGCCAGGCGGCGCAGCTCGGGCAGCGCACGCCGGTACTGCCCGTCGTCCAGCAGGGTGGCCGCGTACTGCTTGCGCAGGGTGCGCACGACCGGTGAGTGCGCGCCGTGCTGTTCGGCCGCGGCGGGCAGGATCGCGCCGAGGATGTCCACGGCCTGGGTGATGCGGCCCTCCCCCAGCAGCCGCTTGACCTCGTCCACGGCGGCGGCGACGTCGGGCTTCTCGTCCACCGGCGGCGCCGGGGCGACCGGGGCGGGCTGCGGCGCGGGGGTGCGGGCGCGGTCCGGCCAGGGAGCGTGCGGGCGCAGGAAGGGGCGCGTGGGGTCCAGCGGCGCCCCGGTGGGCACGCCGCGCCCGGGCAGGAGCGGCGCGAGCTGCTCGTACACCTCCTGCGCGGAGGCCGGCCGGTCCTGCGGGTCCTTGGCGAGCAGCCGCAGCACCAGCGCCTCCAGCGCGTCCGGCACCTCCGGGCGCAGGCGGCGCACCGGGAGCGGGGGCTCATACAGGTGCCGGTGCAGCACGCCGAGCGCGGTGGACCCGGTGAACGGCACGTCGCCGCTGAGCAGTTCGTGCATCAGCACACCGAGCGCGTACAGGTCGGTGTACGGGCCGACCGCGCCGCCCATCGCCTGCTCGGGCGCCATGTAGGCGGGCGAGCCGATCGGTGAACCGGTGTGCGTGAGGCGGGTGGTGTCGGTGTCCATGACGGACGCCACGCCCAGGTCGAGCACGGTGACCGTGCCGTCCTGCTTCACCATCACGTTGCGCGGCTTGAGGTCGCGGTGCACGATCGGCACCGCGTGCACCGCGCTCAGCACCGCGCACAGCTGCGCGGCCACCGCCACCGTCCACTGCCAGGGGTAAGGGTCGTGCTCGGCGAGGTGGTCGGAGAGGTCGGCGCCGTCCACGTACTGCATGACGAGGAACAGCTCCTCGCCCTCGCTGCCCGCGTCGTGCACGGTGACCAGGCCGGGGTGGTCGACCTGCGCGGTCACCCGGCACTCGCGCAGGAACCTGCGGCGCAGCTCGTCCGCCTCCTGCCCGGCCACCTTGTCCGGACGGAGCAGCTTCACCGCCACCCGGCGGTCGAGCCTGCGGTCGTAGGCCGTCCAGACCTGGCCCATGCCGCCCTGCCCTATCAGCGTGGACAGCTCGTACCGGCCGGCGACGACGCGTCCCTGCGTCACGCTCACCGTCCGCCCTCGGGCTTGCCGTCCTGCCGGCGCAGGTAGTCGCTCAGCTCGTCCAGCTCGGCGCGCACCTGGTCGATGCGCGCGGGCGCCGGACGGGCGGGGGCGGGCGGGTGGACGGGCGGCTGGGCCGGCGTGTACGTCTGCGGCGCCGGGTGCTCGGGCCGGGGCGGTACGGGCATCGGGGCCGGCGTGTCCTGGTAGGGCGCGGCGGGCTGCGGATAGCCGTACGCCGCGGGCATGGTCCGGCCGTGCGGAGGCGCGTAACCGGGGTGCGCGGCGGCGTTGTTGTGGAACCGGATGTCGGCGACCAGGAAGTGGACGGCCGCGCCGAGCGCGACGAGCAGGATGGCGATCACCGCGATGTCGCTGCGCGGGTCGTTCTCCGGCAGCTCGCCGATCGTCACGAAGCAGCCGACGGACACCACCAGGCTGACCCAGGAGGCCAGCCAGTCGTACCAGCGGCCCCTCAGGAACGCGACCCGGAACAGCGGCACGCAGGCGAAGACGCCGCACGAGAGCACGGAGCAGGCGGCCATCAGCACGCGAAGGGTGATGACGGTCCCCGCGTTGCGGGCGGGCGGCGGCTCGCCGTGGCCGTGCATGGCTGCTCCTGGACGTTTCGGTATCAGGGTCCGAGCGTATAGGCCCACGCCGACAGGGTGTTACGGGTTGTACCGAACCGTTGCCCGGGGTTCCGGTCAGTGCGGCGCGACCGTCCCGTCCGTGAGCCCGTCGTACATGCCGCGCAGCAACTGCTCGCCCAGCCTGCCCGCCTGGCGCAGCGCCCGCTCGAACTCGTCCAGGGCGCGGAACCGTTCGCCGTAGCGGCGCTGTTCGTCCAGCGGGAGGCGGGGCAGTTGCAGGCGGCGCACGTCCAGGCGGGTGGCGGTGGAGGCGTAGCTGCTGGCCTGGCGGTTGTTGGCCGTGCCGCGCAGGAACCCGGCGAGGAACCAGGCGTCGAGGGACGCGGCGTCCGGGCGCAGCAGGACGAGGTTGCGGCCGAGGGCGGCGCCCGCGGTCTCCGCGTCCACCACGCGGGCCACCGAGCCGCCGCCGAGCACGGGCACGACCACGTCGCCCGGCTCGGTCAGCACGGTCTCCTCGTCGCTCTCGGCGAGCGTGCCGGAGGGGCGCGATCCGGCGAGCACGTCGTGGTCGGTCAGCACGGGCACGCGCGCGTGGCCGCCGGAGGCGGCGGTCCCGGTCCCGGTCGCGGGAGTGCTGGTTGTCGGAGTGCCCGCTGCCGGAGTGCCGGTTGCCGGAGTGCTGAGTGTCGGCGCGGCGGCCGCGGCGAAGCCGGTGGTCACGGTGCCCGTCGTGCCGCCGGTGCGCAGCGTCAGGGCTCCGCCCCGGGCGAGTTCGCCGACGGTGGTGACCGGCCAGCGCGCGGGCGGGGCCGGGGCGGCGGGCGGCGGGGTGAGGCCGGTGGCGAGGCGGAGGGTGGCGGCCAGGTCGTCCCGGACGGCGGCGAGCTGCTCCACACCGTCGGCCGCGGTGGCGGGCGGCAGGTGCCGGGCGGGGGCGAGGTCCACGTCGTCGTCGAGGAGTTCGATGACCGGCACGGAACGGGCGAGACCGGGACGCTCCGCGAGCCGTCCGTCGCGCGCGAAGGCGCGCCAGGTGTCGAGCGCGGTGTCCCGCACCGCCTGCCAGTCGGGGCCGCCGCGCGCCTCCCCGGCGAACACGCCGGTGTCCACGAGCAGCACCTCGGGCGCCGCCGGTGTCCGGTCGGGGCGGCGCAGCACCCACAGGTGGAGCGGGAGGTTGTACGGCGGCGCCGCTCCGACCGGCAGCGCGATCACGGCGCGCAGCGCGCCCCTGCGCAGCAGGTCGGCGCGGATACGGCGCCCGGAGCGGCGCGAGGCCGCGGCGGGGGGCATGAGCAGCACGGCGGTGCCGCCGTCGGCCAGCCGGGCCAGCGCGTGCTGCACCCAGGCGAGCTCGGACTCGGTGCGCGCCGGGAAGCCGTACTCCCAGCGGGCGTCGTAGGCGAGTTCGTCGTGGCCCCAGTTGCGCTCGTTGAACGGCGGGTGGGCGAGGACGACATCGGCCCGGAGTTCCGGGTACGCGTCGGCGCGCAGGGTGTCGCCCACCATGCCGCGCACGGCGGCGCGGGTGCGCAGGGCGAGGCGCAGCGCGGTGAGGGCGACGAGGTCGGGGGCGCTGTCCTGGGCGCACAGGGTCTGGTGGGGGCGGGCGTCCACGGCGCGGAGCAGGGCGCCGGTGCCGCAGGCGGGGTCGAGGACGGTGTCGGCGGGGCCGGCCAGCTCGGCCATGAGGTCCGCCAGTTCGGCCGGGGTGGGCGTGTACTGGCGCGAGTGGGCGTCCAGGTACCGGCCCAGCAGGAACTCGAAGGTCTGCCGTGCACCCAGTTCCGCGGCGAGTTCGGCCGCGCCCCGCAGGAGGGGGGCGGAGGTGAGGAGTTGCGGGCCGGACGGCGTGTGAACCGGCGCCGCGGTGTTCACAACCACCGGCTCGCTCACGGGCCCGCAGCCGAACCGCGACCTGATCACCGGGTCGAGCACACCGGGCAGCCGCGCGGCGAGGCGCTCGTCGGAACCGGCTTCGGTGTCGAGCCAGACGGTGGGCCGCTCCTGGATGAGCAGCAGGACACAGCCCACGTGCACCAGGGCGACGGCGGAGCCCTCGGGGTGGCCGGTGAGCTGCTGCCAGACCCGCTCGCGGAGGGGGACCTCGGCGAGTTTCCCCTGTTCGCGCAGCCATGCCTCGACCTCGGCGAGGGCGAAGGAGGGGCTGGTCTCGGTGCCGCCCACCGGCTTGGGGAAGTCGGGGTGTCTGCGGCGCCAGTTGCTGACGGCGGCGCGGCCCACCCCGGCGAGCCGCGCGATCCCGGCCGCGGTCACCTCTGTCGCGTTGTCCTGCACCGGCCCCGGCTCCCCTCGTTCCATGTGTGCACCGAGCATACCGACGCCAACAAGACCCATGGATTCACACCTGTGCACTCCTCACTTCCCGTGAACTGTGTTGACTCGGTTCACAAGCTCTGCTCTTATTGACCCAGCGAACGAGCGGCCGCCGCAACGGGGGTGGCCGCAGGCATCGGGGAGGGGCCTCGCCGTGGGCATGAAGGGCAGGATCGCGCTCAGCGCGGCCACTGGACTCGTGGTCATCGGCAGCATGTCCGCGAACGCCGGTCACGGGGGTGCCGGCGGTCCGGACAACGGGGTGTCAACCTCCGCCGGGAGCGGCTCCGTCCAAGTGCCGGACGGCTCCGGCAGGGTCTCCGGGGACGCCGAGCCGGACGCGGTGAAGGCGCCGCTGTCCGGGAACGGCACCTTCCGGGTCGGCTCGGACATCGAGCCGGGCACCTACCGCTCCACCGGCGGCGCCCGCCGCTCCTGCCGCTGGGAGCGCACCGCCAACGCCGGGAACGGCCTCGGGTCGGTGATCGCCGACGCCGAGGTGACCGGTACCGCCGTCGTCACCATCCGCTCCACGGACGCCTACTTCAGGTCGTCCGGCTGCGGCGGCTGGACAAGGACCGGCTGACCCGCCGACACCTTTTGGTGGCGCGGGGGGGGGCGGCTGTCACGCCCCTACGCCGTGTTCCTTGGCGCTCTTCATCTTCCGGACCGGGTCCGCCCTTCCTCTCGCCCCGCCCGCCCCCTCCCCCCCTCCCCCCTCTTCCTCTGCCTCTTCTTCCGTCCCCTCTCACCCACTCCTCGGTAGGAACTCTCATGCGCATCAAGTCCCGCTTCGCCCAGGTCCTCGCCGTCGCCGCGCTTCCGCTGGCCCTGGCCGCCTGCTCCGGTGGCTCCTCCGACTCCGCCGCGCCGGGCAAGGAGCCGAAGGCGAAGAACCTGAACGCCGGCCTGATGACGGGTAGCCAGCTCAAGGGAGTTCTGGCGCCGGCGTCGTTCTTCCCGTCGCACCTCAGCCCGATGAAGGACGGCTTCACGGACAGCGGCAAGCAGTACGCCTCGACGGTCAGCCGGGACACGGCGAAGCCGGACTGCGTCAAGTTCGAGAACACGACGTGGCTCGACGTGACGGGTTACAAGGGCGGCGCCTCGTTCGCGCTGGGCGGCTACGCCAACAAGGACGAGACCGAGGTGATGGTCCAGGAGATCGACGTGTTCCAGGGCGCGACCGCCGCCTCGGTCATGAAGGAGGTGCGGGCCGCCGCCGGGACCTGCGCCTCGTTCACGAACCTCCAGGACCACTCGAAGGCGAAGCTCGTGGGCACCACGACCCCCGGGCTCGGCGACGACGCCTACACCATGACGATCACCAGTGCCCAGTGGGAGAACGGCACGACCCTGGTCGCCGCCCGCGTGGGCAACGCTGTGGTCAGCGTGACGTCTTCCACCGGCAAGGACAACGGCGCCGCCGAAGCCGCCAAGCTGGCGAAGCACGTCGTGGACTCGCTGAAGGCCGCGCAGGCCAAGAGCTGATCTGCCGAAGCTGACCTGCTAGAGCTCACCTACCAGAGCTGACCTGCCCGGGCGGCGGTGCTCAGCGGGCCCGGAAGCGGGACGGGGCCTTGGTGGGATTGCCGCCCGTGGGGAGCTTCTGGTCGGGGCAGCCGGTGAGGACCTTCTTCATCGCGGACTTCTCCGCCGAGGTGGCCCACAGGTCGTACTTCTTCTTCACGGCGACCTGGGCGGCGACGTAGGTGCAGCGGTATCCCTTCTCCGGGGGGACCCAGCTGGCGGTGTCGCCGTCGCCCTTGCCGCGGTTGGTGCTCGCGTCGACCGCCAGGAGGTTGAGGGGGTCGTTGGCGAGGGCTATGCGCTTGCTGGAGTCCCAGTACTTGGCGCCCTTCTGCCAGGCGTCCGAGAGGGCGACGACATGGTCGATGTCGACCTGGCTGCGACCGCGCCGGTAGGTGACCGTCTTGCCGGAGTAGGGGTCGTGTTCGAGCACCCCGGAGACGACCTTGCACGTGCCTCCGCTGAACTTCACCTCCTTCAGGTCCCGTTTGAGGATGTCGTCCCGCGTGTCGCAGGAGTTGGAGTCGGTGTCGGCCCAGGCGCTGCCGAATCGCTCACGGGAGTAACCGGTCTTCGGCGCGCGGCCCTTGACCTCAAGTGAGTCGAGGGCGGTCAGGGCGGCCCCGCGGGCGCCGGTTCCCTCGGGGCCTGAAGGCCCTTCGATCTGATCGGTCTTGCAGCCCGTCACGGTGGCCAGTACGACGACGGCGGTGGCCGCCCCACCCCACAGACGCTTCACGGCGCCCCCCTCACTCGCCCGGTCCGTCCGCGGACGCGGGCGGAGAGATCCGCTCTCCACCGTAACCGCCGGGCCGCGCTTGCTGGAGAGGAACCAAAGGGGCGTACAGGGTTATTCGGGGCCCTGAGGGTCTGCCGGTTCGCGCGCCTCGCTCAGACCTTGCCTATGCCCAGGGTCGATTCGGAGGGCAGGAGGCCGGAGGAGAGGACCGCGACCCAGTGGTCGCCCAGGAGGTCGGAGAGGCGGTCGGCGTCCGCTCGGCCGAGGGACTGCCAAGGGGCCGCGGCCAGCGTGTCGGTGTGCTCCTCCACCCGGCGGCGCAGGGCGCGGCCGTCCCGCGTGGCCGTGCCGTCCGGCTGCACCAGGCCGCGCACGGCGAGGCGTTCGCGAGCGGCGGCCCACTCCTCACGGCTCCAGCCGCGGCTTTCGAAGCGCTCCACGGACGCGGCGCCTATCGCCGCGAAGGACACCAGCGACTCCACCGGATCGAGCCCGGCGACCAGCAGGGCGGCCAGGTGTCCGTCGCCACGGTGTTCGCGCAGGACGGTGGCCGCGTGCCACAACTGCAGGTGCGGGGCCTCGGGCCAGGGCAGTTCGGCGTTGGCCGCCGCGAGCGGGCGGCCCCCGGTGCCCGCGGACTCGGCCGCGCGACGGGCCAGCGCGGCCGCCTCGGCGAGACCCGGCCCCTCGACACGGTCCCCGAGGATGGCACGGTAGGCGCGGTCGATGCCGCGCAGCCGGGCCTCCAGCACCTCCCGGGGGCCGGCGATGTCCCACGCCCGCCCCATGTGCCCGGCAACCATGCGCGGACTGAAGCTGTAGAAGGCGGAGGCCACCCGCTCGGGGCCGACCTCGCCCAACGGGGCGGCGCGCAACGGAAAGTAGGCTGGCCAGCGGTCCTCGGTGCCGAAGCCGAGCGCGGCCATCTCCTGCTCGACCTCGGGCGCGTAGTACAGCAGCGCGTGGAACGGTTCCAGCAGATGCCAGAGCTGGCGCACGCGCGCCGTCTCCACAGCTCCCCCAACTCCCGCCGCTTCCACCGCTCCCAGAGCCTTCTCGGACATGCCGGCCTCCTCCCCCGTACGCGACCGTGGACCGGGCGCCGCCGACTGACTTGACACTGACTAGATTGCCGGGCCGCGAAGAACTTGTCAATGACTAGTCTCAGCGTATTCTGGTGCCCATGAACCCCTCGAAGTCCGCGTCCGCGGAACGGCGGTCGTACCACCACGGCGATCTGCGGCGAGCCGTGCTGTCCGCCGCGCTCGACGTCATCGCCGCCGACGGCGCCGGCGCGCTCAGCCTGCGCGACCTCGCCCGCCGGGCCGGGGTCTCGCACGCGGCGCCCGCGCACCACTTCAAGGACCGCGCCGGGCTGCTCACCGCGATCGCCGCCGAGGGCTTCGGGCAGCTCGCCCAGGCCCTGCGGGAGGCTTCCGGGCTGCGGGAGGCGGGGGTGCGCTACGTCCGCTTCGCCCGCGAACACCCCGCGCACTTCCAGGTGATGTTCGGCCCGGAACCGCTGCGCGCCGAGGACCTCGAACTGACCACGGCCCGCGCGCTCGCCAAGGACGCGCTGGACCGGGCCGTCTCCGGCGTCGATCCCGGTGACCGGGGCCCCGACGCCCAACTGGCCGGGATGGCCGCGTGGTCCCTGGCCCACGGTTTCGCGACCCTGCTCCTCGGCCACAACCTCGACGGCCAGGTGGGCGAGGAGGACCCGGAGGACACGTTCCGTGCGCTCGCGGCGATGCTGTTCCACTCGGCGGCCGACTGACCCCGGCCCCGGACGGCGAGACAGCGGGACAGCAGGTCAGAGAGGCAGCGGGACAACGGGGCAGCGAAAAGGGCCGGGGAAGTACGCTCCCCGGCCCTTCGCCACGACCGACCGGCTCAGGACCCCAGGATCGACGCCAGGAACTCCCCGACCCAGCCCAGGAGTTCGCGGCCGACCAGCGGCTTGCCGCCGATCTTCGCCGTCTTGGGCCGCGGCACGAGCACCTGGTGCGCGGTCGCCTTGATGACCGAGCCCGGGTACAGCCGCTTCAGCCGCAGCTCCTGCGACTCGCGCAACTCCACCGGCGCGAAGCGGATGTTGTTGCCCTGGAGGACGATCTCGCCGACACCGCAGGCCCGCGCGAGCATCCGCAGACCGGCGACCAGCAGCAGGTTCTCCACCGGCTCGGGCAGCTTGCCGTAGCGGTCGGTGAGTTCCTCGCGGACGGCCTTGATGTCGTCCTCGGAGTTGGCGGAGGCGATGGACCGGTACGCCTGGAGGCGCAGCCGCTCGCCGGGCGCGTAGTCGTGCGGGACGTGCGCGTCGACTGGCAGCTCGATCTTGACCTCGAGCGGCGGCTCCTCCTCGATCTCGCCGGTCTCCAGCTGACGGCGGTAGTCGGCGACGGCCTCGCCCACCATCCGCATGTAGAGGTCGAAGCCGACGCCCGCGATGTGGCCGGACTGCTCGCCGCCGAGCAGGTTGCCGGCGCCGCGGATCTCCAGGTCCTTCATGGCGACGTACATGCCCGCGCCCATCTCGGTGTGCTGGGCGATGGTGGCGAGCCGTTCGTGCGCGGTCTCGGTGAGCGGCTTCTCCGGCGGGTACAGGAAGTAGGCGTACCCGCGCTCGCGGCCTCGGCCGACGCGGCCGCGGAGCTGGTGCAGCTGGGAGAGGCCGAAGTTGTCGCCGCGCTCCACGATCAGGGTGTTGGCGTTGGAGATGTCGATGCCGGACTCGACGATCGTCGTGGAGACCAGTACGTCGAACTTCTTCTCCCAGAAGTCCACCACGACCTGTTCCAGGGCCTGTTCGGACATCTGGCCGTGCGCCGTGGCGATCCGCGCCTCGGGGACGATCTCGCGGAGCCTGGCAGCCGCGCGGTCGATGGACTCGACCCGGTTGTGGATGTAGAAGACTTGGCCCTCCCGCAGCAGTTCACGGCGGATGGCGGCACCGATCTGCCGCTCCTCGTACGGGCCGACGAAGGTGAGGACGGGGTGGCGCTCCTCGGGCGGGGTGGTGATCGTGGACATCTCGCGGATGCCGGTGACCGCCATCTCCAGGGTGCGCGGGATGGGCGTGGCGGACATGGTGAGGACGTCCACGTTGGCGCGCAGCTTCTTGAGCTGCTCCTTGTGCTCGACGCCGAAGCGCTGCTCCTCGTCGACGATGACCAGGCCGAGGTCCTTGAACTTGGTCTCGGAGGAGAACAGGCGGTGGGTGCCGATGACGACGTCCACCGAGCCGTCCTTGAGCCCTTCCAGGACGGCCTTGGCCTCGGTCTCGGTCTGGAAGCGGGAGAGGGCGCGCACGTTGACCGGGAACTGCGAGTACCGCTCGGAGAACGTGCCGAAGTGCTGCTGCACGAGCAGGGTGGTCGGGACGAGGACGGCGACCTGCTTGCCGTCCTGGACGGCCTTGAAGGCGGCGCGGACCGCGATCTCGGTCTTGCCGTAGCCGACGTCGCCGCAGATCAGACGGTCCATCGGGACCGACTTCTCCATGTCCTCCTTCACCTCGGCGATGGTGGTGAGCTGGTCGGGGGTCTCCGCGTACGGGAAGGCGTCCTCCAGCTCGCGCTGCCAGGGGGTGTCGCCGCCGAAGGCGTGGCCGGGGGCGGCCATGCGGGCGCTGTAGAGCCGGATCAGGTCGGCGGCGATCTCCTTGACGGCCTTCTTGGCGCGCGCCTTGGTCTTGGTCCAGTCGGCGCCGCCGAGGCGGTGCAGGGTGGGGGCCTCGCCGCCGACGTACTTGGTGATCTGCTCGAGCTGGTCGGTGGGGATGTACAGCCGGTCGCCGGGCTGGCCGCGCTTGGCGGGCGCGTACTCCACGACCAGGTACTCGCGGGTGGCGCCCTGGACGGTGCGCTGCACCATCTCGATGTAGCGGCCGACGCCGTGCTGCTCGTGGACGATGTGGTCGCCTGCCTCCAGGGTGAGCGGGTCGATGGTCTTGCGGCGGCGGACGGGCATGCGGGTGCCCTCGCGGCCGGCGGCCTTCTGCCCGGTCAGGTCGGTCTCGGTGAGGACGGCCAGCTTGAGTGCCGCGTCCACGAAGCCGTGGTCGATCGAGCCGCAGGAGACGTGCACCACGGACGGGCTCAGCTCGGCGAGGTCGGCGTCCAGCCGGGCCGCGATGCCCTCGCCGCCCAGGACCTCGACCGTGCGGGCGGCCGGGCCGTGCCCCTCGGTGACGAACACCGTGCGCCAGCCCTCGGAGAGCCAGCCCTTGGTGTCGGCGAGCGCTCTGGCGGTGTCGCCGCGGTAGGTCTCGGGGGCGCGCATGCCGAGCTTGAGGGTGTCGCCGTCGAACTCCTCGTCGGCGGCGAACGGCGAGACGGACCACCACATCATGTCCAGCTCGCGCGCGCGGTCGCGCACGTCCGCGATGGACCACAGGGAGGCGGCGCCGACGTCGATGGGCGCCTCGCCGCCGCCCGCGCTGGCCGCCCAGGACGCCTGCAGGAACTCCTGGGAGGTGGCGACGAGGTCGGAGGCGCGGGTACGGACGCGCTCCGGGTCGCACACCACGGCCATCGAGCCCTTGGGGAGCACGTCCAGCAGGAGTTCCATGTCGTCGACGAGGACCGGGGCAAGGGACTCCATGCCCTCCACCGCGATGCCCTCGGCGATCTTGCCGAGGAGTTCGCCCAGCTCGGGGTGTTCCTCGGCGAGGGCACGCGCGCGGGCGCGCACGTCGTCGGTGAGCAGCAGTTCGCGGCAGGGCGGGGCCCACAGGCCGTGTTCGGCGACTTCCAGGGAGCGCTGGTCGGCGACCTTGAAGTAGCGGATCTCCTCCACGTCGTCGCCCCAGAACTCGATGCGCAGGGGGTGTTCCTCGGTGGGCGGGAAGACGTCCAGGATGCCGCCGCGTACGGCGAACTCGCCGCGCTTCTCGACGAGCTCCACGCGCGCGTACGCGGCGGCCGCGAGGGCTTCCACGATCTCGTTCAGGTCGGCGGTCTGGCCCGTCCGCAGGGATACGGGTTCCAGGTCTCCCAGGCCCTTGACCTGCGGCTGGAGCACGGAGCGCACGGGGGCCACGACGACGGAGACGGGGCCGGTCTCGGGGTCGTCGGGGCGGGGGTGGGCCAGGCGGCGCAGGACGGCCAGGCGGCGGCCGACGGTGTCGCTGCGCGGGCTGAGGCGTTCGTGCGGCAGCGTCTCCCAGGAGGGGTACTCCACGACGCCCTCGGAGGGCAGCAGGGAGCGGAGGGCCGCGGCCAGATCCTCCGCCTCACGGCCGGTGGCCGTCACCGCGAGCACCGGGCGGGTGGTGTCGCGGGCCAGGGCGGCGATCGCCAGGGGGCGGGCCGCGGGTGGGCCTACGAGGTCGATGTGGGGGCGGTTGCCGTCCGTGGCCGCGGTGATCGCTTCCGCGAGGGCGGGGTCCTTGACGACGGCGTCGAGCAGACCGTGCAGGCTCATGGAGGGGCTTTCCGTCCTGGGGGTGGGAACGCGAATCGCCCGACTCGTCGTACGGGCCGGGGGTCTTCCAGCGTACGACGCTGCGGTCGGGCTTGGCGGGGGCTGTGGATAACCCCTGTTGTTCCGGTGCCCTGTGCTGTAGCCCGCGTACCAGGGGGCTCCGCCCCCTGGACCCCCGCTTTCCACCCAGCCCACCCGTAGCTGTCGGCTGGAGAGGGCAACTTGAAAAGCAACTGCCCCCACCAAGAACACGCCGGTGCCGGGAGCCCCCAGGCTCCCGGCACCGGATACCACCGTCAGTCCCCCTACTCCGTGGCGATCGCGTTCAGCACGTTCATCCGTCCCGCCCTGAACGCCGGGATCAGTGCGGCGAACAGGCCCACGAAGGCCGAGGCGATGAAGACCGTGATGATGGTCGGCCAGGGGATCTCCAGGACGGTGAGGCCCTGGAGGGCGAGGAGTTTCTGGGCGGTGGCGCCCCAGCCCATGCCCAGGCCCAGGCCCAGGAGGGCGCCGAACAGGGCGATCACCACGGACTCCAGGCGGATCATGCGGCGCAGCTGCCTGCGGGAGAGGCCGATGGCGCGCATCAGACCGATCTCGCGGGTGCGTTCGACCACCGACAGCGCGAGGGTGTTCACCACGCCGAGGACGGCGACGATGATGGCCAGCGCCAGGAGGCCGTAGATCAGGTTGAGGAGCTGGCCGATCTGGTCCTTGAGCGCCTGCTTGTAGTCGGTCTGGTCGCGCACGGTGTACTGCGGGTAGTCGTGCAGCGCGGCCTTGAGCGACTTGTACGCGGCGTCCTGCTGGCCGTCCTTGGCGGTGGCGAAGAACAGCAGGTCGAGCGGCATCTTGTCGGCGGGCACGTACTTCTTGACGGTGGCGATGGAGACGTACATCGCGCCCTTGTCGATCACGACGTCGTCGCTGGTGATCGCGCGGACCGTCAGCCGGGCGGTGCGGCCGTCCTTGAAGGCGACGTCCACCTTGGAGCCCAGCTTGATGCCGTGTTCCTTGGCGAAGCCCGCGAAGACGGACATGGAGTCGGGGCCGTAGGCGTCGGCGAGGTCGCCCTGGACGGTCTCGGTGCGCAGGTCCTGGGCGTAGGTCGGGTCGGCCGCGTTGATCGTCTCGCGCTGGGAGACCTTGCCGTCCGGGGTGGTCAGGGCGGCGTTCAGGACCTTGTACTCGGTGACCCGCTCCAGGTCCGGGGTCTTCTTGAGCGCGTCGACGGCCTGCGGGGTGATGACGGAGCCGTTGTCGCTCTGCACGATGAAGTCGGCGCCCACGGTCTTGTCGAGCTGGTCGGTGGCGGAGGCCACCATGGAGGAGCCGACCACGGACAGGCAGGCGACCAGGGCGAGGCCGATCATCAGGGCCGCGCCGGTCGCGCCGGTGCGGCGCGGGTTGCGCAGCGCGTTGCGCTCGGCCATGCGGCCGACCGGGCCGAAGACCCTGAGGACGATCGCGCCGAGGACGCGCACCACGCCGGAGGCGAGCAGCGGGCCGATCACGACGAAGCCGATCAGGGTGAGCACCACGCCGAGGCCCAGCCAGGCGGAGCCGGCGGTGGCCTTGTCGGCGGCGGCGGCCGCGAACAGGCCGGCCGCGCCCGCCCCGGTGAGGACCAGACCGATCACCGCGCGGATCACTCCGGCCCTGGCGTCGGCCGGGGCGCCCGCGTCGCGCAGCGCGGCCATCGGGGAGACCTTGCCCGCGCGGCGGGCCGGCAGGTAGGCGGCGAGGACGGTGACGACGATGCCGAGCACCACACCGGCGACCGGGGTGGTACAGGCGACCGTCAGATCGTCCGTGGACAGGTGCATGCCCATCTGGCCCATGAGCTTCATCAGGCCGACGGCGATGCCGACCCCGGCGCCGACGCCGAGCACGGAGCCGATGACGCCGAGCAGCAGGGCCTCGATCAGCACCGAGCGGTTGACCTGGCGGCGGGAGGAGCCGATGGCCCGCATCAGGCCGATCTCGCGGGTCCGCTGGGCGACCAGCATCGAGAAGGTGTTGATGATCAGGAAGATGCCGACCAGGAAGGCGATCCCGGCGAAGCCGAGCATCGCGTACCGCATGACGTCGAGGAAGCTCTTGACGTCCTGCTGGTTGGCGTCGGCCACCTCCTTGGCGGTCTGCACCTTGTAGCCGGCGCCGAGGGCGGAGGCCACGTCGCGCTTGAGGCGGGCGTCGGTGACGCCCTGGGCGGCGGTGACGTTGACGTTGGTGTAGACGCCGGTGCGGCCGACCAGGGTCTGCTGGGCGGTCTTCGTGTCCAGGTAGAAGATCGCCGCGCCGGGGTTGGTGACGGTGAAGGTGGCGATGCCGGACACGCGCGCGTGGTGCGTGCCGACGGCGGTGATGACGCCGATGTCGTCGCCGGGCTTCAGGTGGTGCTTCTTCGCGGTGTCGGCGTCGACCATGATCTGGCCGGAGCCCTTGGGCGCGGCGCCGGTGGTGATCTTCATGGTGCGGGCGTCGTTGGCGTTCCAGTTGCCGACGATGGTCGGCGCGCCGCTGGTGGGCGACAGCTTGTCCTTGTCGCCGTCGATCACCGTGACCGAGGTGGAGAACACCGTGCCCTCGGCCGACTTCACGCCGGGCGTCCGCCGGATCTCACCGACCACGGCGGCGGGCAGGACGGGCGGCTTGCCGGTGTCGGAGGTGGTCTCCCCGGTGTCCGAGGCGCCCTTGGCGCTCACCGTGACGTCGGAGGACGTGGCCTGGAAGAGCTTGTCGAAGGTGGTGTTCATGGTGTCGGTGAACACCAGCGTGCCGCACACGAACGCCACCGACAGCAGGACCGCTATCGCGGACAGCGCCATCCGGCCCTTGTGCGCGAAGAAGTTGCGCAGCGAGGTCTTCAGGACGGTCATGAGGTGCGCCCCCGCGCGTCGAAGTCCTTCATGCGGTCCAGGACCTGGTCGGCCGTGGGCTTCAGCATCTCGTCCACGATCCGGCCGTCGGCCAGGTAGAGCACGCGGTCCGCGTAGGAGGCGGCGACGGGGTCGTGGGTGACCATGACGATGGTCTGGCTCAGTTCGTCGACCGAGCGGCGCAGGAAGCCGAGGACCTCGGCGCCGGCCCGCGAGTCGAGGTTTCCCGTCGGCTCGTCACCGAAGATGATCTCCGGGCGGGCGGCGAGCGCGCGGGCCACGGCGACACGCTGCTGCTGGCCGCCGGAGAGCTGGGCGGGCCGGTGCTTGAGCCGGTCCGTGAGGCCGACGGTCTCCACGACCTGGTCCAGCCACGCCTTGTCGGGCCTGCGGCCCGCGATGTCCATGGGCAGCGTGATGTTCTCCAGGGCGTTCAGCGTCGGCAGCAGGTTGAACGCCTGGAAGATGAAGCCGATCCGGTCGCGGCGCAGCCGGGTGAGCTTCTTGTCCTTCAGGCCGGTGATCTCGGTCTCGTCGAGGTAGATCTGACCGCTGGTCACCGTGTCCAGACCGGCGAGGCAGTGCATCAGGGTCGACTTGCCGGAGCCGGAGGGGCCCATGATCGCGGTGAACCCGCCGCGGGAGATGTCCACGTCGACGTGGTCGAGGGCGACGACGCGGGTCTCCCCGGCCCCGTACGCCTTCACGACCTGCCGCGCCCGCGCGGCGACGGCCGTAGGCCCTCCAGTGCCCCCGTGCCTGGGAATGGTCACAGCCGATGTCACGGTATGTCTCCTATGCGGATCGATCGCGGGCGACCTGGGTCGCGGTGCGATGCGGGATGGTGCGGGCCGGTGCGTCCGTGCGCTACGCCTCGAGTCTGGCCGTGGCGGGGGGTCCCGCACGCTGGTGCGGGCCCCCGTCTCCCCGGGGGAAATCCCCACCCCCGGGGTTCGGCTGCCGCCCCCCGACGGCATAAAGCCAGACTAAGGACGGGGCGCGCCCGCTCTCGTCCTCCGCGGGGACGAACCCTCCCCGAGCCGTCGTACGGAGATACCCCTAGGGGTACTCCACCGCCGGGTGGAGCCTTTCTCAGGGTCGTCTCCACCCCGGACCCGAGTCAGCCTCCACCCTCACGCCGCGTCAGGGGCAACCCTCCGCATAGGCACCCCGGCACCTGACCCGGCGTCACCGTGCGGCGGCCCGGCCGGTCAGGGCGGTGAGACGGTCGCGCACCCGGACCGTCTGGGCCTGTACGTCGTCCCAGGTGTCACCGTGCTCGCGCAGGACGCGCTCGGTCTCGCGGGCCGTGCGGTCGGCGTGACCGCGGGCCTCGGCGAGGATCCCGGCGGCACGCGCGCGTGCCTCGTCCTCGCCGTGACGGGCCGCGGCCGCCGCCTCTTCCACGTCCCGCTCCGCCGCGGCGAGCGCGGCCTCCGCGCGGGCCGTCCGCTCGGCGAGGCGGGCCGCGGCCTCGGCCGCCCGCTCCTCCTCCGCGTGTCCGACCGCCGCGCCGCGCTCGGCGTGCTCGGCCTCCTGCGCGGCGAGGACGGCGGCGCCGTGGGCCCGCGCCTCGCGCAGGACCGCGAGGGCCCGCCCGCGCAGCTCCCGCACCTCGCGCCGGGCACCGACGCGCACCCCGTCCGCCTCGGCACGCGCCGCCAGCAGCATCCGCCCAGCCGCCTCCTCGGCCTCGGCGCACAGCACCCCGGCCGCCTCCCGCGCGGCGCCCAGCAGGCCGGCGGCCTCCTCCTCGGCCCGCGCGAGCCGCTGCCGCGCCTCCTGACGGGCCCGTTCGCACACACGGGCCGCCTCCTCGCGCAGCAGCCCGAACGCGTGCCGGGCGCCCTCGCCGAGAGCCGCGTAGTCCTGCGGGGCCAGCCCCGCGGCCATCTCGCGCAGCCGCGCGGACTCCGTCTCCATCCGCCGGGCCAGCACGGTCAGCCGGGCCGCGCGCTCCCAGGCGGCGTCCCTGTCCTCGGACAGCAACGCCAGGTACGCGTCGACCTGGCCGGGCCGGTAGCCGCGCGGTGTCCTCGCCGTGACGCTCACCCTGGGACCCCTTTCCGCCGGATATAACCGACATGATGATTTCGCGCATATCCTGCCGGTCGGGTCGTACGGGTCCTTGCCGCGACACTCCGCGGACGGCACCTGGCCCGGGAGCGCCGCGGAACGCGAAGGGGTCCTTCACCCGAACCGGTGAAGGACCCCGTGTTTCGACGGACGTGCCCGCTAAAGCAGCCCGTCCCACATCTGCTCCAGCAGCACCGACCACCAGCTCTCCGGCGACGCCAGCGCGGCCGGGTCCAGCGCGGCCAGCTGAGCCTGGAAGTCGACCGTCCAGCGGGCCGCCTGCTCCTGGTTCAGGCCGTAGCGCAGCCGCCACATCCGGCCCAGCAGGGCCAGGCAGCGCGCGAACTCGGGCAGCCCGGAGTTGACGAACTGCGGCGGCACCGGCGCCCCGCCGGGACCGCTCTCCACCGGCACGGCCACGATGTTCGCCGTCCCGTACTGCACACAGATCGCCTTGCCGAAGTCCGTACCCATCACCAGGTAGGACCCCGCGTCCGAGGCCGGGGCGACCCCCCGCTCGGCCGCCAGCTCCGCCAGCGTCGGCACCGGACGGCCCGGCTGGGCCTGCGCCCAGAAGAACGGGTTCATGTCCAGCGGGAGTCCGGCCACCACCAGGGTGTGCGCCACGACCGGCGGCACGCCCTGCCGGGCCACCGCCTGCTGCTCGAACCGGTACACGCCCGGCCCGAACACCGCCGCCAGCTCCTGCGCGACACCCTCCGGCGGGACCGGCGGCACGGGCGGCACCGGCGGCAGCGGCGCGCGCACCGGTCCCGGCCGCGCGGGACCGTCCGCCACCTGGTGCAGCTCGCCCTGATGGGCCAGCAGCTCCTGCATGCCCTCCTGGCGGCTGGCGTGATCGGTGCCGTACGGCGCGATGGACGCGATCCGCGCCTGCGGCCACTGCTCCCGGATCATCCGCGCGCAGTAGGCGCCCGGCAGCTCACAGGACTCCAGCTCGGTGTGCAGCTCCAGCACCTGGTCCGGCGGCACGTTCATCGCGCGCAGCTCGTGGAAGATCTGCCACTCCGGGTGCGGGGTGCCCGGCGCCGAACGCCGGATCAGCTGCTGCTCCGAGCCGTCCTGCGCGCGGTAGCGCAGCACCGCCTGATAGCCGGGCCCCACCATCGGCTGCCCCGGCTGCGGATAGCCGTAGGCCGCCGGCGCGCCCGGCATCGGCGCGGCCGGGGGCGGCATGGCACCGGGCGGCATCCCACCGGCCGGCGGCGGCATGGCCCCCGGAGGCGGCATCGCGCCCGGCGGGGGCATGGCGCCGGGCGGAGGCATGGGCGCGCCCTGCGGCGCCTGGCCCGCGTGGGGCATCGGCGCCGGGGGCGGGCCCGCGTGCGGCGCGGCGGGCGGGCCGGGGGGCGGTCCGGGTACGGGAGGCATCCCCGCCGTCGGCTGGGTGCCGGGCGCGGGAGGCACGCCGGGCGCCGACGGGGGCGGAGGAACGCCGGGGCCGCTCACCGGGGGCTGCGCCAGCACCGTCTCCGCGTGGTGCACGGCACCGGGGGCCCCGGCGGGCCGGGGCGGCGCCGGGGTGCCCGGAGCCTCCGGCGGCCGCGGCGCCCCCGCGGGACCGGCGGCGTCGGGGTTCTCGGGCCCGAGCGAGGACACCAGCCGCGTCGGTACGTACCCCTCGGGGGTGCCGCCCGGGCGGGCGCCCGGGGTGCCGGGGGCGCCGGGCGGCGGCGGGGGCGCGCCCGGACCGCGCGGCTTGCGCGGCGGCGGCGCGGCCTTGCTGGTCGCGGCGTCGGCGATGTCCCCGGCGTGCGGCGGCAGCGGCCGCGCCGGACCGGCGGGGGCGCCCTGGGCAGGCGGAGCCGCGGCGCCGTCCACGGCGGGGGCGACCGCGGTGGGCGGGAGTTGACTGCCGCCCGACATCAGCGCCGTCTTCGCGTCCGGCTCGGCGGCGGGCGGGCGCGGGGCGCCGTCGTTCAGCGGCGGCGCGAACACCGTCGCCGGCAGCGGCACCGAACGGTCCTCGCCGCCCTCGGCGTTGGTGTCCGTACCGGCCCACGGGGTGTCCCCGGCGCCCGGCGCGTCCCCCGCGGCGGCGGGCCACCCGGCCCCCTCCGACGGGGCGGCCGGCACCCCGGCCTGGGTGGGAGCGAGCCCCGACCCGGCGGGCGCGCCCTGGGCCGGAACGGGGTTCGGCGCCTGGGGCGGCACCGGGCCGGCCCCCTGAGCCGGAAGCGGGTCGGCCCCCTGGGACGGCACCGGCGCCGGACCCTGGGACGGTCCGGAGTCCGCGCCGCCCCGCGTGTCCTGCGGCCGCCGGTCCGGGATGCCCAGCTTGTCCGCCGCCTCCTGCAGCCACTCCGGAGGACTCAGCAGGAACGAGGTCTGGTTGAGGTCCACCCGCGCGGCGGGCGGCACCGGCACCGCGTCCTCGACGTCGTCGGGACGGCCGTACAGCTCCTCGTACCGGCGGATCACCTCGCCCACCGGCAGCGCGGGCCACAGCGTGGCCTCGCCGCTGTCCCGCGCGATCACCAGCCGCTGCCCGCCCGCGTCGGAACGCGGCCCGTCGGCCCGGTCCTCGCCCCACACCACGAACCCGAGGTCGAACTCCCGCACCCGCACCTCCCGGTGCTGGTACGCGGGGACGTCCCCGTTGACCCACTCCTCGCCGCGCTCCTGCGCGCGCGCAAACGTCACCATGACCCGGACCTCACTCCCCCGCCGGCGCCGGGGGCGCCGCAGACACCGGGACGGCGTGCGCGAAGCCGCCGTCCACCATCAGACTCGCCACCGTCTCCAGCTCCGGCGGATCACCGGCCAGCCGGGACAGGAACGCGTCGAAGTCGTCACCGCAGGGCAGCAGCAGCCGCTCCACGCGCTCCGCCGCCGACCACGAGGGGTCCACGTCCCGCACGTCGTCGTACGCGCAGAACCACACCGAACCGGCCCGCTCGCCCCGTACCTTGACCGCGACCAGACCGCCCTGGACGAACGCGACGCCCAGGTAGTCCTTGGTCAGGTGGTCGCGCAGGCACTTGTTGACGTACACCAGGTCGTTGACCGCGGCCTCGTCGCGCACCGTGAAGAACGGCTGGTCCAGCAGCAGTCCCAGCTCGGCGTCGAGCGCGGCGCCCACCGGGGCGCAGCCGCCCGCCGCCTTCAAGAACGACCGGTAGGCGCCCGGCAGCCGGTAGCCGAGGTCCTCCTCGACCGCCTGCACCTGCGACTCCGTCACCGCGATCCCCGACTTGGGGAGCGCGAAGTGCGCCGGACGCGTCTCGTTCAGCGGGCGCGTGCCGCGCTTGGCGTGGTCCACCACCGCCGTCGCCACCCCGCCGTGGTGCCGCAGCAGCGCCTTCACCTCGACCGGGATCAGCTCCAGACGGCGCGAACCCGCCACGTGGTGCCACGTCCAGCCGTGCGGCGTCGCCACGTCGGGCACCGTGTCCCACAGCTCGTGCCCCGCCGCCGCCAGCACCGCGTTCGCCGACACGTAGTCCGTCAGCCGCAGTTCGTCGACCCCGAACCCCTCCGGGGGCTCCGCGATCTCCGCCGCCGCGCGCGCGTACGGGGAGAAGTCGGGATGACCGTGCTCGTCGATCCGCACCCCGCGCGGATGGCGGGCCGCCCGCACCGGGTCCGGGAAGTGCACGACCTGCCCGGCATAGGCCGCGTTCGGCGGCGCGGCTTCCTGCCCGAGCCGACCTGTCGTCATGGCGGTTGCCCCCTGCGGCACTCTGTACGAGCCGGGACGCCCCGACCCGTATCCGACTGTCTTCAACGTCACCGACGCCCTTGCCCGCGCCCCGGCGCGGTGCCGACAGCCTATGCGGTACGCGTGCACCGGTCACCGGCCCACCGGACCCCGGCACTCCGCACCGCCACCCCCGCCTTCTCTCGAACACCCCGCCGAAAGCCCGTCATTTGTGTGACCATCCGTCACCAGATGTGACGGGCAAGGCCCTCCCTGGCGTGTCGCACCGCCCCAGCTTCCGCAGCCGCCACGGCATTTGGCACTCTGTGTCCTCCGGGCGCGGGCCCAGGGGAGGGAAGACGATCATGAACACCATGCCGACCGGAGGTACCGACGTGCGGGCCGGCGATCCCCGCATCGGCTGGAGCGACACCCACGAGCCGCCGGCCCCGGCCCTCCTCCAGCGCCGCGACGGCATCCTCCCCGCGGTCGCCGCCGCCCTCTCCGTACGCGGCGCCACCCTCACCGGCACCGCCGCCCGCGGCGACCAGAGCACCCCCCTGCACCACCTCGTGCAGGACTTCCTCGACACCCTCACAAGCGGCCAGCGCGACCGCTTCACCGGACGGTGTGCCGAAACGATCCTCATCTCCCGGCACCTGACCGCCGCCGACGCCACCCGCAGCAGGCGCTCCGCCCGCCGCCCCATGACCAACGGCGAGGCCCGCAAGTCCCTCAAGCACGCCAAGCTCACCGCCCGCCGCATACGGGAGGACGGCGACCCGCTGCACGGCAGCTTCGCCACCCCCTGCCGCGCCTGCGCCGCCCTCAGCGCCCACTTCGGCGTCCGCATCGTCGACCCGGCCACCACCGGCGACTGACCCCGCCCCCGCCGGGCCCCAGAACCAGCTCACCAGCACGACGATCGATAGGGCAGATGCACCCCGACCGCACCTCATCCCCCAGGCCCACCGCACCCCACGGGCCGGGCGGCACCGCCCCCCGCTTCCCCGGCGCGGTCGACAACGCACTGCGCACCGCGGGCTGGCACCCCGGCCGCTGGGACATAAAGCAGGCCGAGATCTGGGCCGACACCCTGCGCGAACACCTCTCCCCCGCCGGACACCGGCACGCCGTCTTCCCCGCCGCCGTCGAAGCCTGGGCCGAATTCGGCGGACTGCGCGTCGCCCCCACCGGCTCCGGCCGCCAGATCGCCCCCGCCGCCCTCCACCTCGACCCCCTGCAGGGCCTCCACCTGGCCCGCACCCTCGGCGACCTCGGCCGCGCGCTCGGCACCGAACTCAGCCCCCTGGGCGAGGAGACCGACACCGCCGCCCTCCTCGCCATCGACACCCAGGGCCGCGTCTACACCCTCGACCACACCGGCGACTGGTACCTCGGCCCCGACATCGACCACGCCCTCACCGCACTCATCGCCGGAACCCAGCCCGTCCGCCTCACCACAGGCTGACCCGCCCGCCCCGCACGGCGAACACGCGCAGCCGGGGCCCGATCCATCACCCGGCCCCGGCCACACCCCGCCCGCACCCCGCACGAGGCCCCGCAGCGCCCCCGCCCGGTCCCGCCGGACAACCCCACCCCGGACTCCGCCCAGCTCCGCAGCGGCCGACGGCGGCCGACACCCGGCACATCACCAGGCCCCGGCCCACCCCCGCACGACGTCCACGCCCGAACCCCCTGAGCAGCTCACCCGGACGCCTCACCCGCCCTCCACGCCACCACGAACACCGGCGCCTGCCTCCCGGCTCGTCACACGGCCCGGGGCCCCCGCCCGCACCTCGTAAGTGGCCCTACGACGCACCCGCCGGGCCCCGCTGGACATGCCTCACCCGGACGCCACCCCCGCACCACAGAGGCCGACGACGGTGGCGCCCACAGTTCGCATCACCAGGCCCCGCCCCAATCCCGGCCCACGCTTCCCAGACGCGGCCCTACGGCGTCCCCGCCCCAACCCACCGGACAGCCATCACCCGGCGCCACCCCCGCACCACAGTGGCCGACGACGGCCGGCCCCGGCGGCACAGCATCTGGCCCCAGCCACACCGCCGCACCACCCAAACCAGCGGCGCGCCCCTCCTCAGACCCCCGCGTCCACCAGTCGGTCGCCCGGGATTCCCGCCTTGTCCGGGGCGTAGAAGTCCTCGATGCCCCCGATCCACGTCGCCACCGCGATGCGGTCCCCCTCGTCCGGGCCGAACGCGTCGAAGAGCGCGTCGATGTTCGGACCCGCGAAACCGATCGCCCGCATCAGCCCCATGAACAGCGGCCGCTCGATCGCCCCGTCCCCGTCCGGATCACCCAGCGCCGCCAGCGCCTCCGCGAACTCCCGGACCGTCCCCCCGAACCGCTCCGGCGCCAGCACGCACGCCTTGTACTCCTCCAGCGTGACCCGCCCGTCCCCGTCCGCGTCCAGCTCCGCCTCCAGCGTCTCCCAGTACCGCCGGAACGCCGCCGCCATCCGCGCCCGCGCGGCCGCGTCCGACCCCTCCGCCGCCGCCGTCACCCGCGACGACATCAGCTCGAAATCATCCGGGTCCAGATGACCGTTGCCGTTCGCGTCGAACAGCGCGAACACCAGCGTCACCCGGTCGATGGCCTCCGTACGCATGACTCCCACACCCTTCAGCCGGCCCGCCCCGAACCCCTCGGGACGCACCGACACACTGCGTCCCAAAAGCCCTCCGCATGCCGCCCGCCAGGCACCTTCACCCGATGGGTGGATTCAGCACCCACCGAGGATTGCGCGCCACGACCGACAGAAGCGGCGCCCGGACATCACCCCCACGCCGCCCCTACGCCGCCGGGATCACCGCCGACACCCGGAAACCCCCCGCGTCCGTCGGCCCCGACACGAACACGCCCCCCAGCGCCACGACCCGCTCCCGCATCCCCACCAGACCGTTGCCGCCCGACGGCAGCCCCGCCGACGCCGACCCCGGCTCCGGCGGCGAATCGTTCTCCACCTGCATCGCGATCTCCGCCGACCGGTGAGCCAGCCGCACGTACGTCTTCGCACCCGCCGCGTGCTTGTGGACGTTCGTCAACGCCTCCTGCACCACCCGGTACGCCGTCTGCTCCACCTCCGCCGGATACGACCGCAGCTCACCCTCCACCGACAGCGCCACCACCATCCCGGCCGCCGCCGACTGCCCCACCAGCTCCTCCAGCTCCGACAGCCACGGCCCGTCCACCACGACCACCTCGGCCGCCGCCTTCGACGCCGCCGCCTCCGCCGCGGCCCCCACCGCCGCCAACGGCACAACCACGGGCACCGGCTCGACCCGCCGCCGCGCCCCGTCCTCCCCCGAACGCAGCACCCCGAGCATCTCCCGCAGCTCCGTCAACGCCTGCCGGCCCATGTCCCCCACCAGCGCCGCGTTCCGCACCGCCTTCTCCGGGTCCTTACGGGCCACCGCCTGCAACGCCGCCGCGTGCACCACCATCAGACTCACCCGGTGCGCCACCACGTCGTGCATCTCCCGCGCGATCCGCGTGCGCTCCTCGCTGCGCGCCCACTCGGCACGCTCCTCCGCACGCTCCGCCAGCAGCTGCAGCTCCCGCTCCAGGCTGTCCGCCCGCTCCCGCAGGCTCTCCATCAGCCGGCGCCGGGCCCCCACGTACAGCCCCAGCAGCAGCGGCGGCGCCGTCACCCCCAGCGAGGTCGCCACCGCGGCGAACGGCACGAACCAGTCACCCAGGGTCAGATCGCCGCTCGCCATGTCCTGGCGCACCCGCACGAACGTCACGATCATCGTGCCCACCAGCGACATGCCCGCCAGCGCCACGATCACCCGGCGCGGCAGCTCGCACGCCGCCAGGGTGTACAGGCCGACGATGCCCATCAGGAAACCCATCTGGGCGGGCGTCACCGCGATCGACACCAGGACCACCGCGACCGGCCACTTCCGGCGCACCAGCAGCACCGAGCCGACGAGCAGGCCGAACACGACACCCAGCCACAGCGGCACGTCCGCGTCCCGCGCGAACGGGATGCCCTCCGCGCCGCACTCCAGCGCGGACACCAGCGCGAGGGCGCCGTCCAGGACCGCGCCGCGCCGTCTCTCCCACCACCACGGGCCGGTCGGTGCCCTGGTGTGGTCTTCCCCCGTCGTGGTCATGCCCTCCAGCCTACGGGCGCCCAGGGCGGCTTTTCCGGTGACTTTCGCCTACCCGTCCCGGGCCGGACCCGGCCGGGTCACTCGAACTGCCGAACTCCACCGGTCCGCCTCCGGAAGGACATATTCCGCCCGCAGGCTATGCAAATGGCACATTCACCAGGCAAAAGCAGCAAGTACGCCGACTTCGAGAACCTCCGCGCACAAGCGGTCGCGCTCCGCCGTCAGGGCATGAGCCTGCGCCAGATCCGGGACCACCTGAAGGTCCACAACAACGACCTCCTCAACCGCCTCGTCGCCGGCGAACCGGCCCCCGCCTGGACGAAACGCCCCAACGCCAAGGACGACCTCCGGGAACAGGCGAGAACCCTCCGCCTCCAGGGCCACACCTACGACCAGATCGAAGCCGCCCTCGGCTGCTCCCGCAGCTCGGCCTCCCTGTGGGTACGGGACCTGCCGAAGCCCGCTCCGCGGTACACACCCGAGGAGCGGCAGGCGCTCATGCGCGAGGGGCTGGAGCGGCACCGGGCGGCGGAGCGGCGGCGACTGGAGGAGGCCAGAGACGCGGCGCGAGCGGAGATCGGGCAGCTCACGGACCGAGAGCTCTTCCTGGCCGGGGTCGCGCTGTACTGGGCGGAGGGCCAGAAGAGCAAGCCCTACGACCGCCGCGAGCGGCTCGTGTTCGTCAACAGCGACCCCGGCGTGATCCACACCTACCTCGCCTGGCTCGACCTGATCGGCGTGGACCGGGCCCTGCGGGGGTTCCGGGTGCTGATCCACGAGTCGGCGGACGTGCCGGCCGCCCAGCGCTTCTGGGCCGGTGTGACCGGCGTCGACGTGTCCGTCCTGGCCAAGCCGACACTCAAACGGCACAACCCCCGAACGGTCCGCAAGAACACGGGAGTCGACTATCACGGCTGCCTGGTCGTGGACGTGTCCCGGAGCGCCGACCTGTACAACCGCGTCGAGGGCTGGTGGGGTGGAATCGTGGCCCAGGCCCGAGCACGTCTCGGGTAAGGTCTGACGCGCTGTCCCCCGTGGTGTAACTGGCAGCACACTGGTTTTTGGTACCAGCAGGACAAGGTTCGAATCCTTGCGGGGGAGCCACAGCGCGCAGGTTTCGAAAGTTCGGGTCTCGACCGGTTACAACCCCCGGCGGGACCCGCTCTCATGTCCGCCGAAAACCCCCCCGGTATTCTGCCGCCAGTCACCACCTCTTCCCAGAGCCGAAAGGCAACCCCGTGAGCGCCATTCGCCCGGCAGCCGTCGTCGTTCTCGCAGCGGGTGAGGGCACCCGTATGAAGTCGGCCACACCGAAGGTCCTGCACCGGATCTGCGGCCGCTCCCTGGTCGGTCACGTGCTGGCCGCCTCCCGTGAGCTGGACCCCGCCGAGCTGGTCGTCGTCGTCGGCCATGCCCGTGAGCAGGTCGCCGCGCACCTCGCCGAGATCGACCCCCAGGTCCGCACGGCGGTGCAGGAGCAGCAGAACGGCACCGGGCACGCGGTGCGGATGGCGCTGGAGGAGCTGGGCGGCTCCGTGGACGGCACCGTCGTGGTGGTCTGCGGCGACACGCCGCTGCTGACCGCCGGCACCCTGGCGGCCCTCACGGGCACGCACCGGGCCGACGGCAACGCGGTGACCGTGCTGACCGCCGAGGTCCCGGACGCGACCGGTTACGGGCGCATCGTGCGGGACGGCGCGAGCGGCGCGGTGACCGCGATCGTGGAGCACAAGGACGCGAGCGAGGGCCAGCGGGCGATCCGCGAGATCAACAGCGGCGTGTTCGCGTTCGACGGCGCGCTGCTGTCGGAGGCGCTGAAGCAGGTGCGTACGGACAACAGTCAGGGCGAGGAGTACCTGACCGATGTGCTGGGCATCCTGCGGGCGGCCGGGCACCGGGTCGGCGCTTCGGTGGCCGGTGACCACCGGGAGATCGCCGGGATCAACAACCGGGTGCAGCTGGCGGAGGCCCGCCGGACGCTGAACGACCGTCTGCTGACGGCCGCGATGCTGGACGGTGTGACCGTGGTGGACCCGGCGACGACGTGGGTGGACGTGACGGTCGGCTTCGGGCGTGACGTGGTGGTGCACCCGGGTACGCAGCTCACGGGTGACACGCGGATCGCGGAGGGTGCGGAGGTCGGCCCGAACAGCCGGCTGAACGACACGGCCGTGGGCGCGGGCGCGCGGGTGGACAACACGGTGGCGGACGGCGCGGTGGTCGGTGAGGGCGCGTCGGTGGGTCCGTACGCGTATCTGCGGCCGGGTACGCGGCTGGGCGTGAAGGCGAAGATCGGTACGTACGTGGAGACGAAGAACGCGTCGATCGGTGAGGGGACGAAGGTTCCGCATCTGTCGTACGTGGGGGACGCGACGATCGGTGACTTCTCGAACATCGGCGCGGCGAGCGTGTTCGTGAACTACGACGGTGAGAGCAAGCACCACACCACGGTGGGGTCGCATTGCAAGACCGGTTCGGACAACATGTTTGTGGCTCCTGTCACGGTCGGGGACGGCGCGTACACCGGTGCGGGGTCCGTGATCACGAAGGATGTGCCGCCCGGTTCGCTGGCCGTGGCCCGTGGCCAGCAGCGGAATATCGAGGGCTGGGTGGCTCGCAAGCGTCCGGGGAGCGCGTCGGCGAAGGCGGCCGAGGCGGCGTCCCGGGCGGGCGTGGACGAGGGCTGAGCGAAGGCTCGTCGGACACGAGTGCGCCAAACACGGCGTACCGTGATAAGTGCACAACCGCACCCCTACCAGCCGATTCGGCCCTCTCGTGCCGTCGAGAGGGCGCGTGGCTGATGGCTGGCTGAGAACCTCTGAGGAGACAGTGCTGTGACCGGGATCAAGACGACCGGCGAGAAGAAGATGATGTTCTTCTCCGGCCGCGCCCACCCCGAGCTTGCCGAGGAGGTCGCCCACAAGCTGGGTGTCGGGGTCGTCCCGACGAAGGCCTTCGACTTCGCCAACGGCGAGATCTATGTGCGTTATCAGGAGTCGGCGCGTGGCGCGGACTGCTTCCTGATCCAGAGCCACACGGCTCCGATCAACAAGTGGATCATGGAGCAGCTGATCATGATCGACGCCCTGAAGCGGGCGTCGGCGCGTTCCATCACGGTGATCGTGCCGTTCTACGGGTACGCCCGTCAGGACAAGAAGCACCGTGGCCGTGAGCCGATCTCCGCGCGCCTGATCGCGGACCTGATGAAGACGGCGGGTGCGGACCGCATCCTGACCGTGGATTTGCACACGGACCAGATCCAGGGCTTCTTCGACGGCCCGGTGGACCACCTGTTCGCGCTGCCGCTGCTGGCGGACTACGTGGGCGCGAAGGTGGACCGGGAGAAGCTGACCGTGGTGTCGCCAGACGCGGGCCGGGTGCGGGTGGCCGACCGCTGGTGCGACCGGCTCGGTGCGCCGCTGGCGATCGTGCACAAGCGCCGGGACAAGGACGTCGCGAACCAGGTGACGGTCCACGAGGTCGTGGGTGATGTCGAGGGCCGTATCTGCGTGCTGGTCGACGACATGATCGACACCGGTGGCACGATCTGCGCCGCCGCGGACGCGCTGTTCGCGCACGGTGCCGAGGACGTCATCGTGACGGCGACGCACGGTGTGCTGTCGGGTCCGGCGGCGGACCGGCTGAAGAACTCGCGGGTGAGCGAGTTCGTGTTCACCGACACCCTGCCGACGCCGGGTGAGCTGGCGGCGGACCTGGACAAGATCAAGGTGCTGTCGATCGCCGGGACGATCGCCAGCGCGGTGCGTGAGGTGTTCGAGGACGGCTCGGTGACGAGCCTCTTCGACGAGCAGTGAGGTTTCTGCCGGCCTGCTGAGCGGGTGCGGCGGAAGATCCTTTTGGGTGCGGCCTCCCTTGCCGAGTACACTTCCACAGTTGCTCGGCGAGGGAGGCCGCGCTCGTGTCCGCACGGGTGCCGGTTGTCCGTTATCGACGCGCTCTTCGTAGCAGGCCGTTCGTGGCCGGGTGACCCGTCCGCATCTACCTGTACGAGGAGTGATCCGTATGTCCGAGGTCAAGCTCGCCGCCGAGACCCGCACCGAGTTCGGCAAGGGTGCCGCCCGCCGCATCCGCCGTGACAACAAGGTCCCCGGTGTCCTTTACGGCCACGGTTCCCAGCCCCTGCACCTGACCCTCCCGGGCCACGAGCTGCTGCTGGCGCTGCGTACGCCGAACGTCCTGATCGCCCTGGACATCGACGGCAAGACCAACGAGCTGGCGATCCCGAAGTCCGTGGTGCGCGACCCGCTGAAGGGCTTCCTGGAGCACGTCGACCTGCTGCTGGTCAAGCGCGGCGAGAAGGTCACCGTCGAGGTCCCGGTCGTCGCCGAGGGCGAGCTGGCCCCGGGCGGCAACCTGCTCGAGCACGTGCTGAACGCGCTGCCGGTCGAGGCCGAGGCCACCCACATCCCCGAGTCCGTGACGGTCTCCGTCGAGGGCCTGGAGGCCGGTGCCTCCGTCCACGCCAAGGACATCAAGCTCCCCAAGGGCGTCTCCCTGGCCGTCGAGGACGACGCCGTCGTCCTGCAGGTCCTGGCCGCCCAGGCCGAGGAGGCCACCGAGGCCGAGACCGAGGCCGCCGAGGGCAACGAGTCCGCCGAGGCCTGATCCGCGGTTCCGCCGCTTTTGCGGTGGTGACTGTCCGAAAGCTCCAGCCGCCGTTCCCCCGAGGGGGAGCGGCGGCTGTCGCACGTGAGGAGACGTGGTCGTGAGCACCCCCGAAAGCGCCCCTTGGCTGGTGGTCGGGCTCGGTAATCCGGGGCCGGAGTACGCGATGAACCGGCACAACGTCGGTTTCATGGCGGTGGATCTGCTCGCGGAGCGGATCGGCGGGAAGTTCAAGCGGGCGGGCAAGGCGCAGGCGCAGGTGCTGGAGGGCCGGATCGGTCCGGTGGGTCCGGCGAGCCGTCGGGTGATCCTGGCGAAGCCGATGTCGTACATGAATCTGTCGGGCGGTCCGGTGAACGCGCTGCGGGACTTCTACAAGGTGCCGCTCGCGCAGGTGGTGGCGGTCCATGACGAGCTGGACGTCGACTACGGGGCGCTGCGGCTGAAGCTGGGCGGCGGTGACAACGGGCACAACGGGCTGAAGTCGATGACGAAGGCCATGGGTCCGGACTATCACCGGGTGCGGTTCGGGATCGGCCGGCCGCCGGGGCGGATGCAGGTCGCGGACTTCGTGCTGAAGGACTTCGCGTCGGCGGAGCGCAAGGAGCTGGACTACTTCGTGGACCGGGCGGCGGACGCGGTGGAGTGTCTGGTCACCGAGGGGCTGGAGCGGGCTCAGTCGGCGTACAACTCGTAGGGTCGGGGGCGTCCTCGGGGGTGGCCCCCAGGGCGCCTTCGTCATCCGTGCCGCCGCTGCCGTCCTGCGTGGTCTTGAGGCCGAGGAGTTCGGCGAGTACGGCGTTGCGCTTGCCGGTGCCGGAGCCGGTGGCGATCCAGTCGCGGGCGCGCTCGCGCAGTTCGGGGTGGTGGGGCGTGGCGGCGGGGTGGCCGGCGACGGTGCTCAGGACCCGCCAGGTGCTCTCGTCGTGCTGGGGGTTGTCCTCGGTGCGGGGGTTGGCGCGCAGCCATTCCAGGGCGTGGTCGACGGCGCCCCGGTCGGAGCCGCCGCGTTCTCTGAGGTGGGTGAGGACGGGTGCGATGACGTAGGAGGCGCCGGGCAGGGTGCCGTGGGCGCGCAGCCAGATCACGGCGTGGCCGAGGGCGGTGTCGAGGGTCTCGCGGGGCAGTGCCGTCGTGTTGAGCAGGTGGTGCAGGAGGAAGGTGGCTTCGGGGCTGCGGCCGAAGCGCTTCAGCCAGCCGAGGCTGACGCGGAGGATGGCGCCGTCGGGTTCGGGGGCTTCGCGGAGCCTGCCGAGCAGGGGGGTGAGGGTGAAGGTGTCGGCGAGGACGAGCTGGTCGTGGCGGTGGCCGAGCCATTTCTTCGCGGTGCGGACGAGTGCGGTCTCGGTGTCGGGTTCGAGGGGCGGGTATTTCAGGGCGCCGTCGAGGGCGTAGCGCCATTCGCCGGTGTCGGGGCCGCGGTGCTGGCCGCGGAAGCAGGCGATGACGTGGCGGGCGGCGCGTTCGGCCTGTTCGGGGGAGAGTTCGCCGCCGCGCGGGGCGATGCTGTGCAGCGGCTGGAGCAGGTTGGCGAGGGCGCCGGGGTCGTCGTCCGGGACGGGCAGGGCGTCGTACCAGGCGAGGGTGTGTTCGAAGGACTGCTGGGTGACGGTCGCGGCGTCGCGGGTGGCGGTGGTGACGCCCTGGCACATGAGGAGGATGCGCAGGACGCGGCCGGCGGTGGGGATGGTGTGGTGCAGGTCGAGCCAGTCGAGGGCGCGGTCGACGGCCACGGCGAGGTCGTCGGGGCGTTCGAGGTAGCGGGCGCGGCCGGTGAGCGAGGGCAGCACGTAGGCGGCTTCGGGGCTTTCGCCGTGCAGGTCGAGCCATGCCAGGGCGGAGGTGTGGAGGAGTTCCTCGGTCTCGGGTGACTGTGGTTCGCGTTTGAGGAGCTGCTTGAAGAGGTGGCGGTCGCTCAGTTCGGGCGGGTGGGGGCGCTTGAGCCGGCGCAGGGCCGCGGCGGTGACCCGCTCCAGCTGGTGTTCCGTCAGGTCGGGTGTGCGGCTGAGGAGGTAGACGAGGACCTGGGTGTCGGCGGAGTGGGCGCTGTGGCGGTCTATCCAGGTCAGGGCGTGTTCGAAGGTGCGGTCGGCGGCCGCTTCGGCGGTCAGCTCGGCGGTGGCGGTGGCCGGGATGCGCAGGGCGAGGCGCAGGACGTAGTCGGCCGCGGTGTCCGTGGCGTAGCGGTCGAGCCAGCTCAGGGTGTGGGCGACGGTGTGTCCGGGGGCGACGGGGATGCCGGTGCGGGCCTGGTTGAGCAGGCGGGCCAGGACGAAGGAGGCGCCTCTGCGGGTGCCGTGGTGCTGCAGCCAGGTGTGGGCGTGCAGGGTGGCGTCGCCGACCTGGCGGGCGGGGATGTCCGAGCGGTCGAGGAGGACGGTGAGGAGGCGGCCGGCGACGGATTTGCGGGCGTGGCCGCCGAGCCAGCGGACGCCCAGTTTGGCGAGGTGTTCGGCCTTGCTGGAGGGCAGTCCGGCGTGGCGCAGGGCGACGACGTAGAGGGAGACGGCGCGTTCGCGGGTGGTGTGGTGGCGCAGCCAGTCGTGGAGGGATTCGGTGAGGACGGACCAGCCCTCGTCGTCGGCCGTGGTGGTGTGGGTGAGGACGGTGAGGAGTTCGCCGGTGGGGAGGTCGTCGCGCAGCCGGTGGGCGAGGGCGATGGCGGTGCGCTGGGCGGCGGCCTGGACGGTGGGGCTGTGGCCGTCGTGCTGGAGCAGGGCGACGAGCCGGTCGCGGGCTTCGGGGGTGTCGCCGTGTTCGCGCAGCCAGGTGAGGGTGAGCCGGTCGAGGTCGGCGCGGTGGCTGTCGGGGAGGTCGGGGACGCGGGCGAGGACGTTGATGAGGGCGAGGGAGTCCGGCGCGGTGGTGATGTGGGCGTCGAGCCAGGTGCGGGCGCAGTCGAGGAGGTTCTTGGGGGGCCGCAGGGTGTTGCGGACGGCGTCGGTGAGGAAGGTGCGGACGAGGGCGGGGTCGCCGGCGCGGTCCATCCAGGGGAGGACGACGGTGTCCCAGGCTTCGGTGACGCCGTGCCGCCAGGGGGTGTCGGAGACCATGGCGGTCAGGGCGCGCATGCCGTCGTGGGGGTCGGTGACGAGCATGTCGACGAGGGCGGGTGCGCGGTCGGCGGTCCAGGTGGTGCAGGCGCGGACGAGTTCGCGCTGCCGGTCCGGTTCGAGTTCCTTGGCCCAGCGGCCGATGTGTTCGACGGCGCGGCGGAAGGAGGGGAGGTCGCCGAGGAAGGTTTCGAGGAGCTGGTTGAGCGAGGCGGCGTGCAGGGCGACGGCGCGGGGCAGGCAGGTCTGCTGGAGGAATGCCTCGGCGACGATGTCGTGCATGAGTTCCACCGAGTCCGGCAGGTCGGTGGTGGGCAGGAGCCAGCCGAGTGCGACGAGCCGGTTGACGACGCTCTGGCCGTCGTCGAAGGCGGTGCCGGTGCGGGTGAGGCAGCGGTCGACGGCGTTCTCGACGGCGTCGCGGGGCTGGGTGCAGGCGAGGGCGGCGACGGTGACGGCGAGCAGCAGGGCGCGCTCTTCCTTGGGGTCGCCGGGGACGGTGAGTCCTTCTCCGGTGCGGCGGTTGAGCCAGTGCAGGAGGGTCTCGGAGCGGGCGGCGGTGGGTTCGAGGCGCTGGTCGCCGGGTGCGGTGTCGCCGTCGGCGAGGAGGCGTTCGAGGTTCTTCTCGACGGCGAGGGCGTGCAGCAGGGCGAGGACGGGCCGGGTGCCGCAGGCGCGGGCCATGCGGGTGGGGCCCCAGGCTTCGAGGGCGCGGGGGGCGACGCGTTCGAAGATGCTGGCGGCGACGGCGCGCTGGTCGAGGTCGTCGGTGGCGAGCGGGGTCTCCTCGAAGAGTTCCTGGGAGCCGCGCTGGTGGACGAGGTCGAGGGCGCCGGGTCGTACGGAGGCGAGGCAGGCGATGCGGCTGCCGTCGGGGTCCTCGGCGCCGAGGGCGTCGGCGAGGGCGCGCAGGTCGAGGTAGCGCTGGCTGTCGAGGTAGTCGAAGACGAGGAGGAAGCGGCGTTCGGGGTCTTCCTCGGTGTCCTCGCGGATCTCGGCGAGGAGGTCGTCGACGAGGAGCCGGGTGGCGCCGTCGCGGCCTTCGGGCTGGGCGATGTGCAGGACGTGCCAGCCCTGTTCCCGGGCGAGTTTGGCGGTCTCCAGGCAGGTGCGGGTCTTGCCGGCGCCCCAGGGGGCGGTGAGCAGGACTCCGCGTACGGGGTCGCCGAACTCGGTGGTGGGCGGGTCGGCGAGCCGGTCGAGGAGGTTGGCGGGGGCGGCGGGGTGCCGGGGGTCCTCGGGGGCGACGTAGGGGAGGTGGTCGTCGCTGAGGTAGCGGCCCTTGCGGCCGATGCGGTGCAGGGCCTGGTCGTGGGTGAGGACGGCGGCGTGGCGCGGGGTGGTGCGGCCCCAGCCGCGGCGGTCGCCGTCCCAGTGGCGGGCGTCGAGGTAGGGGGTCTGGCGGGTGCGGTCGGCGGTGAGGCGGGCGCGGACGGGGTCGATGAGGGTCTGCGGGTCGGGGGGCCAGGCGGTGGCGGCGGTGAGTTCGGCGATGAGGGCGGTGGTGAAGGCTCCTCCGGCGCCGGTGCGGCCGTTGGAGGCGGTGGCGCCGTCCTGGGTGGCGTACAGGCTCATGAGCCGGGAGCCGGCGTTGTGCTGGGTGGGGGAGGGGAAGCGGAAGCCGCCGGCGCCGGTGAAGCCGGGCAGGTACTGGCGGCAGGCGTCGACGAGGAGGACGGTGCGGGGGATGCCGGTGTAGAGGGGGTTGTGCAGCAGGGTGTCCTGGAGGTTCTCGGTGGACAGGGTGTACTCGCGGAAGCGGATGGCGTCCGCGTAGAAGAGGTACTGCTCGCCGGCGCCGGGGTCGAGGCTGCCGTGGCCGCTCCAGGCCAGCCAGAGCAGGTCGCCCTTCCAGGTGGGGAGTTCGTTGGCGAGGACGGCCCAGATGTCGGCCTGGGTGGCGCCGCGCACCTCGATGCCGAGCGCGGCGGCCTCGGCCTCGACGCTCTCCTGACGGGCTTCTTCCACCGACAGGCACAGCCGGATCTGTTCGGCGGGCACGCCGTTGGCCCGCAGCCAGCCGGCGTGGGCGAGGGCGTCGGCGGCGGGGCTGTCGTGCAGGGTGGGCAGGTAGGCGTCGTTCTCGTACTTCTCGATGCCGACGAGGATCGCGTACGTGGCGAGCGGGTCGACGCCTTCGAGGGCGGCGGTCATGCCCCGAGGAGGCGGCCGAGCAGGCGGTGGACCTCGGGGTTGGGGAAGTAGCCGCTGTGGGCGGCGGGGAAGGGCTGGCCGCTGCTGAGTTCGAGGTCGGTGACGCGGGTGGGGAAGACGGGTTCGGCGGGGAAGCCGAGCAGGTCGCGGGCGTCGTAGACGTTGGTCCAGGCGGGGAAGTGTTCGGGCAGGGGCTTGCCGGGGGCGAGGCCGGGCAGGGCGCCGATCTCGTGGAGGTGGGCGGCCTGGGAGCCGACGGTGACCAGGTGGTGGACGCCGGGCAGTTCCTCCTGGGCGAGCAGGTCGACGGCGGCGATCCCGCCGAGGCTGTGCGCGAGGAGGGTCACGGGGCCGTGTTCGCGGGCGACGGCGGTGACGCGGTCCTTGATGAACGTGCGCAGGGCCTCGCCCCGGGCGAGGTACTTGAGGATGTCGCCGGCCTGCGGGTGGACGCGGGTCATGAGCCAGGCGCGTCGCTTCTCCACGGCCCGCATGACGCCGAAGCGGTGGGCGGCCCAGCCGTGCAGCAGGAGGACGCCGAGGCCGATGCCGCGTGCCTGGCCGCCGAGTTCGCCGGTGATGACGCGTACGGCCTCGTCGCGCCGGTCGGTGGTCCACAGCACGGGGGTGCCCCGGCGCAGGGCGCCGCCGAGGAGGTGGGCGACGGTGGCGGTGGCGACGGCCTGGGGCAGTTGTCCGGGGCCGAGGCCGTGGGTGAGGGCGTCGCGGCCGGGTTCGCTGTCGAGGACGGCGGTGAGGGAGGCGTGGAAGGCGGTGCGGCCGCCGGCGAGGTCGAGGAGCTGGACGAGGCGCTCGGGCGGGTCCTCGGCCAGGGCGCGGGCGCGGTGTTCGACCTCGGGGCCCGAGCGGTCGCCGAACGCGGGTGCGCCGAGGCCCTGTCCGTCGTCGGCGGGGCGGCGCAGCACGGCGAGCGGGTCGTCGTAGAGGGCGCCCCAGACCACCGCGCGGCGGTCGTCGGGGGTGAGTTCCTCCTCGGCGGCCGGTTCGTCCACCGGGGGTTCGGGGGCGGGGGCCGCGGAGAGGGCGGCGGTGCCGACGCCCGCCGGGACGCCGAAGGTGTCGCCCCAGTAGCAGTCGTGCACCCGGGCGCCGGGGGCGATCACGGCCAGTTCGGCGCGGAGCAGTTCCAGGGTCTCGCCGTAAGCGGGTTGCCGGACCCCGGTGCCGTGGACGAACAGCAGCGCACTCATCGCTCTCCCCCGATTGTCCCAAGTACCGCGTGGGTTCACCTGTCTTTCATCTTAGGCAAGTTGTCCCCTGAACGGCCCTCTCGTGCGGGTTCCGGCGAACCGGTCGGGCAGGTAAGCACGCGTTTCGGGACGTGTCCGGCCCGGCCGCCCACCGCCGAGTTGACCCGCCGTGGAGGTATGGCCAATGATCCGGGCCATGCCTGCCTCCGCGAGTTCCGCGCGTCCGGGGTCCGCCGTCCGGCTGGGGCGCACCGTGCTCATGGGCCTGTTCGCCGCGCTGATCCTGTTCGCCGGGGTGTGGGGGTCCTGGGGCACCGCCCAGCACGCGATGCTCCCCAAGGGCCGCGAGCGCGGCACGCTGACGGTGACGGACTGCCGGCCCGAGCGCTGCGGCGGCACCTTCAAGCCGCTGTCGCCGGGCGGCGTGGCGCGCGGGTCGGTGGAGATCGGCCGGTCGGTGGCGGTGCGCGAGGACCACGCTTACGACGTCGTCATCGAGCCCGGTACGGATCTCGCCGTGCGCGCCGGGGTCTCGGGGGTCCTGCTGGCCTGGCTGCCGCTGGGCGGGGCGCTGCTGCTGGCGTCGGTGGTGGTCGCGGGCGGGATGCGGCTGACCCGCCTGGCCTGGGTGCTGGCGGGAGCGGGCGCGGCCCTGCTGACGGCGGC
This sequence comes from Streptomyces sp. NPDC046860, assembly GCF_040645115.1. Lineage (NCBI taxonomy): Bacteria > Bacillati > Actinomycetota > Actinomycetes > Kitasatosporales > Streptomycetaceae > Streptomyces > Streptomyces sp. NPDC046860. Next base: position 27,677 of record NZ_JBEYXQ010000014.1, on the reverse strand, counting down.
CTTCGTGCTGTCCTGAGCCCCGGTACGGCGGTGCCCCCGGACCCTGTGGGTTTCCGGGGGCACCGGTGTTCCGGTCCGCGCTCAGCCGGTGTTGCGCAGGCCCGCGGCGACACCGTTGACGGTGAGCAGCAGGGCGCGGGCGAGGGTGGGGTCGGGCTCCTGGCCGGCGGCGGCCGCGTCGCGCTGGCGCTTGAGCAGGGCGACCTGGAGGTAGGAGATCGGGTCCAGGTAGGCGTCGCGGATGCCCAGGGTCTGCCGCAGCTCGGGCTGGGCGTCGAGGAGTTCGCTCTCCCCGGTGACCCGCAGCACCTCGGCGACGGTCAGCTCGTGCTCGGCCTTGATGGTGTCGAAGACGTGGCGCAGCTCGTCGGGGACGAGGGTGTCGACGTAGTGCTCGGCGATGCGCAGGTCGGTCTTGGCGAGGGTCATCTCGACGTTGGAGATGAAGTTGCGGAAGAAGTGCCACTGTTCGTGCATCTCGCCGAGCACGGTGTCGAGACCGGTCTCGCGCAGGGCCTTCAGGCCGGAGCCGACGCCGAACCAGCCGGGCACGATCTGCCGGGACTGGGTCCAGCCGAACACCCACGGGATGGCGCGCAGGCCGTCGAGCGAGACGCCCGAGCCGGGGCGGCGGGAGGGCCGCGAGCCCAGGTGCAGTTCGGCGAGCTGGTCGACGGGGGTGGAGGCGAGGAAGTAGTTCGGCAGGTCGGGGTCCTCGACGAGCCGGCGGTATGCGGTGTGGGCGGCGTCGGAGACGACGTCCATGGCCGCGTCCCAGCGGGCGAGGGCCTCGTCGGACTGGCGGGGTGCGGTGTGCAGGGCGGACGCCTGGAGGGTGGCGGCGACCGTCAGTTCCAGGTTCTCCCGGGCGAGGGAGGGGATCAGGTACTTGTCGGAGATGACCTCGCCCTGCTCGGTCACCTTGATCTCGCCCTCCAGGGTGCCCCAGGGCTGGGCGAGGATCGCGTCGTGGGAGGGGCCGCCGCCGCGGCCGACGGTGCCGCCGCGGCCGTGGAAGAGGCGCAGCCGCACGCCGTAGCGGTGGGCGACGTCGCGCAGCCGGCGCTGGGCGCGGTGGATCTCCCACTGGCTGGTGGTGATGCCGCCGAACTTGGAGGAGTCGGAGTAGCCGAGCATGACCTCCTGGACGTCCCCGCGCAGCGCGACCAGGCGCCGGTAGGACGGGTCGGAGAGCATGTCCTCCAGGATGGTGTCGGCGGCCTTCAGCTCGTCGGTGGTCTCCAGCAGCGGCACGATGCCGATCTTCGCCCAGCCGGCGTGCAGGTCGAGCAGTCCGGCCTCGCGGGCCAGCACGGTCGCGGCGAACACGTCGTCGGCGCCCTGGCACATCGAGATGATGTACGACTCGATGACCTCGGGTCCGAAGACCTCCAGGGCCCGCTTGACCGTCTGGAAGACGCCCAGGGTCTTCTCGGCGGCCGCGTCGACGGGGGCCGGGCTCGGGGCGAGCGGGCGGCGCGAGCGCAGCTCCTTGGCGAGCAGCTTGGCGCGGTACTCGCGGGGCATGTCGGCGTAGCGCCAGGACTCCTCGCCGAGGCGGTCGAAGAGCTGACCGAGGGCGTGGTGGTGGGCGTCGGCGTGCTCGCGGACGTCGAGGGTGGCGAGCTGGAGACCGAAGGCGGCCAGGGTGCGGATGACGCGGTCGATGCGGCCGTCGGCGAAGAGGGCGCCGCGGTGCTCGCGCAGGGAGGTCTGGATGATCCGCAGGTCGGCGAGGAGCTCGGCGGTGCCGAGGTAGTCGCGGCCGTCCTCGTGCGGGATGTTGCGGGCCAGGCGCTGCTTGGTGTTCTCCAGCTTCTGGCGGATCGCGGTGGCCTTGAGCCGGTAGGGCTCCTCGGCGTTGAGCCGCTTGTAGCGGGGGCTGATCTCCGGCAGGCGCTCCAGGTCGGCCGCCAGGGAGTCCAGGAGTTCCTGGGTGGCGCCGGTGTAGCGGATGGAGTTGGAGAGCAGGCCGCGCAGCTCGTCGATCATCTCCAGCGCGTCGTTGATGCCGTGCTCGTGCTGGAGGATCAGCACGTCCCAGGTGACCTGGGGGGTGACGTTGGGGTTGCCGTCGCGGTCGCCGCCGATCCAGCTGCCGAAGGTCAGCGGGCGGGTGTCGGCGGGCAGGGTGACGCCGACCCGCTCCAGCTCGGCGGTGAGGTCCTCCAGGACGTCGCCGACGGCGTCGGCGTGCAGCTCGTCGAGGTAGTAGATGGCGTTGCGGGCCTCGTCGATGGGCTCCGGGCGGACCACGCGCAGTTCGTCGGTCTGCCAGACGAGGTCGATGCTCTCGGCGAGCCGGACGTCGTGGCGGCGGCGGTCGGAGTCGAGGACGGGGGTCTCCAGCAGCTCGGCGATGCGCCGGAGCTTGTTGAGGACCGAGCGGCGGGCGGCCTCGGTGGGGTGGGCGGTGAACACCGGCCGCACGTTCAGGTTGCGGACCGTCTCGCGCAGGTGCTCGGGGTCGGCGTCCTTGAGCCGGTCGGCGGTGCGGGAGAGCAGTCCGCCCTCGGCGGCCCGGCGGGCGCGCAGCTCGCGGCCGCGGTGCACCTGCTCGGTGACGTTGGCGAGGTGGAAGTAGGTGGAGAAGGCGCGCACCAGCTTGGCGGCGGTCTCCAGCTCGGTGCCGCGCAGCAGCTCGGCCGCGGCGTCCCCGTCCTCGCGGGTGAGGCTGCGGACCTTCTCGACCAGCTCCAGCAGCTCGGGCCCCTCCTGGCGGACGAGGGCCTCGCCCAGCAGGTCGCCCAGGCGCCGGATGTCGGCGCGCAGCGCTTGGCCGTTCGTGGTGGTCTGGTCGTCGACACTGCTCACAGGTGCGGCTCCTTGCGGTGTTGAAGCTCATCCGGGAGAGAAACCGGACACCCCATCCATCACGCGGCGAATCGCCGCATACCGGCCGGAACGTCCGGGAAGTAAACAGAGCGGACCGCGCTGTCCGACCGGTTCCCAGGATAGGCGGCCCGCTGGACGCGCAGGTTGTCGGGCTCTTGCCGCCGTCCGACACGCTGCCATACTTACGACGCCGTAGGTTACGCAACCGTAGGGAAGTACGGTCCCTTCCGTACCGTCCGCTCCCGTACGGTCCCGGCTTCTCCGGCGCCGTCTCGACCCCCGCCCTCGACCCCACAGGGGACGCGCATGACCTCCAGTAGTTCCGATGTGATCGACGAGACCCAGGGCGGCGCCTCCGCCACGCTGGGAGGCGAACAGAAGCGTTCGATCGAGCAGATCGCGCTGCTCGTCTTCATCGTCGTGCCCTTCCTGGCCCTGCTGGCGGCGGTGCCGCTGGTGTGGGGCTGGGGGGTGAGCTGGCTCGACCTGGGCCTGATGGTGTTCTTCTACTTCCTGGGCTGCCACGGCATCACGATCGGCTTCCACCGCTACTTCACCCACGGCTCCTTCAAGGCGAAGCGGCCGCTCAGGATCGCCCTGGCGATCATGGGGTCGATGGCGGTGGAGGGGCCGCTGGTGCGCTGGGTGGCCGACCACCGCAGGCACCACAAGTTCTCCGACGCCGAGGGCGACCCCCACTCGCCGTGGCGGTTCGGGGAGACGCTCCCGGCGCTGCTGAAGGGCCTGTGGTGGGCCCACATCGCCTGGATGTTCGACGAGGAGCAGACGCCGCAGGAGAAGTACGCGCCGGACCTGGTCCGGGACCCGGCCCTGCGGGCGATCTCCCGCCAGTTCGCGCTGTGGACGACCGTCTCGCTGCTGCTGCCCCCGCTGATCGGCGGGCTGGCGACGATGTCCTGGTGGGGCGCCTTCACCGGGTTCTTCTGGGGTTCACTCGTGCGGGTGGCCCTGCTGCACCACGTGACGTGGTCGATCAACTCCATCTGCCACGCGGTGGGCAAGCGCCCCTTCAAGTCGCGCGACCGTTCGGGCAACGTGTGGTGGCTGGCGGTGCTGTCCTGCGGCGAGTCCTGGCACAACCTGCACCACGCCGACCCGACCTCCGCGCGGCACGGTGTGGAGCGCGGGCAGATCGATTCCTCGGCCCGGATCATCCGCTGGTTCGAGAAGCTCGGCTGGGCCTATGACGTGCGCTGGCCGTCACGCTCGCGTATCGATTCGCGCCGCGCCGACGGGGACGGCTCGTCCCGGCGCGGGAAGGCCGCGGCGAAGGCGGCATGATTGACGGCGTGGCCACCGACTCCAGCAGCACCTCGAGCAACGACAAGACGCGACGGACCCGCCGGACCCGTATGACCGGTGCGGAGCGGCGCCAGCAGTTGCTGGAGATCGGCCGGACCCTCTTCGCGGCGAAGGGCTTCGAAGGCACGTCCGTGGAGGAGATCGCGGCCAAGGCCGGGGTCTCCAAGCCGGTGGTGTACGAGCACTTCGGCGGCAAGGAGGGGCTGTACGCGGTCGTGGTGGACCGGGAGATGCGGTGCCTGCTGGACATGGTCACCGGCTCGCTGACCGCCGGCCACCCCCGTGAGCTGTGCGAGCAGGCCGCGTTCGCGCTGCTGGACTACATCGAGGAGTACACGGACGGTTTCCGCATCCTCGTCCGCGACTCCCCGATCCCGCAGTCCACGGGCTCCTTCGCCTCGCTGATCTCCGACATCGCCACCCAGGTCGAGGACATCCTGGGCCGCGAGTTCAAGAGCCGGGGCTTCGACTCCAAGCTCGCCCCGCTCTACGCCCAGGCCCTGGTCGGCATGGTCGCCCTGACCGGCCAGTGGTGGCTGGACGTCCGCCGCCCCAAGAAGGCCGAGGTCGCCGCCCACCTGGTCAACCTCGCCTGGCACGGCCTGGACGGCCTGGAACAGAAGCCCCGCCTGATAGGGCACCGCAAGAACTAGGCCCCCTTCACCGCCACCGCGAACAGGCGGCGGAAGGGCAGGACCGTGCCGTACGGGGTGGCCGGGTACGCCTCGCGGAGCAGCTCGCGGTACTCGCCGACGAAGGCGTCCCGCGCCTCCGGGTCGTCCGCCAGCGCGCTCAGGGCGGGGCGCAGGCCGGTGCCCTTGACCCAGTCCAGCACGGGGTCCGCACCGGGCAGGACGTGCTGGTACGTGGTCTGCCAGACGTCGGCGGCGCAGCCCAGGCCGGCCAGGCGGTCCAGGTAGACGCCGGGGGCGTGCACGGAGCCGGGGTCGCGCAGGACGCCGGCCAGGCGGGACGCCCAGCGGGGCGTGGCGGCCAGTTCGCGCATCAGGGCGTGCAGCGGGGCGTCGGTGTTGTCCGGCACCTGGAAGGCGAACACCCCGCCCGGTGCGAGCGCGCCGGTCCAGTCCGCGAACCGGTCGAGGTGGCCCGGCACCCACTGGAGGGTGGCGTTGGACAGGAGCAGGTCGTGCGGTCCCTCGGGCGTCCAGGTGCGGGCGTCGGCGAAGGCGAAGTCCAGCCCCGTGTGCTCCGCGCGGGCGCGCTCCAGCATCTCGGGCGAGTTGTCGTAGCCGGTGATGCTCGCGGCGGGCCAGCGTTCGGCGAGCAGGGCGGTGGCGTTGCCGGGGCCGCAGCCGAGGTCGGCGATCCGGGGCCGCTCGGCGGGCAGGCCGGGGACACGGGCGAGGAGGTCCACGAACGGACGCAGCCGGTGGCCGGAGTGACGGAGGTACTGGGCGGGGTCCCAGGCGGGTGTCGTCATGGCGTCCACCTTCCCGGTCCGGTTGTCTCGATGTCAAGATACTTGGCATCAAGAGACTTCACGTCGACACAACCACTACACTGATCTCCATGGAGGACGAGGTCGATCGGCTGGTCGCAGCATGGCGCCGGGAGCGCCCGGACCTCGACGTGGAACCACTGGAAGTGCTGAGCCGGGTGAGCAGGCTGGCCCGGCACCTCGACCGCGCCCGCCGGCTCGCCTTCGCCGAGCACCAGCTGGAGCCCTGGGAGTTCGACGTGCTGACCGCGCTGCGCCGCGCCGGCACCCCGTACCAGCTCTCCCCCGGCCAGCTCCTCACCCAGACGCTCGTCACCTCGGGCACGATGACCAACCGGATCGACCGGCTCGCCAAGAAGGGCCTGGTGGAGCGGCTGCCCGATCCCAGCGACCGGCGCGGCGTGCTGGTGCGGCTGACCGCCACCGGCCGGGACCGCGCCGACGAGGCGCTGGCGGGCCTGCTGGCCCAGGAGCGGGCCATCCTCAGTGAGCTGTCCCGCGCCCAGCGCGGCGAACTGGCCGGACTGCTACGCCAGTTGACCGCCCCGTTCGACAACGTCCCCGGTTAGGTCGACCGGCCCCACCCCGGCCCGACGGGCCAGCGCCACGGCCGCCAGCGTGGAGTGCACGCCCAGCTTGCCCAGCACGTTCTGCATATGGGTGCGCACGGTGTGCGGGGAGAGGAACAGCCGCTCCGCGACCGCCTTGCGCCCGAGCCCGGCGACCATGCAGCGCAGCACCTCCCGCTCGCGCGGGGTCAGCGACTGCACCAGCCGCTCGCTCTCGCTGCGGTGCTTGCGCGCGGCCGTCAGCTCCTTGAGCACCCCGGTGAGCAGCGCGGCCGGCAGATGCGTCTCGTCCCGCAGCACCCCGCGGATCACGGTGAGCAGCCGGGACAGCGAGCAGTCCTTGGCGACCCAGCCCGAGGCGCCCGCCTGGAGCGCGAGAGCGGCCCGGTGCGGGTCGTCCTTCTCCGCGAGGACCACCGTGCGCACCCCGGACTGCGCCGAGCGCACCCCGGCGACCAGCGAGATGCCGTCGACCAGCCCCTCCGCGTCGCCCGCCTGCACCGGCACCGCCGCCCGGCCGCCGGGCAGCACCCGGCCGAGGTCGGCGTCCACGAGCAGGACGTCGTAGCGGCGGCCCTCGGTGGCGGCGCGCTCCAGGCAGCGCAGCGCGGCCGGGCCGCTGCCCGCGGCGGACACCTCCACGTCGGGCTCGGCGGCGAGCGCCGCGGCGAGTGACTCGGCGAAGATGCGGTGGTCGTCCACGACCAGCACTCGGATGCGAACCACGAAACCCCCTTCCCCACGCTCCGCACGGAGCAGGGGTCACCCAGGTCCGGAGAACGACGACGGCTCACGGGCACGGCACCCGCGGCAGCGAGGGCGAACCGCGCGGCCGCCGCCGTCGCGGAAACTGCTACCCCCACCGCGAGCGCCGTACCCGCCCGTCTCGCCCCCTGATCGGGCACCGGCCCCCACCGGTACCGCTCATCAGCGTACGGGCGCCCTCCTCGCGGAGGCAGCCGATTGCCGGAACTGACCGGGCACCGCGTTTATGGTGTGCCGCATGTTTCGGATCGAGACGGAAGTGGACAAGGACCGACGAGATCTGCTGCGCGCCAGGCTGCGGGAGACGAACACGGCGGCCTCCCCGGTGCTGGCCGCGCTGCGCGGCACGCCCGGCGAGCGGGACGTGCCGCTGCACGTGTGGGCGCTTCAGGCGGCGGGCGGCCTGGCCGGCGGGCTGGTCGGCCACACCTGGGCCGGCTGGCTGCACATCACCTATCTGTGGGTCGACGACCGCCACCGGGGCGCCGGGATCGGCTCCCGGCTGCTGAAGGAGGCGGAGCGGATCGCGCACGCCGACCGGGACTGCGCCCGGGCCCGGGTGGAGACCTGGGACTTCCAGGCCCCCCACTTCTACCGGTCCCAGGGCTACGACGTGGTGTCCGTGATCCCCGACTATCCGCCGGGGGTCAAGGAGTTCACCCTGACCAAGCGCCTGGGCTGACCCGGGTTCAGGCCAGGCGCCGGGCGCCCGGCGCGGGCACCGCCTCGAAGACGCGCGGGGCGGTGTACCCGGCCGCCGCGAACGCCTCCTCGACCGCCTTGGTGAGGGTGTCCACCGCGGACGCCTCGGCCAGCGCGATCGCGGAGCCGCCGAAGCCGCCGCCGGTCATCCGGGCGCCGAGCGCGCCCGCGGCCAGCGCGGTGTCGACCGCGAGGTCCAGCTCCGGGCAGGAGATGCGGAAGTCGTCGCGCAGCGAGGCGTGGCCCTCGGTGAGGACCGGCCCGATGGCCCGCACGTCCCCCGAGGTCAGCAGCTCCACCACCCGCTCGACCCGGCGGTTCTCGGTGACGATGTGCCGCACCAGACGACGCACCTCGGCCTCGTCTCCGAGTTCCTCCAGCGCCGCGTCCAGCCCGTCGTACGCCACGTCGCGCAGCGCGTCGACGCCGAGCAGGGCGGCGCCCTTCTCGCACCCGGCCCGGCGCTTGCCGTACTCGCCGCCGCTGTGGGCGTGCTTGACCTGGGTGTCGACCACCAGCAGCCGCAGACCCCCGGCCGCCAGGTCGAAGGGGATCTGACGCTGGGACAGGTCGCGGGTGTCGAGGAAGAGGGCGTGGCCCTCCTCGCAGCAGGCGGAGGCGGTCTGGTCCATGATGCCGGTGGGCGCGCCGACGTAGACGTTCTCCGCGCGCTGGCACAGCCGGGCCAGCTTCCACCGCGGCAGCTCCAGGCCGAACAGGTCGTCCAGCGCGAGCGCGACGACGACCTCCAGCGCGGCCGAGGAGGACAGTCCGGCGCCGGTCGGCACGGTGGAGGAGAGGTGGATGTCGGCGCCGGTGACCGGGTGTCCGGCCTCGCGCAGCGCCCAGACCACCCCGGCCGGGTAGGCCGTCCAGTTCTCGTCGGTGCCCGGGGCGAGCGCGTCCAGGGTGAGTTCGACGGCCTCGCCCTCCACGTCCGCCGAGTGCAGCCGGAGACGGCCGTCGGTGCGCCGGGAGACGGCGGCGGTGACCTGGTGCGGCAGTGCGAACGGCATGACGAAGCCGTCGTTGTAGTCGGTGTGTTCGCCGATCAGGTTGACCCGGCCCGGCGCCGCCCACACCCCTTCCGGTTCGGCTCCGTACAGCTCGGTGAAGCGTGCCCGGACCTGCTGTGCCCCCACTAGTGCTCCCTCTGCGTGTCGCGCGCGAACTCCCAGGCGTCCGCGATGATCCCGGCGAGGTCCGCGCGGGACGGGTTCCACCCCAGTGTGGCGCGTGCGGTCTCCGCGGACGCCACCAGGACCGCCGGATCGCCGGCCCGGCGCGGGGCGGTGACCTCGGGGATGGGGTGGCCGGTGACCTCGCGGGCGGTCTCGACGACCTCGCGGACGGAGAACCCGCTGCCGTTGCCGAGGTTGCAGATCAGGTGCTCGCCCGGGCGCGCGGCGTCCAGGGCCAGCAGGTGGGCGTCGGCGAGGTCGGCGACGTGGATGTAGTCGCGGACGCAGGTGCCGTCGGGGGTCGGGTAGTCGTCGCCGTAGACGGAGATGGCGTCGCGGCGGCCCTGGGCGACCTGGAGGACGAGGGGGATCAGGTGGGACTCGGGGTCGTGGCGCTCGCCGTAGGAGCCGTAGGCGCCGGCCACGTTGAAGTAGCGCAGGGAGACGGCGGCCAGGCCGTGGGCGTGCGCCTCGCTGGTGATCATGTGGTCGACGGCCAGCTTGGAGGCGCCGTAGGGGTTGGTGGGCCGGGTGGGGGCGGACTCCGGGATCGGGACCTCCTCCGGCTCGCCGTAGGTCGCGGCGGTGGAGGAGAAGACGAGCCGGCCGACGCCCGCCTCGCGCATGGCGGAGAGCAGGGCCATGGTGCCGCCGACGTTGTTCGCCCAGTACTTCTCGGGCTTCACGACGGACTCGCCGACCTGGGAGAAGGCGGCGAAGTGCAGCACCGCGTCGTAGGAGCGGTCGAGCCACTTGGCGGCGTCGCGGATGTCGCCCTCGACGAAGGCGGCCCCGGCGGGGACGCCCTCGCGGAAGCCGGTGGAGAGGTTGTCCAGGACGGTGACCTCGTGCCCCGCCTCCAGCAGATGCTGGGCGACGACACTGCCGACATAACCCGCGCCACCCGTCACCAGGTACTTCATGAACTCGCTACCTCTCGCAGTCGCTCGGCCGCGCGCTCGGGCGGCACGTCGTTGATGAAGACGTTCATGCCGGACTCGGACCCGGCGAGGAACTTCAGCTTGCCGGAAGTGCGGCGGATGGTGAACAGCTCGAGGTGGAGCGCGAAGTCGTCGCGGGTCACCCCGTCGAAGCCGGTGAGTTCACCGAAGGGCGCCTGGTGCCAGGCCGCGATGTACGGCGTCTGCGGTTCCTCCACGGTGTCCCCCTCTCCCTCGGGCCGCCCGAAGATCCGGTCGAAGCGCCTCAAGAGTTCCAGATAGACCTGGGGGAACTCTGTGCGCGCGGCCTCGTCCAGGGCGAGCAGATCGGGCACCCGGCGCCGGGGATAGAGGTGGACCTCGTACGGCCAGTGCGCGGCGAACGGGACGAAGGCCACCCAGTGTTCACTCGCAAGGACGACCCGCTCCCCGGCGAGTTCCCGCTCCAGGACGGTGTCGAAGAGGTTCTCCCCGCCGGTGCCGGCCTTGTGCGCGGCGAGCGAGCGGAGCATCAGCGCGGTGCGCGGGGTGACGAACGGGTAGGCGTAGATCTGGCCGTGGGGGTGCCCCAGCGTCACCCCGATCTCGGCGCCCCGGTTCTCGAAACAGAAGACCTGCTTCACGGAGGGCAGATGCGACAGCTCGGCGGTGCGGTCGGTCCACGCCTCCAGCACCAGCCGGGCCTGTTCACCGCTGAGGGACGCGAAGGACGCGTCGTGGTCGGAGGTGAAGCAGACCACCTCGCAGCGGCCGGAGTCCCCGGCGAGCGAGGGGAAGCGGTTCTCGAAGACGACCACGTCGTAGGTGGAGTCCGGGATCTCGCTGAGCCGGCCGTCCCGGCTCGGGCAGAGCGGGCACTCGTCGGCCGGGGGGTGGTAGGTGCGGCCCTGGCGGTGGGAGGCGACGGCGACCGAGTCGCCGAGCAGCGGGTCCCGGCGGATCTCGGAGGCGGTGACCGTCGGGTCCAGCGGACGCCGGTCGACGGCGTCGCGGACGGTGTCGTCCGCCAAGTCGTAGTAGACCAGCTCGCGCCCGTCGGCCAGCCGGGTCGAGGTCTTCTTCACGCCGCACTCCTCGCTCTCACTCAACACAATCAAACATAACAAACCACAACTCGACAACAGCTCGTACGATCACAATCGAACAAAGAACACCAACAGAACTGTTCAAATAATGAACGCCGCGGCGTAGGTTCCGCTCTGGATCAGTTCGCGCAACGAAGCGAGTTCTCATGCAGACCCCCCCGACCGGACCCGCGCCCCTGGCGGCGGGCCCCAGCTATCTGGCGGCGGAGCTACGGCTCCCGACCAACTGGCTCGACTACACGATCCTGGCCATCTACTTCGTCGTGGTTCTCGGCATCGGCTTCGCGGCCCGCCGCTCGGTGAAGACCAGCCTGGACTTCTTCCTCTCCGGACGCTCGCTGCCCGCCTGGATCACCGGCCTCGCCTTCATCTCGGCGAACCTGGCGGCCACCGAGATCCTGGGCATGGCGGCCAACAGCGCCCAGTACGGCGCGTACACCGTGCACTGGTACTGGATCGGCGCCATCCCGGCCATGGTCTTCCTCGGCCTGGTGATGATGCCCTTCTACTACGGCAGCAAGGTCCGCTCGGTCCCCGAGTTCCTGCTGCTGCGCTTCGACAAGGCAGCCCACCTGCTCAGTTCGATCCTGTTCGCCTTCGCCGCCATCCTGATCGCGGGCGTGAACCTGTACGCGCTGGCGATCGTGGTGGAGGCCCTGCTCGGCTGGCCGCAGTGGGTGGCCATCGTGGTCGCGGGCGCCTTCGTGCTCGGCTACATCACGCTGGGCGGTCTCTCCTCGGCGATCTACAACGAGGTGCTCCAGTTCTTCGTGATCCTGGCCGCCCTCATCCCGATCACCATCCTCGGCCTGAAGAAGGCCGGCGGCTGGGACGGCCTCACCCACAAGCTGGACGCGGCCCACGGCGCCAACTTCACCACCGCCTGGGGCGGCACCGGCATCGGCAGCGCCAACCCGCTGGGCGCCAACTGGCTGACCATCGTGCTCGGTCTCGGCTTCGTGCTGTCCTTCGGCTACTGGACGACCAACTTCGCCGAGGTGCAGCGTGCGCTGTCCGCGAAGAACCTCTCCGCCTCCAAGCGCACCCCGCTGATCGCGGCCTACCCGAAGATCTTCATCGTCTTCCTGGTGATGATCCCCGGCCTGGTCGCCGCCGCCCTGGTGCCGAAGATCGGCCAGCCCGGCTCCGGGCTCCAGTACAACGACGCGATCCCCTACCTGATGCAGGAGCTGCTGCCCAACGGCGTGCTCGGCATCGCGGTCACCGGTCTGCTCGCCGCGTTCATGGCGGGCATGGCGGCCAACGTGTCGTCGTTCAACACGGTGTTCACCACCGACATCTGGGCCCGCTACGTCAAGCCCGGCCAGGAGGACGCCTACTACGTCCGCTTCGGCCGCTGGATCACCGTGATCGGTGTCGCCGCGTCGGTCGGCACGGCGTTCCTGGCCTCGTCGTTCTCGAACATCATGAGCTACCTCCAGACGCTGTTCTCCTTCTTCAACGTCCCGATGTTCGTGGTCTTCATCGTCGGCATGTTCTGGAAGCGCGCCTCGGCCAAGTCCGGCTTCTGGGGTCTGCTCGCCGGCACCGCGACCGCGATGGTCAACTACTTCTGGTTCTACAAGGAGGGCGTCATCTCGATCCCCTCCGACCAGGGCGCCAACTTCGTCTCCGCCATCGCCGGCTTCGTGGCGGGCGCGGTCGTGATGGTCGCGGTGTCGCTGTTCACCAAGCCCAAGCCGGCCGAGGAGCTCCAGGGCCTGGTCTACGGCACCACCTCCCCCGGTATGACCGAGGCGCCCGCCGAGGGCGACGACGCGTGGTACCGCAAGCCCGCCCTGCTCGGCTGGGGCGCGGTCGTCCTGGCCGCCGCCTGCTACATCCCGTTCTCGTTCTGATAGCGGGAGGATGAGGAAACCATGACCGACGAATCCCCCCGCCCCGAGCACGGCCCGACCGAGCGCGACGTCCAGCGCGAGGTCAGCGAGCTGGAGGGCAAGTCCGCCACCGCGGCCCGCATCTTCGACCTGCGGCGCATCATCGGCGGCCTGTTCGTGGTGTACGGCATCATCGTCACCATCACCGGCATCACCGACTCCCAGGCCGCGATCGACAAGGCCGAGGGCGTCAACATCAACCTGTGGACCGGCATCGGCATGCTGATCCTCGGTGTGTTCTTCCTGGCCTGGCTGAAGCTCCGGCCGACCCCGCCGCCGCTGCCCGCGGAGGACGCCGGCGAGGAGGACCCCGTCCACTGACGCCACCCGCGTGCCGTACGGGGCCGGAGCTGTGACCTACAGCTCCGGCCCCGTCGTGTGCGGGGCGTTCGCCCGGTCCAGCAGGCCGGTACGGGCCGCGAGGGCCGCCGCCTCCAGCCGGGAGCCGACGCCCAGCTTCATCAGGACCCGCTGCACATGGGTGCGGGCGGTGCTGGGCGCTATCCCCATGCCGGCCGCGATCAGCCGGGTGTCCTCGCCGTCGGCGACCCGGACCAGCACCTCCACCTCGCGCGGGGTGAGCAGCCGCAGCAGCCGCTGCCCCTCGTCGTCGGGCTGGACGGCCGGGTTCAGCAGCTCCGCGAAGGCGCCCTGCAGCAGCTGCGGGGCGACGGCGGCCTCACCCGACCTGGCCTTCAGGATGGCCCGCTCGACACCCTCGATACGCTCGTCATGACGTACGTAGCCCGCGGCGCCCGCCGCGAAGGCCGCGGCGATGCCGCGCGGGGAGGGCACCGGGCCCAGGACGACCACGGCCACCTGCGGGCGCTCCCGCCGGATGCGGGCCACCGGGTCGAACGCGCCCGACTCGGCGGGGGCCGCCGTGCCCAGCAGGCACACCTCGGGCGCCCGCGATATCACCAGCTCGGCCGCGCCCGCGGCCGGCGCCGCCGCCGCGAGCACCCGGTGCCCGCGCAGCTTCAGCGCCGACGCCAACGCCTCCGCCAGCAGGCGGTGGTCGTCGACGACCATGAGCCGCACACCCATAGAGCAACCCCCCAGTCCTCATGTCCCGGAAGTTACACGCTCGGGGCGCCTGCCGTGCGGGCTTCGCTCAGTCGCGGGTGGCGAAGGCCACCACGCAGTTCTTGTCCTTGTCGAAGCTCCCGAGCGGCTTGGCCGCGTTCGGCGCCGCCATGAAGAGCTTGCCCTGCGCGTACCGGTACTCCGCGAGGCCGGGCAGCAGACCGGTCTGGACGCGGGGCTCGGCCATGTCGGGGGGCAGCTCCATCAGCGTCGTGGACCGGAAGGTCCCGCCGTCGATGCTGACGACCTGGCCGCCCTTGTCGTACGGCGGCTTCTTGTACGCGATCAGGTTGCCGCCGTCCATGCGGAGCGGGAACAACGCGTAGTCCTCGCCGGCCGCGGCGCGCTGGCCGGTCTGCTTGCCGGTGGCGAGGTCGAAGGCCACGATCTCGTTGGTGCGGCTGCTCTTCCCGCTGCCCTTGTGCTCCTTGGTCGCCAGGAACAGCTTGCCCTGACCCGCGATGACGCCCTTGCACGCCTCGACGACGGTGATGGTGTCGCACTCGCCGTCGTAGGTGTCGCCGGGCACCGGGATACGGGCCAGCAGCCTGCCGGTGCGGTTGTCGAGGGAGAAGTAGTCCGAGACACCGCTGCCGCCGCTCGCGCTGTGCCCGGCGTCGGCGCCGACCACCAGCGGGTCGGTGGAGATGATGCCCGCGTACTCGATGCCGGAACCCATCTTGTACTCGGAGATCACCTTGCCCGAGGTGGGGTCGATGTTCTGGATGCTGAGGGTGCGGTTGCCGTAGGTGCCGCACTTGCGCACCGCGACCAGCCTGGTGCCGCCGCCGTATCCCGAGTCCTTGCAGTCGTCGCCGGGCTTGGGCTGCCAGAGCACCTTGCCGGTGCCGATGTCCCAGGCGGCGCCGCCGCCGAGGCCGCCGACCGCGACGGTCTTCCCGGCGACGGTGACGTTGGAGAACTGGGTGGCGAAGTCACCCGTGCCGACGGACCTGGTCCACAGCTTGGTGCCGGCGCGGACGTCGATCCCCGCGACCTGGGTGCAGCCGGCGCGGTCGGTCTTGGTCGGCATCGAGGGCTGGTAGAGGATGCCCGTGCGGCCGTCGGCGGTGAGGTGCTCGGTGGCCGCGCAGACCGGGCCGGGGAGCTTGAGCGTCCACTTCTTGGTGCCGTCGTCCGGGTCGTAGCCGGTGATCTCGGCGATGCCGGTCTTGGCGTAGACCCGCCCGCTCAGCCAGGAGCCCGGCGTGGTGACGACGTTCTCCTCGGTCTTGGGCTCCGGGACCTTGAAGGCGACGTCGGCGGCCGGGTTGTCCGGCACCTTCTCCTTGCCGCCGGTCGCGGTGGCGGTGCCGTTCCTGCCGCCGCCGGAGTGCGCGGTGCCGCCCGCGTCGGAGGAACGGGCGTACCAGACGCCGGAGCCGATGATCAGCCCGATGGCGACGACGGCCGCGAGGACGGTCAGGGTGATGGCGCGGTTCTCCCTGGCCCGGGTGCCGCCGTCCGCGACGACCGTGGGCGGCTGGGCGGGGTAGCCGTAGCCCGGCTGCTGGGGCTGGGCGGGGTAGCCGTAACCGGGCTGCGGCTGCGGCTGCGGCGGGGGTGCCTGCGGGTAGCCGTACACGGGCTGGGCGCCGGCGGGCGGGACGGGTGGCGCCGGCGGGGTGGGCGGCTGGTCCTGGGGCGGGCCGGAGGGCGACTGGTCGGTCATCGCGGGGTACCTCGAAGCGGCTGGTGGGGACGGAAGGACGCGGGGAGGACGGCTACTTGCCGTAGGCCATCATCAGCTTCTCCTCGGAGTCGTCCTGGCCTCCGAGCCGGTTGGTGGCGATGAAGAAACGGCCGCCGGACCAGACCGTGCCGGCGTCGTAGAAACCGCTCTCGATCTTCGCCGCGCCGTCGGGGTTGCGCAGCAGCGTGGCCGGCCGGTGCGCGCCGGAGCCGGTCGGGATGGAGAGCACCCGGCCGCCCTGGGAGTAGGCGGCGTCGGCGTAGGCGATGAGGCTGCCGCCCTGGATGCCCATCGGGACCGTCGGGCGGTCGACCGGGGACTTCACCCGCCACTTCTCCTTGCCGTCGGCCAGACCGATGGCGACGATCTCGTTCGCGCTGTTGGTGGCCTCGGTGGGCAGGTAGAGGGTGGTGGCGTCCGCGGCGACGTCCCGGCAGCTCTGCAGGCCGCGCCTGAACGAGAGGAAGCCGCAGCCGAGGGCGAACTTCTCGTCCACCTTGACCTCGGCGCGGAAGCGGCCGCCGCTGTCGAGGGCGGAGATGTTCCACGCCTTCTTGTCGCGGTTGGTCAGGTAGACCACGAGCGGGTTCACCGACAGGACGCGCTCGGCCCGCCAGCCCTTGGAGACCGCCCGGGTCCACTTCGTACGGCCGGTGGCGGGGTCCAGTTCGCGGATCTCGTCGCGCTCCTTGGCACCGCCGGCGCCGCACGAGGCGACCTGGACCAGGCGCCGGCTGTCACCGGCGAACGCGGCCGGGTAGCAGTCCGTGCCGTACTTCTTGAGGTCGTACAGCTTCTTGCCGGTGGCCACGTCGTACGCGGTGCCCGACTGGTCGCGGCCGACGATCAGGCTCTGGCCGGCGAGGGACAGCTCGATGTCGCGGATGCTGTCGAACAGACCGGTGCCCTTGCCGACTTCGGCGTGCCAGCCCTTCTTGCCGGTGTCGAGGTCGATCTGCTGGAGCTGGTTGCAGTCGGCGCGGTCGCTGACACCGTTCATGTAGGCGACGACGATCTTGCCGTCGGAGTCGGCGCGCTTGGTGACCGAGCAGACCTCGTGCGGCAGGGTGACCGGGTCCCAGGCGGGCGTGCCGTCGGCGACGCGGAAGCCGACGACCTCCTTGTACGCGGCCTTCACCGCGGTCCTGTCCGTGACCCACAGGCCGGGCGCCTCCGCGCCGTTGGCGGGGGCGTCGGGGGCGGACTTGTACCAGAGGACCTTCGACTCGCCGGGCTTGCGGCCCGCGTTGAGGTCCTCGGCGTCCTCACGGCCGTCGCCCTTGCCGTCGCCGGAGTCGGCGGAGGTGGTCGGGGAGGCGGAGTTCCGGGTGTCGCCGGTCGGGTGCGCGACGGGCTCGCCGTCGTCCCCGCCACCACCGGTGACGGCCCAGACGGTGCCGCCGATCAGCAGCAGGGCGACGGCCACGGCCCCGGCGACGAGCGCGGTGCGCTTCTTGCCGGAGGGTCCGCCGGGGGTGCCGGGGTACGGGTGCGTCCCGTAGGGGGCGCCGGGCGGGGGACCGTAGGGTCCGGGGGCCTGGCCGTAGGGGCCCGGCTGCCCGTACGGGCCGGGGGGCTGCTGGGGGTAGCCGTAACCGGGCTGCGGCTGCTGCGGGTAGCCGTAACCGGGTGGCGGCTGCTGCGGGGCGCCGAACCCTCCCTGCGGCGGGGGCTGTTGGGGAGCGCCGAAGCCTCCCTGCGGCGGGGGCCCCTGCGGAGGCTGTCCCTGCGGTGGCTGGTTCTGCGGTGGGCCGAAACCGCCCTGCGGCGGCTGACCGGGCGGCTGGCTCATCAGCGCTGCTCCCCCTCGTTCACTGACTTTTAGCCCTCGTACGGCCTTTCTATCACCCACCACCGACGGCACAGGGGCCCGTGCGAACCCCTGTGCCCAAGGACGAACCACCCTGTGATGCGCCCGTTACGCGCCCACCGGTATGGCCGGATTCCGCTCCCCCTGCCCTACGCGTCCTCGGCCAGCTCCAGCCAGCGCATCTCCAGTTCCTCGCGCTCGCCCGCCAACTCGCGGAGTTCGGCGTCGAGTCCGGCGACCTTGGCGAAGTCGGTGGCGTTGTCGGCGATCCGGGCGTGCAGCTTGGACTCCTTCTCGGAGATCTTGTCCAACTGGCGCTCGATCTTCTGGAGTTCCTTCTTCGCGGCCCGCTGGTCGGCGGCGCTGCGCTCCGCGACGGCCGGGGCGGGCGCGGCGGCGGCCGAGCGCTGGGCGACGGCCTCCTCCATGCGCAGGCGGCGCTCCAGGTACTCGTCGATGCCGCGCGGCAGCATGCGCAGCGCGCCGTCGCCGAGCAGCGCGAACACCCTGTCGGTGGTGCGCTCGACGAAGAACCGGTCGTGGGAGATGACGATCATCGAGCCGGGCCAGCCGTCGAGGACGTCCTCCAGCTGGGTCAGGGTCTCGATGTCGAGGTCGTTGGTGGGCTCGTCGAGGAAGAGGACGTTGGGCTCGTCCATGAGCAGGCGCAGCAGCTGGAGCCTGCGGCGCTCACCGCCGGAGAGGTCGCCGACCGGCGTCCACTGCTTCTCCTTGCTGAAGCCGAACGTCTCGCAGAGCTGGCCCGCCGTCATCTCGCGGCCCTTGCCGAGGTCGACGCGCTCGCGGACCTGCTGCACGGCCTCCAGGACCCTGGTCGCCGGGTCGAGTTCGGCGACCTCCTGGGAGAGGTAGGCGAGCTTGACGGTCTTGCCGACGACGACCCGGCCGCCGGCGGGCTGCTTCTCGCCCTCGGAGCGGGCGGCCTCGGCCATGGCCCGCAGCAGGGAGGTCTTGCCGGCGCCGTTGACGCCGACCAGGCCGATGCGGTCGCCGGGGCCGAGCTGCCAGGTGACGTGCTTGAGCAGTTCCTTGGGGCCGGCGGTGACGCTGACGTTCTCCAGGTCGAAGACCGTCCTGCCGAGCCGGGACGAGGCGAACTTCATCAGCTCGCTGCTGTCGCGGGGCGGCGGCACGTCCTTGATCAGCTCGTTGGCGGCCTCGACCCGGAAGCGGGGCTTGGAGGTGCGGGCGGGGGCGCCCCGGCGCAGCCAGGCCAGCTCCTTGCGGACGAGGTTCTGCCGCTTGGTCTCCTCGGTGGCCGCGATGCGCTCGCGCTCCGCGCGGGCGAAGACGTAGTCGGAGTAGCCGCCCTCGTACTCGTAGACGTCACCGCGCTGGACGTCCCACATGCGGGTGCAGACCTGGTCCAGGAACCAGCGGTCGTGGGTGACGCAGACGAGTGCCGAGCGGCGCTCGCGCAGGTGCCGGGCGAGCCAGGCGATGCCCTCGACGTCGAGGTGGTTGGTGGGCTCGTCCAGGACGATGAGGTCCTGCTCCTCGATGAGCAGCTTGGCGAGCGCGATCCGGCGCCGCTCACCACCGGACAGCGGCCCGATGACCGTGTCCAGACCCTTGGGGAAGCCCGGCAGGTCGAGCCCGCCGAACAGCCCGGTCAGCACGTCCCTGACCTTGGCGTTGCCCGCCCACTCGTGGTCGGCGAGGTCGCCGATGACCTCGTGCCGGACGGTGGCCTCGGGGTCGAGCGAGTCGTGCTGCGTCAGCACCCCGATCCGCAGGCCCCCGGAGTGCGTGACCCGCCCGCTGTCGGCCTCCTCCACCTTGGCGAGCATCCGGATGAGGGTGGTCTTGCCGTCGCCGTTGCGCCCGACGACCCCGATCCGGTCCCCTTCCGACACACCGAGCGAGACGCCGTCCAGCAGGGCCCGCGTGCCGTAGACCTTGCTGACGTTCTCGACATTGACCAGGTTGACGGCCATTTCACTCCTGTGCAGGGGGATCGATCAGCCTTCAAGCGTAGGCCCTGCCGGGCGGGGGGCGGCTCGCGCGGGGGTGGTCACTCTTTGTGATGACGTGATCGACGTCCGGCCGCTACCGTTGACCACAGGCAGCAGGATCTCCGTCCACGGGAGGCACCATGACCGCCGAGTCCGTCGAGCACCGTCCGCACTGGCCGGTGCCACCCAAGGACGGCTACACCGTGGACGACCTGTTCACACTGCCGGATCTCCCGCCTCACACAGAGCTGGTCGACGGGAGCCTGGTTTTCGTGACCCCTCAACGGATCTTTCACTCCGACACGATCGACATGCTGATCCACGGCTTGCGCCGAACCGTGCCATCGGAGCTGAAGGTCAAACGAGAGATCGCCGTTGTCCTCGACCGCCGCAACGTCCCCGAGCCCGACCTCTGCGTCGTACGCGCCGAGTCCGTCGTCGATCGCCGCCAGACGCGCTTCGAGGCGGCCGACGTCCTGCTCGCCGTGGAGGTGGTCTCCCCGGACTCCGAGGCCCGGGACCGTGACACCAAGCCGCACAAGTACGCCGCGGCGGGCATCCCCCACTTCTGGCTGGTGGAGATGGCGGGCGAGGACGACCACCCCGTGGTGCAGGTGTACGAGCGCGGCGAGGCGACCGGGACCTACGTCCTGACCGGCATCCACCACGCGCAGGTCAAGCTGACCGCGCCCTACGGCATCGACATCGACCTGACCGAGATCGACCGTCTCTGAGGCTCAGAGAACCGTCGCCCCCGGCACCGGGCCCGCCGCCGTGCGGGTGGTGCGGCAGGTGCCGGAGTCCTGGAGAGTCTGGGCGACCCGGGTCGCGGTGGCCGCGTCCGGGACCAGGAAGGCCGTGGTGGGGCCCGAGCCGGAGACCAGGGTGGCCAGGGCGCCGGCCTGTTCGCCGGTCTTCAGGGTGGCGGCCAGCTCCGGGTAGAGGGAGAGCGCGGCCGGCTGGAGGTCGTTGGTGAGGGCTGCCGCGAGGGCCTCCACGTCTCCCTCGGCCAGGGCCGCGAGGAGGGCCGGGTCGGCCTCCGGGGCCGGGATGTCCCGGCCCTCGGTCAGGCGGTCGAACTCGCGGAACACCGCAGGGGTCGACAGGCCCCGCTCCGCCATCGCGAACACCCAGTGGAAGGTGCCGCCGACCTCCAGCGGGGCCAGCTTCTCGCCGCGCCCGGTGCCGAGCGCCGCGCCGCCGACCAGGCTGAAGGGGACGTCGCTGCCCAGTTCGGCGCAGATGTCGAGCAGCTCGGCCCGCGTGGCGTCCGTACCCCACAGGGCGTCGCAGGCCACCAGCGCGCCCGCGCCGTCGGCGCTGCCGCCGGCCATGCCGCCGGCGACCGGGATGTCCTTGGCGATGTGGATGTGGACGGCCGGCTCGACGCCGCGGCGCCCGGCCAGGGCGATCGCGGCGCGGGCGGCGAGGTTGGTGCGGTCCAGGGGGACGGACGCGGCGTCCGGCCCGGCGCAGGTGACCTTGAGTTCGTCGGCCGGGGTCACGGTGACCTCGTCGTACAGGCCGACCGCGAGGAAGACGTTGGCCAGGTCGTGGAAGCCGTCGGGGCGGGCCGCGGCCACGCCGAGCTGGACGTTGACCTTGGCGGGGACCCGGACCGTCACGCTCACGCGGCCGCTCCCTTGTGCTCGGCGATCGCCGCGAACTCCTCGACCGTGAGCGCCTCGCCGCGTGCCTGCGGGGAGACCCCGGCGGCGACGAGCGCGGCCTCGGCGGCGGCGGCCGAACCGGCCCAGCCGGAGAGCGCGGCGCGCAGGGTCTTGCGGCGCTGGGCGAAGGCGGCGTCGACCACGGCGAAGACCTCCGCGCGGGTGGCGGACGTCTTGACCGGCTCGGTGCGGCGGACCAGCGAGACCAGGCCGCTGTCCACGTTCGGGGCGGGCCAGAACACGTTGCGTCCGATCGCCCCGGCGCGCTTGACCTCGGCGTACCAGTTGGCCTTGACCGAGGGCACGCCGTACACCTTGGAGCCGGGCGCGGCGGCGAGCCGGTCGGCGACCTCGGACTGGACCATCACCAGGGTGCGTTCGATGCTCGGGAAGGTGGCGAGCATGTGCAGCAGCACGGGGACGGCGACGTTGTAGGGCAGGTTGGCGACGAGCGCGGTCGGCGGCGGGCCGGGCAGCTCGTCGACGAGCATCGCGTCGGAGTGCACCAGCGCGAACCGGTCGGCGCGCTCGGGCATCCGGGCGGCGACGGTCGCGGGCAGGGCGGCGGCCAGTACGTCGTCGATCTCGACGGCGGTGACCCGGTCGGCGGCCTCCAGCAGCGCGAGGGTGAGGGAGCCGAGTCCCGGCCCGACCTCCACCACCACGTCGTCGGGGCGCACCCCGGCGGTGCGCACGATGCGGCGGACCGTGTTGGCGTCGATCACGAAGTTCTGGCCGCGCTGCTTGGTCGGCCGTACGCCGAGCACGGCCGCCAGTTCGCGGATGTCGGCGGGACCGAGGAGGGCGTCGGGGGTGGGGCTGCTCACGGGACAAGGGTACGGGGCGGCGCG
Source organism: Streptomyces sp. NPDC046860 (assembly GCF_040645115.1). Classification (NCBI taxonomy): domain Bacteria; kingdom Bacillati; phylum Actinomycetota; class Actinomycetes; order Kitasatosporales; family Streptomycetaceae; genus Streptomyces; species Streptomyces sp. NPDC046860. The sequence continues at coordinate 5,833 of NZ_JBEYXQ010000014.1, read as the reverse complement.
GGCGCCGTTGCTCCGGCTCAGCCGCGCAGGCGTGCCCCGCAGTGCGGCCAGGGCGAGGCGCCGTGCCGCACGTACAGGGTCTTGGCGCGCAGGGTCTGCTCCTCGGCGGGCGCGTCCTCGGGGCGTCCGCTGCCGCCGAGGCTGTGCCAGGTGGCGGCGTCGAACTGGTAGAGCCCGCCGTAGGTGCCGGAGGGGTCGACGGCGTCGGGGCGGCCGCCGGACTCGCACAGGGCCAGCGCGTGCCAGTTCAGCCCGTCCGCGCCGGACGGGCTGGCCGGGCGGGGCTTGGTCCCGACGCGGACGGTCTGCCGGCGCGGCTCGCGCACCACCTCGGAGCGGGTGAGGCGGGGGCGCTGGCGGACGCCGTTGACGGTGCGCAGCAGGTAGGTGGTGCGGCGCAGCCCGGCCCGCCCGGCCTGGTCGACGACCTCGGTGCCCTCGAACAGGGCGGGGTCCTCGGTGCGGCGCACGGGGTACGGGATCTCCTCGTCGTGCGTCTCGTGGGTGCCGGTGACGCGCAGCACGGTGACGGTCTGCCCGTCGCGCGGGAAGCCGTCGCCGGGCACGGAGGTGGTGTCCTGGCCGTGCAGGGTGACCCCGGCCTCGCGCAGCACGTCGGTGACGGTGGCGGCGTTGGTGCGGACGGTGCGGGTGCGGCCGTCGGCCATGACCGTGACGGTGCGCTCGGTGCGGACGTCGAGGGCGAGTCCGGCGCGGCCGATGGGCAGGGAGCGGGAGGCGGACAGGTAGGCGCCCTCGGCGCGGACCCCGAGCTGGCGCAGCGCGCCGTCGACGGTGTCGGCGGTGGTCCACACCTCGCGGCGTTCGCCGTCGATGGTGAGCCGGACGGGGCGGCCGTGGCGGACGGCGATCTCGTCGCCGTCGGTGAGGGGGGTGCCGGGGGCGGGCGCGACGACGTCGTGCCGGCCGACCCGCACGCCCTCCTCGGCGAGGAGACCGGTGACGTCGTCGGCGAAGGTGTGCAGGGTGCGCGGCCGGCCGTCGACGGTCAGCTCGACCGCCTTGTCCTCGGCGACGAAGGCGGTGGTGCCCCCGGCGAGGAAGGCGACGACGAGTGCCTGCGGCAGCAGGCGGCGCACCGGGGACTCCGGCCGTTCGGCGGCCCGGCGGCCGCGCCCCGCCGGTCTGCGCTCCCGGGTGTCCGGCGCGCTGCGGGGCGGGGGCACGGCCTCGCGGGCGGGCCGGAGGGTGTCGGCGGGCATGCCGTACGGCAGGGTCAGCGCGGTGTGCACCGAGGGCACGGCCGGTTCGTCGCCGAGGGTGCCGTGGGGGCCGTACCGCTCGTCTCGCTTGCTCACGCCGCCACGCTCCAGGGGCCTTCGCCGATCGGGCCCCCAGAACCTAGCGGAGCGGGCGTCACTCTCCAAAGCGGCACGACCACCCGGAGTGACGACTCGAACGGGTGCCGTCAGTAGCCGAAGGCGCGCGCGGTGTTGGCGCCGAGGGCGGCGGCGAGGGTGTCCTCGTCCGTGCCGCGTACGGCGGCCATGGCGCGCACGGTCACCGGGATCAGGTACGGGGCGTTGGGCCGGCCGCGATAGGGCGCCGGGGTGAGGAAGGGGGCGTCGGTCTCCACCAGGACCAGCTCCAGCGGGGCCACGGCCAGGGCGTCCCGGAGGTTCTGGGCGTTCTTGAAGGTGACGTTCCCGGCGAAGGACATGTAGTAGCCCTCGCGGGCGCAGATCTCCGCCATGGCGGCGTCGCCGGAGTAGCAGTGGAAGACGGTGCGCTCGGGGGCGCCCTCCTCCTTCAGTACGCGCAGGACGTCGGCGTGGGCGTCGCGGTCGTGGATGACCAGGGTCTTGCCGTGCCGCTTGGCGATCTCGATGTGGGCGCGGAAGGACCGCTCCTGCGCCTCCTTGCCCTCGGGGCCGGTGCGGAAGAAGTCGAGTCCGGTCTCGCCGACCCCCTTGACCTGCGGGAGCGCGGCGAGCCGGTCGATCTCGGCGAGCGCCTCGTCCAGCGCGGCGTCCCCTCCGGGCTGCCTGGCCCCCTGCCTGGACCAGCCGTCGGGGTCGCCGTGCACGATGCGCGGTGCCTCGTTCGGGTGCAGGGCGACCGTCGCGTGGACGCGGTCGTGCGCGGCGGCCGTCTCGGCGGCCCAGCGGGAGCCCGCCAGGTCGCAGCCGACCTGCACGACCGTGGTCACGCCGACCGACGCGGCCTTCGCCAGCCCCTCCTCGACGGTGCCCGACTGCATGTCGAGGTGGGTGTGGGAGTCGGCGACCTCGACGCCCAGGGGCGCCGGGAGCGGGGGCGGCGCGTTCTTGTCGCTCGCGGGGGCGTTCGAAGGCATGCCCCGATCCTACGAAAGGCTCCCGCTAGCTCGCCCGGCGCTGGAAGGGGTGCAGCAGGTCGGAGAGGTGCCAGTGGTGGGCGGGGGCGGGCGCGGGGTCGGGGGCGGCCGGCGCGGGCTGCGGGCCGCGTACGGCGGACACCTGTCCGGCGCGCATGATCCGCACGAGGTGCCCGTCGCAGTTCTGGCACACCGGCCGGCTCAGCGGGGACGGCACCACGGTGCCCCCGCTGACGTACCGGACGCACTCGTGGCCCTCGGCGTCGGTGTGGTGCTCTATCGCGTACGACTGCTCCCAGCCGTGCCCGCATCGCATGCAGGCGAACGCGTACGACTCGTGAACGGCGGCGGTCTGTCCGGCTACCTCACTCATGCCAGCTCCTGCGGTCCACTGACGTCCCGGTCCGGGACGAGGGGACGGTTCCTGCCCCCTTCACCCAGTGGACGCCCACAACGCCCCGGAAGCACGCGACCTGTCGAGTGTTGGACGCGCCTTGGGTCATCCTTGCCCAATCGCTCCGCTCGGGGGCCCGGCGGCTTTGCCCCCTCGACCCCCCGTTTGCCCGGCCATGGGGCGCACCCCGGCATACGCGCCGCACGCGGGGCGCGCGGCCCAGGCCCACGGGCGGTGCGAGCCGCCGGGCCGCCCGGCGGCAGACCCCCGACGACGGACCCCCGATGGCAGGCCCCAGTGGCAGACCCCCGTGGCAGACCCCGCTCAGTCCGCCGTGCGCTTGGCGGCGACCACCGCGTCGAACACGACCCGCTTGGGCAGCCCGGCCTCCGCCGCGACCGCCGCGATGGCCTCCTTACGGCGCTCGCCGGCCTCCTCGCGGACCCGGACGCGGCGGACGAGTTCACCGGCGTCCAGTTCCTCGGGGCCGGGCTCGGGGGCGCCCTCGACGACGACGGTGATCTCGCCGCGCACGCCTTCGGCGGCCCAGGCGGCCAGGTCGGCGAGGGGGCCGCGCTTGACCTCCTCGTAGGTCTTGGTCAGCTCGCGGCAGACGGCGGCGCGGCGGTCGGCGCCGAAGACCTCGGCCATCGCGGCGAGGGTGTCGTCCAGGCGGTGCGGGGCCTCGAAGTAGACGAGGGTGCGCCGCTCACCGGCGACCTCGCGCAGCCGGGACAGCCGCTCGCCGGCCTTGCGCGGCAGGAAGCCCTCGAAGCAGAACCGGTCCACGGGCAGCCCGGACAGGGCGAGCGCGGTGAGCACGGCGGACGGGCCCGGCACGGCGGTGACCTTGATGTCGTGCTCGACGGCGGCCGCGACGAGGCGGTAGCCGGGGTCGGAGACCGAGGGCATACCGGCGTCCGTGACGAGGAGCACACGGGCGCCGCCGCGCAGCTCCTCCACCAGCTCGGGGGTGCGCGCGGACTCGTTGCCCTCGAAGTACGACACCACGCGGCCGCCCGGGGTGACCCCGAGGGCCTGGGTGAGGCGGCGCAGCCGCCGGGTGTCCTCGGCGGCGATCAGGTCGGCGTCCGCCAGCTCCTTGGAGAGCCGGGGCGGGGCGTCCGCGACGTCGCCGATGGGGGTACCTGCGAGGACAAGGGTTCCAGTCACGGGGACCATCCTCCCAGGGGTGCCGGGCGGGACGGAAAACGATCGCGTCCCAATCGGTACCGCGCTTGCGCGGGACTCACACGGGAGGTTTCCCTACCATGGCGCGGTGACCAGTACCGCGTCCTCCACGGACCTCCGGCAGGGCCAGGCGCCGCCCGACGACGAGCGGCCGTCCTGGCAGCGGCGGCTGCGCCGATTCGGCTACGTACCTCCCGCGGGCGCCCCGGCGGCCGACGTACGGGACCGGCTCGTGCCGCCGTACGCGCAGCCCTCGCCGCGGATGTGGCAGGTGCTGGGCTGCCCGCCGCACCTGGCGGACCGGATCACCCGCTGGTCGGGCTGGGGCGGGCCGCTGCTGGTGATGCTGTTCGCGGGCCTGCTGCGGTTCTGGCACCTGGGCAGCCCGCGCTCGGTGATATTCGACGAGACGTACTACGCCAAGGACGCCTGGGCGCTCGTCCACCGGGGCTTCGAGGTGAACTGGGACAAGAACGCCAACGACGCGGTCCTCGCCTCCCACGGCCACCTCGCGATCCCCTCGGACGCGGCGTACGTCGTGCATCCGCCGGTCGGCAAGTACGTGATCGGGCTGGGTGAGCTGCTCTTCGGCTTCGACCCGTTCGGCTGGCGGTTCATGACCGCGCTGCTCGGCACACTGAGCGTGCTGCTGCTGTGCCGGATCGGGCGCCGGATGTTCCGCTCGACGTTCCTCGGCTGCCTGGCGGGCACGCTGATGGCGGTGGACGGCCTGCACTTCGTGATGAGCCGGACCGCGCTGCTGGACGGCGTGCTGATGTTCTTCGTGGTCGCCGCCTTCGGCTGTCTGGTGGTGGACCGGGACCGGTCGCGGGAGCGACTCGCCGCCGCGCTCCCGGTGGGCCCGGACGGCGTCGCCCGCCCGGACGCCCGCGTCGCGGACACCTTCCGCCTCGGCCGGCGTCCGTGGCGCTGGGGCGCGGGCGTGATGCTGGGCCTGGCGTTCGGCACCAAGTGGAACGGGCTGTACATCCTGGCCGCGTTCTGCGTGATGGCCGTGCTCTGGGACGTGGGCGCCCGCAAGGTCGCCGGCGCCCGGCACCCGTACGAGGCGGTGCTGCGGTACGACACGGGGATCACGTTCCTGGCGACGGTGCCGGTGACGATCGCGGTGTACATCGCCTCCTGGACGGGCTGGATCCTGTCCTCCACCGACGGCACCGGCGGCTACTTCCGCAACTGGGCCGCGACCGACGGCCGGGGCGGTTCCTGGACCTTCCTGCCCGACTGGCTGCGCAGCCTGTGGCACTACGAGCACGAGGTCTACAACTTCCACGTCAACCTGTCGTCCCCGCACACCTACCAGTCCAACCCGTGGAGCTGGATCGTGCTGGGCCGCCCGGTGTCGTACTTCTACGAGTCCCCCACCCCCGGCGCCGGCGGCTGCCCGCTGGGCACGAGCGGCAAGTGCGCCCGCGAGGTGCTGGCGCTCGGCACCCCCGTGCTGTGGTGGGCCGGGTGCGCGGCCGTGCTCTACGTGCTGTGGCGCTGGGCGTTCCGCCGCGACTGGCGGGCCGGGGCCATCGCCTGCGGGATCGCGGCGGGGTACCTCCCCTGGTTCATGTACCAGGAGCGGACGATCTTCCTGTTCTACGCGGTGGTCTTCCTGCCCTTCCTGTGCCTGGGGGTGGCGATGCTGGCCGGCGCGATCATCGGCCCGCCGAACTCCACCGACACCCGCCGCGTGGTCGGCGCCACCGCCGCCGGCGTCCTGGTCCTGCTGATCGCCTGGAACTTCATCTACTTCTGGCCCCTGTACACGGGCCAGGCGATCCCGCTCGACCAGTGGCGGTCGCGGATGTGGCTGGACACCTGGGTCTAGGGCCTTTCTTCCGGATCAGGCCGGCTCGGGCCGACGGCGCCTTGTCGGCCGACCCGAGCGGGGTCTGGTGCGTGCGGCTGCAAGGCGGAGG
>NZ_JBEYXQ010000013.1:0-170760 GCF_040645115.1 Streptomyces sp. NPDC046860 | reverse complement strand
CGCCCTCGTACATCCAGTACGAGGGCGACCCTCCGCCTTGCGATCGCACGCACCAGACGCCGCGAGCCCTGCCCTCCGGGCAGACGACGCCACTTCGCGGACACGACCTACGGGAACGCCAGCGCGCCGGGGCCGAGGGCCGGGACGAGGCCCTCGGCCGCCGCGCGCGTCAGCAGGCCCCGGATCGCCGCGTACCCGTCCTCGCCGAGGTCGGCGGTGAACTCGTTGACGTACAGCCCGATGTGCTGGTCGGCGACGGCCGGGTCCATCTCCTGGGCGTGCTCCATGACGTAGTCGCGCGAGATCTCCGGGTCGTCCCAGGCGGCCCGGACGGAGGCCCGGACGGCGTCCGCGAGGCCCTGGAGGGCCTCGGCGCCCAGCGACCGCTTGGCGATGATCGCGCCGAGCGGGATCGGCAGCCCGGTGGTCCGCTCCCAGTGCTCGCCCATGTCCGCGAGCTTGTGCAGCCCGTACTGCTGGTAGGTGAAGCGGGCCTCGTGGATGACGAGTCCGGCGTCCACCTTGCCGTCCCGCACGGCGGGCATGATCTCGTGGAACGGCATCACCACGATCTCCCCGACGCCCTCGGGCAGGGTGTCGGCGGCCCAGAGGCGGAAGAGCAGGTAGGCCGTCGAGCGCTCGCTGGGCACCGCCACCGTGCGCCCCGTCAATCCCCCACTGCCGAAAGCGTGGGAGGTGCCCCCAGCCCCCGCCTCGCGCGTCAGCACCAGCGGCCCGCAGCCCCGGCCCAGCGCGCCGCCGCAGGGCAGCAGGGCGTACTCGTCGAGGACGTAGGGCAGGACGGCGTAGGACACCTTCAGCGCGTCGAACTCGCCGCGCTCGGCCATGCCGTTGGTGATGTCGATGTCCGCGAAGGTCACGTCCAGCGCGGGGGCGCCGGGGACGCGGCCGTGGGCGAGGGCGTCGAAGACGAAGGTGTCGTTCGGGCAGGGCGAGTACGCGATCTGCAGGGGCTCAGTCGTCATGCGTGTTCCAACTCTCCAAAGCGGGCGCGAGCTTCCCGAAAGCGCCGGTGAGCGCGGTCAGCGCGTCGCCGATGCGCCAGGCGGCGCGGTCGCGGGGGCCCACCGGATTGGACACCGCGCGGATCTCCAGCACCGGCACGCCGTGCGCGGCGGCCGCCTCGGCGACCCCGAACCCCTCCATGCCCTCGGCCAGTGCCCGCGGATGACGCTCGCGCAGTCGGGCGGCGCGGGCGGCGGTGCCGGTGACGGTGGAGACGGTCAGCACGGTGCCGGGGCGGGCACCGGTGGCCTCCACGACCTCTCGTACGAGTGAAATCGGCGGTAGGTGGGTGACGGTGCCGAAGCCGAGGTCGGTGACCGGTAGGAAGCCGTCCGGGCTCTCGGCGCCCAGGTCCGCCACGGTGATCGCGTCGGCGACCACCAGCGAGCCGACGGGAGCCTCCGGCTGGAAACCGCCCCCGATCCCGGCCGAGACGACCAGCCCGTAGGGGGTGCCCGAGAGCGCGGCCGCGGTCAGCGCGGTGGCCGTGGAGGCGGCGGCGCGGGCGGGGCCCACACCGGCGGCCAGCAGGTCGCACGGGCCGTCCGTGCGCAGCAGGGTCGCGCCGGGCAGCCGTACCTCCCCGGCGGCGCCCGGAAACGCCCGTGCCACCGCGTCCCGTTCGGCCGGGACCGCGGTGGAGACGAGGACGCGCGTGCGGGCGTTCACCGGACCGGGTACCTCCGTCAGGAGGTCTCCTTCTTGAGCTTGTAGCTCCACAGGCCCTTGGCCGAGGAACCGGTGCCCATCTGGACGGACAGCGTGTTGGTCTCGCCCTGGGTGCCGTACTGGGCGTTGAAGAACGCGGTGCCCGGGATCGTGCTGTACGTCTTCTTGCTGACGTCGGTGAACTGGCGGCCGTTGACCAGCAGCACCCAGCCCGCGTCCGCGATCTTCGGGTCGACGCCGACCCGGACCGTGTCGCCGTCCGGGTCCACGGAGATCGTCTTCACGTCGCCGGCCTTCTTCGCGCACGCCGCGAGCGACTTGGCGGTCAGCGTCTTGTCGCCGTTGTAGCAGAGCGCCTCGGAGCTGACCGAGCTGTCCCCGATGGTGACCGTGGAGACGGGCGTCGGCTTGTCACAGGCCGAAAGAGCGAGCAGTCCGGCGGAAACGGCACCGGCGGCGGCGAGCGCCCGGCGGCGTCGCGGGGCGGATTGCAGCGAGGTCATGTCCGAAGGCTATCGGGCACACCCCTCCGCGTGGCCATGAGGGGTACGCGAACGCCGCCCCGTGTGCCGCGCGGTGGCCCTCACGCGACCCGCGGGCGCGGCCTTCCCCCGTGGCGGGCGGCCGCCAGGAGCCCGCGCAGGGTGCTCAGCCAGCCCACGGCGACCAGGGCGGCGGCCACGGCCAGGCCGAAGGTGCCGTTGAGGGGCATCACGATGCCCACCGCGCCGCCGAAGACCCAGGCCATCTGCAGGATCGTCTCGGAGCGGGCGAAGGCCGAGGTGCGCACCGCCTCGGGGACGTCCCGCTGGATCAGCGCGTCCAGGGACAGCTTGCCCAGGGCCTGGGCGAACCCGGCGACGGCGGCGAGGCAGGCCACCAGGACGGCGCCGAAGAACAGGGCGGCCACCACGGCGGCGACCAGCGCGACGGCGACGACGGTCACGATGATGATCTCCGGCGCCTTGGACCGCAGCCACGACCCCACCGCCGTGCCCAGCGCGTTGCCCGCGCCCGCGGCCACACCGACGATGCCCAGCGAGACCGCCGCGCTCTCCCCGGCCAGCGGATGCTCGCGCAGAAGGAAGGCGAGGAAGAAGATCAGGAAGCCGGACAGGCAGCGCAACGCCGCGTTGGCGCCCAGCGCGTGGGTCACGGCGGGCCCGACCGTGCGCAGCCCCGGCCGCTTGCCCTGCCGCCGCCGCGGCCCGTGCAGATGCGCCTCGTCGGCCGCCAGCAGCGCCGTGTCCTCGCCCTTGGCAGAATCCACCTTCCCCGGCAGCGAGAACGACAGCAGGGTGCCCGCGACGAAGATCACGAAAGCGCCGTAGAGCGGCCACGGGTCCCCGACCGTCTGGAGCCCCGCCCCGATCGGCGCCGCCACCCCGGTGGCCAGCAGCCCGGCCAGCGTGACCCGTGAGTTGGCCTTCACCAGGGAGAACGCCGGCGGCAGCAGCCGGGGCACCACCGCGCTGCGCACCACCCCGTACGCCTTGGACGCCACCAGCACGCCGAGCGCGGCCGGATACAGCTCCAGGCCGCCGCTCGCCACCGCCCCCGACAGCACCAGCGCCAGCAGCGCGCGGGCCAGCATCGCCCCGGCCATCGCGGCCCGCCGCCCGTGCGGGAGCCGGTCCAGCAGCGGGCCGATGACGGGGGCCAGCACCGTGAAGGGCGCCATGGTGATGGCGAGGTAGAGCGCGACCCGGCCGCGCGCCTCGTCCGTCGGCACCGAGAAGAAGACCGTGGAGGCCAGCGCCACGGTGATCATGACGTCCCCGGCGCCGTTCACCGCGTGCAGCTCGATCAGTTTGCCGAGCCCCGACTCGCCCGCGCCGTGGGCGTGCGTGACTTTCCGGATGCCGCGCGCGGTGCCGGTCACCGGCAGGCGCAGGGCACGGCCGACGGAGCGGACGGCACCGCCGACGCGGCCCGAACCGCCGCCACCGCGCCCCCTGTCCGTGGCTGTCACGTGCTTCATAGTGCCCCGAGTGACCGTCCGGCGGGCGGTTTGCGGCCAAGCGAGTCGACGCGGACCGCCCCGGGAAGGACCTGTCCGGAACCCGCCGTGTGCCCGCGGACTGTCCCCCACCACGGGCGACGGGGTAGCGTGCGTATCTCAGCCATAACGCAGAATGGATGGCAGAGGTGCGCCCGCGCGTGATCGGACGCGGACGTCGATGCGGCCCACAGGTCCGCTCCGTCCGCTTCACCGCCGGAGTGCATCCGCACTCGTAGACGGCGTAGGAGAGAAGCGATACCTGTGAGCGCAGCGACCACGCGAAGCCGCACCCCTGACCGCCTGTGCGCCGAGGCGATCGACCTCGCGCGCACCGCAGCGGAGGAAGCGGCCGCTCCCGGTGTCGTCGGTGAGCACATCGGCGTGGTGTCGGAGGGTGACCGTGTCGTCACCCATTTCTTCGAGTGCAAGGAACCCGGCTACCGGGGCTGGCGCTGGGCCGCCACCGTCGCCCGGGCCTCCCGCGCCAAGATCGTCACCCTGGACGAGGTCGTGCTGCTGCCCGGCCGCGACGCCGTCCTGGCCCCCGAATGGGTGCCGTGGAGCGAAAGGCTCCGCCCCGGCGACCTCGGCCCCGGCGACCTGCTCCCCACCGACCAGGAGGACCTGCGCCTGGAGCCCGGCTTCTCCGGCGAGGAGGAGCCGCCGCCGAACTCCGCCCTGGCGGAGGGCCTGACCGAGCTGGCCGAGCGCGAGGACGCCGACGTCAGCCCCGGCAGCCCGGCCGCGCAGTCCGTGCCCGCCCGCGGTTCGATCACGTCGGTCGCCGAGGAACTGGGCATGCGCCGCGCCCGCGTCCTCTCCCGCTACGGCCTGCATGTGGCCGCGGACCGCTGGGAGGAGTCGTTCGGCCCCAAGACCGCGATGGCCCAGGCCGCCCCCGCCACCTGCGCCAGCTGCGGCTTCCTCGCCCCGATCGGCGGCTCGCTGGGCCAGGCGTTCGGCGTCTGCGGCAACGAGTTCTCCCCGGCCGACGGCCGCGTGGTCTCCCTCGCCTACGGCTGCGGCGCCCACTCCGAGGCCGCGGTCATGCCGACCCCGCCCCGCCCGCCGCTGCCGGTGGTGGACGAGACCCGGGTCGACCCGTTCCCGCTCCGCCCCGCCGCCGACTCCGGCTCGGTCCCGGCCGAGGGCGACGACGAAGCGGCGGAACTGGGCCACGCCTAGGAATCCCAGCACGCCCCCGGCCCGGTAGGGGCACGCCCGCCCGCGCGTACGCCGCGAAGGACAGACCGTCAGGTCGCTGTACCTTCGAAACTCACGTCGATGATGGAGAGTGAACGTGAGCAAGTACGTGCGGCCGGCGGCCGAGGGCGCCGACCCCTTCGGTACCGCCCGTCTCCGCCGCGGTGTCCTCGACGCCTGGGCCACCAGCCCCGCCCGGTTCCGTGAGGACGCCAACGCCGAGGAGGACCTCGTCCTCGGCGGCTACCGGGACCGGCTCGTGGTGGAGCTGGCCCAGAACGCCGCCGACGCCGCCGCCCGCGCCGGGGTGCCCGGACGGCTCAGGCTCACCCTCCGCGACGGCGTGCTGATCGCCGCCAACACCGGCGCCCCCCTGGACGCCGCCGGTGTCGAGTCGCTGTCCACCCTGCGCGCCTCCGCCAAGCGGGAGCGGCACGACGGACACGTCACCGTCGGCCGGTTCGGCGTCGGCTTCGCCGCCGTGCTCTCCGTGTCCGACGAACCCGCGCTGGTCGGACGGCACGGCGGAGTGCGCTGGTCGCTCGCCGAGGCGCGCGGGCTGGCCGCCGACACCGCCCGCCACAGCCCCGGCCTCGGCGACGAGGTGCGCCGCCGGGACGGGCACGTCCCGCTGCTGCGGCTGCCGTTCGCCGCCGAGGGCACCGCGCCGGACCCGTACGACACCGCCGTCATCCTGCCGCTGCGCGACGCGGCCGCCACCGGCCTGGCCGAGCGGCTGCTCGACGCCGTGGACGACTCCCTGCTGCTCGCCCTGCCGGGCCTCGAAGAGGTCGTCATCGAGGTGAACGAGCAGGAGCCGCGCACCCTGCGCCGCGCCGCCGAGGGCGACGTCACCGTCGTGGACGACTCCCGGCACGGCGCCACCCGCTGGCGCACCGTCACCGCCCACGGCCCCCTGGACCCCGCCCTGCTCGCGGACCGTCCCGTCGAGGAGCGGCTGCGTCCGCACTGGTCGGTGACCTGGGCGGTGCCCGAGGACGGCGAGAGCCGGCCGGTGCGCCCCCGCACCGCCTCCGTGCTGCACGCCCCCACCCCCAGCGACGAACCCCTCGGCTTCCCCGGCGTCCTCATCGCGTCCTTCCCCCTGGACACCACCCGCCGGCACGCCGCGCCCGGCCCGCTCACCGACTTCCTGGTGGACCGCGCGGCCGACGCCTACACCGAACTGCTCGCCGGCTGGCGTCCGGTGACCGAGGGTGCCATCGACCTCGTCCCCGGCCCGCTCGGCAAGGGCGAGCTGGACGGCGCGCTGCGGCAGGCGGTGCTTCAGCGGCTGCCGCGCACCGCGTTCCTGCCCCCGGCCCTGCCTCCGCGGGGCGACGAGGACCTCCCGGAGGCGCTGCGCCCCCGGGACGCCGAGGTCGTGGAGGGCGCGGGCGCCGACACCGTGCGCGTCCTCGCCGAGGTGCTGCCGACCCTGCTCCCCGCGGGCCTGGAGCGGCGCCCGGAGCTGCGCGCGCTCGGCGTGGCCCGGCTGCCGCTGGCCGACGCCGTGGACCGGCTGGCGGGCCTGGAGAAGGACCCCGAGTGGTGGTGGCGGCTCTACGACAGCCTCGCCGGGGTCGACCCCGAGCGGCTGTCCGGGCTGCCCGTGCCGCTCGCCGGGACCGGCCGCACCACGATCGGCCCCCGCCAGGTGCTGCTGCCCGCGCCGGGAGCCACCGCGCCGGACACGGAGGTGCTCGGCAGGCTCGGTCTGAAGATGGCCCACGCCGACGCCGCCCACCCCCTGCTGGAGAAGCTGGGCGCGCTGCCCGCGACCCCGCGCGCGGTGCTCACCACCCCGCAGGTCCGGGCCGCCGTCGCCGCCTCGCTGGACGACGAGGGCGGCGTCACCTGGGAGGAGGACGCCCCGGACGCGGAGGAACTGGCGGACACCGTCCTGGCGTTGGTGCGCGACGCGGCCCTGGAGCCCGGTGACGAGCCCTGGCTCGGCGCGCTCGCGCTGCCCGACGAGGACGGCGAACTCGCCCCGGCGGGCGAACTCGTCCTGCCCGGCAGCGCGTTCGCCCGGATCGTCCGCGAGGACGAACTCGCCGCCGTCGACGCCGAGCTGGCCGAGAGGTGGGGCGAGCAGCCGCTCGCCGCGTGCGGTGTGCTGGCCGACTTCGCGCTGATCCGGGCCACCGACGTCGTCCTGGACCCGGACGAGCTGGAGCCCCGGGACGGCGACTTCGCCGAGCCGGACGACGCCGGGCTGCTGGACGCCGTGGACGTGTGGTCCGAGGACATCCTCGACCGCTTCCCGGACAGCCCCGTACCGCCCGTCGCCACCGAACTCGTCGCCGTGCGCGACCTGGACCTGGTGGACGACGACCACTGGCCCGAGGCGCTGGCCATGCTGAGCCGGCCGCCGCTGCGCGACGCCCTCGTCCAGCCGGTCCGCGTCCTGCTCCCGGACGGCACCCACGAGGTCGTACGGCCCTACACCGCCTGGTGGCTGCGCGGACACCCGGTGCTGGACGGCCGCCGCCCGGCGGGCCTCCTCGCGGCCGGCGGCGACCCGCTGCTGCGCGGCCTGTACGACGAGGCGGACGCCACCGGCTTCGCCGACGAGCAGGTGCTGCGCGCCCTCGGGGTGCGCACCTCGGTGGCCGCGCTGCTGGACGAGCCCGGCGGCGGCGCCGAACTCCTGGAGCGGCTCGCCGACCCCGGCCGCCCCGTCACTCCGGTCCAACTGCACGGGCTCTACAGCGCGCTGGCGGAGCTGGACCCGGAGCAGGTGACGCTGCCGGACGAGCTGCGGGCCGTGCGCGACGGAGAGGCCGTCGTGGTGGACGCGCGGGACGCGGTGGTCGTGGACTCGCCCGACCTGCTGCCCTTCACCTCCGGCGTGCCGCTGCTTCCGGTACGGCCCGCGCTGGCGCCCGCGCTGGCCGAGCTGTTCCAGGTGCGGCGCCTGAGCGAGTCCGTCACCGGTGCCGTGGACTCCGAGGGCACCGGGCACGAGGTGCCCGAGCCGGTGCGGGCGCTGCTCGGCCCGCGCACCCCGCGCCACTACGTCGAGCACGAGGAACTCGTCGTGGACGGCGTCGAGATCGACTGGCGGCTCACCGACGACGGCGTGCTCCACGCGGCCACGCTGGAGGGCGTCGCCGCCGGGCTCGCCTGGGCGGCCGCCCAGTGGCCGCGCCGTTTCGAGGTGGCGGCGCTGCTGGAGGACCCCTCCCGCACCGAGGAGCTGGCGCGCGACCGCTGGTTCGACTGACCCGGCAGGACCGGCCCCGACAGTTTGTGCGCGAAACTTTTACCTCTCGTGCAACCTTTTCTCACTCCCGTTTGTCATGTCTGCTGAGTCTCCGTACTCAGCAGACATGACACGAGCGCCCGGCGGCACAGAGCCGCGGCCGTGCGCTCCTCGACGGGGGGAACCTCATGCGTATCCGTACCAGCCTGGCCGTCGCCACCGCCGCCGGCGCGGTGGCCCTCGGCGCGTTCGCCGTCCCGGCCGCGCACGCCGACGAGACGCCGAACGCGGCGGCCAAGGTGTCGTCCTACCTGAAGGACGTGAAGGCGGACGCGGCGGCCAAGGCGGGCGCGAAGGCGGGCCGGTCGGGCGTGCGCTACGTCGACGGCGACGTCACCATCGACAAGGTCACCGTCAACGGCAACCAGGACATCGTCGCCGGCACCTCCGCGGTCAAGACCGTCAACATCTACGTGACGGCGACCGACCCGTCGGGCATCTACGACGCCTACGCCATGCTGTGGCACGGCACGGACATCGATGACCCCGACGGTGTCGACGGCTACGTCCTCCCGGAGCAGGAGGCCGACTGCGACAACTGGAGCGCCACCTCGGCCACCTGCAAGCTCACCCTGAAGGTCGACCCGAAGTCGGACCTGTGGGACAGCTCGCTGGCCGGCAAGTGGAACGTGTACGCGGGCGCCCTCGGCAACGACGGTGACCTCATGGACGACGACGCCTACAAGAACGTCTGGATCAAGCGCGCCGCGCAGATCACCTCGATGAACGCCTCGCCGGAGCCGGTGAAGAAGGGCAAGACCATCACGGCCACGGCCAACCTGAGCCGCGCCAGCTGGTCGTACCTCAAGTACTACGGCTACGGCAGCCAGTCCGTGCAGCTGCAGTTCGCGAAGTCCGGCAGCAGCACGTACACCACCGTCAAGACCGTGAAGACCTCCTCCACGGGCGCCCTGAAGACGACGGCAACGGCCAACGCGTCCGGCACCTGGCGCTTCTACTTCCCGAAGAACGGCACCACCTCCGCGGCGACCTCCGCGGGTGACTACGTCGCCGTGAACTAGTCCCACCGCTTTCCCACGCCCGGCCCCGGAGACCGCCAGTCTCCGGGGCCGGAGTGCTGTGTGCCCTTGAACAGGCAATACACCGGCAAAGACCGTCCCCGGAAAGCGCAAGCCGTACAACTCGGCGTTCCCCTCGCGGATCTGATCACCCGAGTCGACCGACTCACGATCACTTCTCCCCCCAGAGGGAACCGCACATGCGCATACGTGCCACCGTGGCCGCCGTCACCGGCGCCCTGGCTCTCTCCGCCTTCGCCGTCCCGGCCGCCCAGGCCGCCCCGGGCGAGGGCACGCCGTACACGATGAACGTCAGCTTCTCGAACCTGAAGATCGCCTCGTCGATCAAGGTCGGCACCGGCAACGAGGTCAGCACGACCTACACGTACACGCTCACCCACGGCTCGGACGTCAACGCCACCGCGGCCGACTTCTACACCGACGCCTACCTGTACCGGGGCTCCCTGGACGACCCGACCGCCACGGTCGAGGGCGACGACGAGGCCACCTGCAAGGTCGCCACCACCACGACGCTCACCTGCACCGGCACCGTCGACATCTACCCGGCCGACGGCGACCTGACCTACACCGACGCCGGCAAGTGGTCCGTGGCCGCCGAGGCGACCGCCCTCAACGGGCAGGACGTGGACAACCCCGACTACGACAAGGTCGGCTTCAAGGACCAGGGCGGCCTGGCGACCACCAGCCTGCTGCGCTACTCCAAGCTCACCACCGACGCCGCCCCCGAGCCGGTCAAGAAGGGCAAGACCCTCACGGTCACCGGCAGCCTGACCCGCGCGAGCTGGGACTACAAGAAGTACTACGGCTACTCGGCCCAGTCGGTGCAGCTGCAGTTCGCCAAGAAGGGCTCCACCGCCTGGAGCACGCTGAAGACCGTCAAGACGGACAGCAGCGGCAACCTGAAGACCACCGTCACCGCCTCGGTCGACGGCTCCTTCCGCTACGTCTTCGCGGGCACCTCGGACACGGCGGCGGTCACCGCCACGGCCGACGCCGTCGACGTGCAGTAACCCTCACACCGGGAAGCGGCGGCCGACCCATCTCCAGACGACCTCCAGGGCGGCCGCCGCCACCACCGCCACTCCCACCGCCGCCCACGGCATCGTGTTGCCCACCAGGCGCAGGGCGAAGAAGTCCTGCAGCCAGGGGACGGTCAGCACGAAGAGGAAGGCGACGCCCATCGCGGCCACCAGGGCCAGCCGCCACCAGGTGTAGGGGCGGGCGACGATGGCGAGGACCCACATCGAGATCAGGAACAGGGTCAGGGTGGCCGCGCTGGTCTCGGCGGCGAGCGCGTCCGCGCCGGTGTAGTGATGCCGCGCCAGCAGATACGTCGCGAAGGTCGCCGCACCGGCCAGCAGCCCGCCCGGTATCGAGTACCGCATGACCCGGCGCACGAAGTGCGGCCGCGCCCGCTCCTTGTTCGGCGCCAGCGCCAGGAAGAACGCCGGGACGCCGATGGTGAGCGTGGACAGCAGCGTCAGATGCCGGGGCAGGAACGGGTACTCCACCTGCCAGCACACCACCAGCACCGCGAGCAGCACCGAGTACACCGTCTTCACCAGGAACAGCGTCGCCACCCGCGTGATGTTGCCGATCACCCGGCGGCCCTCCGCGACCACCGACGGCAGGGTGGCGAAGCTGTTGTTCAGCAGCACGATCTGCGCCACCGCGCGCGTGGCCTCCGAGCCCGAGCCCATCGAGACGCCGATGTCGGCGTCCTTGAGGGCCAGGACGTCGTTGACCCCGTCGCCGGTCATCGCCACGGTGTGCCCCTCCGACTGGAGCGCGCCGACCATCTCCCGTTTCTGCCGCGGGGTGACCCGCCCGAACACCGTGGCCCGGTCCACCTCCTTCGCCATGTCCGCCCGGTCGGCGGGCAGCCGCCGCGCGTCCACCGCCCTGCCCGGCAGCCCGAGCTTGTGCGCGACCGCGCCGACGGAGACCGCGTTGTCCCCGGAGATCACCTTGGCCCGCACGTCCTGGTCGGCGAAGTAGCGCAAGGTCTCGGCCGCGTCCGGCCGCAGCCGCTGCTCCAGCACCACCAGGGCCACGGGCCGGGCCCCGCGCTCCGGGTCGGGGCCGTGAAGGTCACGGGCGGCGCGGGCCAGCAGCAGGACCCGCAAGCCCTGCTCGTTCAGCCGGCCGGTCTCGGCGAGCGCAGGGTCTTCGGGGGACAACAGCACGTCGGGGGCGCCCAGCAGCCAGCCGGTGACCTCGCCGTCGCCGTCGCGGAAGGCGGCCCCGCTGTACTTGCGGGCCGAGGAGAACGGCAGCGTGGTCACCGGGCGCCGGTCCCCGTCCCCGCCGTCCGGGTAGGCGTCGATGATGGCCCGCAGCGAGGCGTTGGGACGCGGATCGGACGCCCCCAGCGCGGCCAGCACCTCGCGCACCCGGCTCTCGTCGGCCCCGCCCAGCGGTTTCAGCGCGGTCACGTCCATGCCGCCCTCGGTGAGCGTGCCGGTCTTGTCCAGGCAGACGGTGTCCACGCGGGCCAGGCCCTCGATCGCGGGCAGTTCCTGCACCAGGCACTGCTTGCGCCCGAGCCGGATCACCCCGATGGCGAAGGCCACCGAGGTCAGCAGCACCAGCCCCTCCGGGACCATCGGGATGATCCCGGCGATGGTCCGGGCCACCGAGTTCTTGAAGTCGCTGCTCTTGACCACGAGCTGGGTGACGATCAGGCCGAGCGCGGCCGGAACCATCATCCAGGTCACGTACTTCAGGATCGTGGAGATGCCGGACCGCAGCTCGGAGTGGACCAGCGTGAACCGGGACGCCTCCTCGGCGAGCTGCGCCGCGTACGCCTCCCGGCCCACCTTGGTCGCCTGGTAGGCGCCGCCGCCCGCGACCACGAAGCTGCCCGACATCACCTGTTCGCCGGGGTGCCTGACCACCGGGTCGGCCTCGCCGGTCAGCAGGGACTCGTCCACCTCCAGGCCCTCGGCCTCGACGCAGACCCCGTCCACCACGATCTTGTCGCCGGGCCCGATCAGCACCAGGTCGTCCAGCACGATCTGGCTGGTCGGCACCCGTACCGCCCCGCCGTCCCGGCGCACGGCCGGCCGGGCCTCCCCGATGACGGCGAGCGAGTCCAGCGTCTTCTTCGCCCGCCACTCCTGCACGATCCCGATGCCGGTGTTGGCGAGGATCACGAACCCGAACAGGCTGTCCTGGATCGGCGCGACGAACAGCGTCACCACCCACAGCACACCGATGATCGCGTTGAACCGGGTGAACACGTTCCCCCGCACGATCTCGCCCAGCGAACGGCTGCTGCGGACCGGGACGTCGTTGACCAGACCCCGCGCCACCCGCTCCGCGACCTCGGCGCGGGTGAGCCCCGCCGGGCGGGTGGCGCGCGGTGCGACCGGGTGCACGGGTTCCAGTCCGGCACCCGGGTCGATATGCGTCATGCATTCGACGTTACGTGCCCGATGCCCGCTTCACCTGCCGGGCGGGCGGATCTCCGGGTAACGCCAGGGGCGCCCCCGAGGCAGGTCGGGGGCGCCCCTGAGCACGCCTCGGATCAGCCCAGCGCGGGCGGTCCGTCGGTGGCCCCGGTGCCCCAGGAGGAGGGCTCGGAGCCGACCGTGAAGGACAGCGAGCGGTGCGCCCGCAGCGCCCCGGTGGTCAGGTACGTCCGCCCGTACGCCGTCCCGTCCAGCCGTGCCGAGCGGATGTAGCGGGCGTCCGCCGAGGTGCCCGGCGCGGTGATGGTGAGCGCGCCGTGCGGGTAGTGGCGGCGGTCCAGCGTCAGGTCGACCCGGTCGAACACCGGGGTGGACAGCCCCCAGGTGTCGTAGCCGGGCTGCACCGGGAAGACGCCGATCGACGACAGCACGTTCCAGGCGGACATCGTGCCCAGGTCGTCGTTGCCGGTCATGCCGGTCGGCCCGTCCGTGAACAGGGTCAGCGCCGCGTGCACCACGTCCGTCGTCTTCCACGGCTGCCCGGTGGACAGGTAGGTGTACGGCGCGATCAGGTCGGGCTCGTTCTGCGGGTTGTACTTGTCGGCGTTGTAGTAGTCGTACGGCCCGTTCACCCACACCTCGCGGGCGGTCTTCGCCGGGTCCTCGGTCAACTCCCCGTAGGCGAAGAAGGAGTCGAGCCGGTCGTTGGCCGCCTGCTTGCCGCCGATCAGGTCCACCACGCCGGGCAGGTCCTGCGGCACCAGCCACTGGTACTGCCAGGACGTGCCCTCGTGGAAGCCCTCGCTCTTGGCCGGGTCGGCCGGTCCGGTGAAGGCGCCGGAGGCGTCACGGGCGCGGAAGAACCCGGTCGACGCGTCGAAGATCCGCCGGTAGTTCTGCGCCCGGGCCGCGTACCGGTCCGCGTCGGCGCCGTGTCCGAGGTCGCGCGCCATCCGGGCCAGCACCGCGTCCGACAGGGCGTACTCCAGGGTGGCCGACGCGCCGTGGTCGTAGTCCGAGTCGCCGGGCTTGGCGTGCGGGCGGTCCTTGACGTAGGGGGCGAAGCCGCCGGCGACGTACTCCCGGTTCGCCTCCCGGCCCACGGCCGGCGAGCCGGCGGGCGGCACGCCGTCGGCGTTCTTCCTGAGCGCCGTGTAGGCCCGCTCCTCCCAGCCGTGCAGCAGGCCCTGCTGGTAGGCGTTGGTGAGGAAGGGCGTCACCGGGTCGCCGGTCATGATGTTGGTCTCGACCGTGCCGTAGCCCCACTTGGGCAGCCAGCCGCTCTCCTCGTCGATCCGGATCACCGAGATCGCCATGTCCCGGGCCTCACGCGGCGCGAGCAGCGACAGCAGCTGGGACTGGGTGCGGTAGGTGTCCCACAGCGACCAGTTCTGGTAGTAGGTGAAGCCCTGGGTGCGGTGGATTCTCTGGTCCCAGCCGGTGTAGCGGCCGTCCGTGTCGCTGCCGATGTTCGGGGCGAGGAACGAGCGGTACAGCGAGGAGTAGAAGGTGCGGCGCAGCGTCTCGCCGCCGCCGCTCACCCGTACGTCGTCCAGCCGGTCCTCCCAGGCCCGGCGGGCCGCGTCCCGCACCGCGTCGAACGGCCTGCCGCCCTCGGCCCGCAGATTGCCGAGCGCGCCGCGCGCGTCGACGTAGGACAGGGCGGTGGTGGCCTCGACCGTGCGGTCCTTCGTGGTGTCGAACCGCAGGTACGCCCCGTCGGACCCGGTCTTCGCGCCGTCGGTGACGGTGGACCCGGTCCAGGTGCCGTGGGCGGTGAAGGGCCGGTCGAAGCGGGTGACCGTGTAGAGCGTGTAGGGGAGGGTGTCCTGGCAGAAGCCGCGGCCGGTGAGCTTCGTGCGCACGGTGTGGTCGTCCAGGACCTCCACCTCGGTGGCGACCTTGGTGTGCAGCGACTGGCCGGCGTTGAGCAGGACGTTGGCCTTGTCGGTGGCCGGGAAGGTGTAGCGCTGCACACCGGTGCGGGCGGTCGCGGTCAGCTCGGCCTCGATCCCCGAGTCCAGGCCGACGCGGTAGTAGCCGGGGCTCGCGGACTCGTCGGCGTGGCTGAACCCCGCGGCGTAGCGGGCGTAGTCGGTGCTGGTGACGTCACCGGTGGTGGGCAGCACCGGCAGGTCGCCGCCGAGGCCGCAGCCGACGCCGGAGAGGTGGACCAGGGAGAAGCCCCGGATGTGGTCCTGGGCGTAGTCGTAGCCGGTGTTGTGGCCGGTGTCGGGGGAGAGCTGCACCATGCCGAACGGCACCGCCGCGCCGGGATAGGTGTTGCCCTCGTTCTGGGTGCCGATGAACGGGTTGACGAGATCGGTCAGCCGGGCGGGCGGCTCGGCCTGCGCGTGGGCGGGGGCGGCCAGCAGCGCGGTCGCCGCCAGTGTCCCGGCCATCAGGCGACCGATATGCCGTGTCCATGTCATGCAAGAACCTCTGAGGTGGTGGGCCGGACGTGCTCAGGGGTGGTTCAGGACAACGTTGTCAACACCTGGGGGGCGCGCTGTACAACGTTGTCATCGGACAGCAGTGGGCATGACAACACGGAATCCGCATTCCGTCCAGGGGTCCCGCACGACCCGGGGGTCACTCCGCGGAGGCGGTCTCCCGCTCGGCCGCCGCGCGCTTGATCGCCGCGTCCCGGCCGCGCACGTACCAGATGCCGATCAGGCCGAGGCCGGCCCCGGCCAGGCAGGTCCACACCCACCACAGGTGGCCGTGGTCCTGGAACCAGCCGTAGAAGGGGAGCTGCACCAGGAAGAGGACGAACCACACGATCGTGCCGCCGGTGATGGTGGCGACCACGGGGCCCTCCAGGGGCTCCGGCGCTTCGTGCTGGGGGGTCCACTTCGTCATGGGCACAGCTTACGAGGCCCCGCGCCACGCCCTGGCAGCCCAACGTCCCTGCGGACGTCCGGTGAATATCTACGCGCGGAGATAGCGATCTAGGCTTCATACGTTCATACTGAAACCGTTTGTCTGTGACCACTTCTGCTCGTACGAAACTCCAAAGGGGCTCGGGGGAACCCTGAATGGTGATGAGGACTCGCATGCCCACCTCGGCCGAGGCCAAGGCCCCTTCCCCCGAACAGCCCGGCGGTACGCCCTCTTTCGGCGCCGTCGACCGCTACTTCAAGATCTCCGAGCGCGGCAGCACCGTCGCCCGTGAGGTCCGTGGCGGTTTCGCGACCTTCTTCGCGATGGCGTACATCATCGTGCTGAACCCGATCATTCTTGGCAGCGCCAAGGACATGTACGGGCACCACCTCGACAACGGCCAGCTCGTCACGGCCACGGCGTTCACCGCCGCGTTCACCACCTTGCTGATGGGTGTGATCGGCAACGTCCCGATCGCGCTCGCGGCCGGCCTCGGCGTGAACACGGTCGTCGCCCTCCAGCTCGCTCCGCGCATGTCCTGGCCGGACGCGATGGGCATGGTCGTGCTCGCGGGCTTCGTGGTGATGCTGCTCGTCGCCACCGGTCTGCGCGAGCGCGTGATGAACGCCGTCCCCTACGGACTGCGCAAGGCCATCGCCATCGGTATCGGCCTGTTCATCATGCTGATCGGCCTGGTCGACTCCGGCTTCGTCACCCGCATCCCGGACATCGCCCAGACCACCGTCCCGCTGACGCTCGGCACGGGCGGTCACCTCGTCGGCTGGCCGGTGCTGGTCTTCGTCCTGGGCGTGCTGCTCACCCTCGCGCTGATCGTCCGCAAGGTCCCGGGCGCGATCCTGATCTCCATCGTGGCGATGACCGTCCTCGCGGTGATCATCAACCTGGTCGCCAAGGTGCCCTCCTGGGGCCTGACCACCCCGAAGTGGCCGGGCAACCCGGTCGCCACCCCCGACTTCGGTCTGATCGGCCAGGTCAGCCTGTTCGGGGGCTTCGCCAAGGTCGGCGTGCTGACCGGCATCCTCTTCGTCTTCACGGTCCTGCTGTCCTGCTTCTTCGACGCCATGGGCACGATCATGGGCGTCAGTGACGAGGCCAAGCTGACCGACGCCGACGGCAACATGCCCGGCATCAACAAGGTCCTGCTGATCGACGGCCTCGCGGTCGCCGCGGGCGGCGCCAGCTCCTCCTCGGCCACCACCTGCTTCGTGGAGTCCACCGCCGGCGTCGGCGAGGGTGCCCGCACGGGCCTCGCCAACGTCGTCACGGGCGCCCTGTTCGGTGTCGCGCTGTTCCTCACCCCGGTCGCCACCATGGTCCCGTCCCAGGCCGCCACGCCCGCGCTGGTCGCGGTCGGCTTCCTGATCCTGGCGGGCTCGGTCCGGGAGATCGACTGGTCCGACTTCACCATCGCCATCCCGGCCTTCGTGACCATGGTGATGATGCCGTTCACCTACTCGATCACCAACGGCATCGGCATGGGCTTCATCACCTTCGTGGTGCTCCGGCTGGCCGCCGGCCGCGGCCGGGACATCCCGGTGGCGATGTACGTGGTCGCGGCCGTCTTCGGCTTCTACTACCTGATGCCGGCCCTCGGTCTGACCTGACCGGACCCGGCCGGCGTCCGGCCCGATGTTCCCGCGGGGTCACATGAGTCTCATGTGACCCCGTAGAACTTCTCGGTCTCGTCGACGGCGGTCTGGAACCGCTCGTCGAAGTCGTCCCTCATGAGCGTGCGGACCACGTAGTCCTGCACGCTCATTCCTCTTCTCGCCGCGCGTTCCCGGAGCCTGTCGAGCAGCTCCCCGTCCATGCGCAGGCTGAGCACACTGGTCCCCATGCGTACGAGGGTCGCCACATCCCGCCACCCGACGCGTCATTTTTCGGAAGCGTCTCACTCGTACGGGTGACGGCAGGGCGTAGTGGCGGACATCACGGGGGCCGCCGTGCGTGGTGGTGTTCCTTAGTAAGAGTAATGAGTTAGGCTAAAGACATGTCGGACCTCACCCACGGCGACGACGTGGCCGCCGTGAACTCTCTCCGCTCCGCCGTGATGCGGCTGTCCCGTCGACTCAAGCACCAGCGGGTCGACGAGTCGCTGAGCCCCACCGAGATGTCGGTGCTGGGCACGCTGTCCAACTGCGGACAGGCCACCCCGGGCGAGCTGGCGCGCAAGGAGCATGTCCAGCCGCCCTCGATGACCCGCATCGTCGCGCTGCTGGAGGCCAAGGGGCTGGTCCGGCTCGAGCCGCACCCCGAGGACCGGCGGCAGAAGGTCGTCACCCGGACCGAACAGGCCGAGGCGATGCTCCTGGAGAGCCGCCGCAAGCGCAACGCGTTCCTGGCCGGCCTGGTCGAGGGCCTCGACGAGGACGAGTGGGCCACCCTGCGCGCCGCCGCCCCCGTCCTGGAGAAGCTCGCGCAACTGTAGCCACGGCATCCGTCCAGGAGGCGACCCTTTGAGTACGGGACCCGGAGCAGCTTCCGTCCCCGCACCGGCCACTACTACCCCCGCGCCCGGCAGAGCCTCGATGTTCAGCTCGCTGAAGGTCCGGAACTACCGGCTGTTCTTCGCCGGGCAGGTCGTCTCCAACACCGGCACCTGGATGCAGCGCATCGCCCAGGACTGGCTGGTGCTCAGCCTCACCGGCTCCTCGGCGGCCGTCGGCATCACCACCGCCCTGCAGTTCCTGCCGATGCTGCTCTTCGGCCTCTACGGCGGTGTCCTCGTCGACCGGCTGCCCAAGCGGCCCGCGCTGCTGTTCACCCAGTCCGCTATGGCGCTCACCGGCCTCGCGCTCGCCGCCCTCACCCTCTCCGGACACGTCCAGGTCTGGCACGTGTACGTCGCCGCCTTCGCGGTCGGCCTCGCCACGGTCGTGGACAACCCGGCCCGGCAGTCCTTCGTCTCCGAGATGGTCGGCCCCGGCCAGCTCCAGAACGCGGTCAGCCTGAACTCGGCCAACTTCCAGTCCGCCCGGCTGGTCGGCCCGGCCGTCGCCGGTCTGATGATCACTGGGGTGGGCACCGGGTGGGCGTTCCTCGCCAACGGCCTGTCCTTCGTCGCGCCCATCGCCGGGCTGCTGCTGATGCGCACCCGCGAACTGCACGCCGTCGACCGCGCGCCGCGCGCCAAGGGCCAGCTCCGGGAGGGGCTGCGGTACGTCGCCGGACGGCCCGAGCTGATCTGGCCCATCGTGCTCGTCGGCTTCATCGGCACCTTCGGCTTCAACTTCCCGGTGTGGCTGACCGCCTTCGCCGACGACGTCTTCCACTCCGGCGCCGGGGCGTACAGCCTGTTCAACACCCTGATGGCGGTCGGCTCGCTGATCGGCGCCCTGCTCGCCGCGCGGCGCGGCACCGCACGGTTCCGGGTGCTCGTCGCGGCCGCGCTGGCCTTCGGCGTCGTGGAGACCGTGGCCGCGCTGGCGCCCTCGTACTGGCTGTTCGCGCTGCTGATGATCCCGATCGGGGCGTTCGGCCTCACGGTCAACGTCACCGCCAACACGGCCGTGCAGATGTCCACCGACCCGGCCATGCGGGGCCGGGTGATGTCCCTGTTCATGATGGTGTTCATGGGCGGCACGCCGCTCGGCGCACCCCTCGTCGGGTGGGTCACCGACACCTACGGCGCCCGCTTCGGCTTCGTGGCCGGCGGTGTCGTCTCGGCCGCCGCCGCTGCCGTCGTCGGCCTCTTCCTCGCCCGCGCGGGCGACCTGCGCCTGAGGCTCACCTGGCGACGGGGGCCGCACCTGCGGTTCGTGCCCCGGCGGAGCGGGGAGCTGACGCCGGTGGCGTGAGGGGCGCGTCAGGGCCGGCCGCGGATCATCGACATCAACAGGCTGTGGGTGCCGGCGTCCGCGGCCGCCACCAGGCCGCGGGCCCGCGGACCGAGCGGTTCGCCGTCGACACCCGTGACCACGCACCCCGCCGCCCGGCACAGGGCGATCCCGGCGGCGAAGTGCACGCTGCCCGAGAGGTCGCCGCCGTCGGTGACGTAGGCGGCCCGCCTGCCCGCCGCCACCCAGGCCAGGGCCAGCGTCGTGGAGACGACCCGCGGCCGGAACCGTGCGGCGAACGCCGGGTGCGCCAGCAGGCCGGTCGCCCGGAAGCCGGGGGCGCTGGGGAAGGGCGGGTCCAGGTTGACGTCCACCAGCGCGGTCTCCGACGTGGGGCGCAGGGGGGTGCCGACGCCGTCCCGCCGCCAGGCCGTCGCGCCGTCCGTGCAGAAGACCTCGCCGGTGAAGGGGTCCGCCACGGCGGCGGGACCGTCGCGCAGGGCCACGTTGACGGCCACGAGCATGCTGCCGGCGGCGTAGTTGAGGGTGCCGCACAGGGGGTCCACCAGCCACTGGCGCGGGCTGTCCTTTGCTCCGTGCCGCCCGCTCTCCTCGCCGAGCACCGCGTCCGCGGGCCGCTCGGCGCGGATCACGCCCAGGACGGCCCGCTCGGCCGCGATGTCGGCGGCGGTGGCGAAGTCCCCGGCGCCCTTGTCGACCCGCGCCAGCTCCCGGCCGTAGCCGTCGCGCACCACCTCGGCCCCCGCGCGGGCCGCCGCCACCGCCACCTCGACGTCGTCGATCACGGTGCCGCAGCGTAGCGGGGACCGTCTGCGATGGTGTGGGGATGAGACTCTTCGCCGCCGTGCTGCCGCCCCCGGAGGCCGTGCGTGAACTCGGCCGTGAGGTACGCGCGCTGCGCGGGCGGGCCGGGGCCGACGCGCTGCGGTGGACCGAGCCGGACGGCTGGCACTTCACGCTCGCCTTCTACGGGGAGGTCCCCGAGGAGCGGGTGCCCGAGCTGGAGCGGCGCCTGGAACGCGCGGCCGGGCGGGGCGAGCCGTTCCCGCTGGCCGTCACCGGGGGCGGCACCTTCGGGCGGGGCCGGGCGCTGTGGGCCGGGGCCTCGGGCGACCTCACGGCGCTGGAGCGGCTGGCCGGGCGGGCCCAGGCGGCCGGACGGCGGGCCGGGGTGGACGGCGAGGAGCACCGGCACTACCGGGCGCATCTCACACTGGCCCGCGGCAAGGGGGACGTCGACCTGCGGCCCTACGCCGACGCCCTCGCGGAATTCGCCGGTACCGGCTGGACGGTGGGCGAGCTGGTGCTCGTCCACAGCCGTCTGCCGGCCTCCGGCGTGCCCGGCGAGCAGCCCCGCTACGCGCCGGTCGCCCGCTGGGCACTGGGCGCGGCCCGTTAGGCTCGTCGTCGTGGAACCCAAAACCCGGAACCGGATCATGGCCGGTGCGCTCGTGCTGATGCTGGTGGTCGTCGCGGTGGCGGCAGCGATCGGCTGACGGCCCCGCCCAGGCCGCTTCACCCAGGCCGCTTCACCCAGGCCGCCTCGCTCAGGCCGCTCCACTCGGGCCGCTCCGCGCGGGCACCCGTACGGAGCGGCCTCACGCGTGCTCCTACCAGGCGAACGCCTCCGGGGAGGGCCCGGGGCCCGGGAAGATCTCGTCCAGGCCCCGCAGCAGCTCCTCGCTCAGCTCCAGCTCCACCGCGCGCAGCGCCGAGTCGAGCTGGGCCCGCGTGCGCGGTCCGACGATCGGGCCGGTGACGCCGGGCCGGGTCAGCAGCCAGGCCAGCGCGACCTCGCCGGGCTCCAGCCCGTGCTTGGCGAGCAGTTCCTCGTACGCCTCGATCCGGGTGCGCGTGGCCGTGTCCGCGAGGGCGTCGGCCGAGCGGCCGGAGGCGCGGCGCCCGCGCTCGGCCTCCTTGCGGATGACCCCGCCCAGCAGGCCGCCGTGCAGCGGCGACCAGGGGATGACGCCGAGCCCGTAGTCCTGGGCGGCCGGGATGACCTCCATCTCGGCGCGGCGCTCCGCGAGGTTGTACAGGCACTGCTCGCTGACCAGGCCGAGGGTGTTCCCGCGGCGCAGGGCCGTCTCGTTGGCCTGGGCGATCTTGTAGCCGGGGAAGTTGGAGGAACCGGCGTAGAGGATCTTGCCCTGGGTGACCAGGACGTCGACCGCCTGCCAGATCTCCTCGAACGGCGTGTTCCGGTCGATGTGGTGGAACTGGTAGACGTCGATGTAGTCCGTCCCCAGCCGCTTCAGGCTGGCGTCCACGGCACGGCGGATGTTCAGCGCGGAGAGCTTGTCCTGGTTCGGCCACGCCTCGCCGTCCGGGCCCATGTTCCCGTAGACCTTGGTGGCCAGGACGACCTTCTCGCGCCGCTCGCCGCCCTTGGCGAACCAGCTGCCGATGATCTCCTCGGTGCGGCCCTTGTTCTCGCCCCAGCCGTACACGTTCGCCGTGTCGAAGAAGTTGATGCCCGCGCCCAGCGCCGCGTCCATGATCGCGTGGCTGTCCGCCTCGTCGGTCTGCGGCCCGAAGTTCATGGTCCCCAGCACCAGCCGGCTGACCTTCAGTCCCGTACGTCCAAGCTGCGTATACCTCATGCCCACCAAGCCAACGTCCTGGAGTGCGCTCCAGGCAAGCGGTGGGGACGGCCCGGTCAGCCCGGGTACGGCTCGCCCAACCCCCACGCCTCGTACATCGCCCCCGCGAACGCCCCCGCGATCCGGTGCTCCCCGCTCGCGTTGGGATGCGTGCCGTCATAGGTGTCCGTGTGGATGTCCCACCCCTCGGGCGTCGAGGCCAGCAGCAGCGGCGAGCGGGGTTCGTCCAGGTCGGCGGCGGTCTTGGCGAGGAGGGTGTTGAAGAGGCCGACCTGGTCGGCGAAGGCGGCGTCCTCCTGGGCGCGGATGTTCGGGATGACCGGCAGCAGCACCATGCGGACCCGGGGACGCGCCTCGCGGGCCGCCGCGACGAACGCCCGCACGTTGTCCGTCGTCTGCTCGGCGTTGGTGTAGAAGCCGAGGTCGATCAGGCCGAGGGAGACGAGCAGCACGTCGGCGCGGTGCGCCCGCACCGCCTCCCCGATCAGCGGGGCCATGTGCTGCCAGCCCTCGCCCCAGCCGGCCAGGTGGGCGCGCGGGAAGTCGGGGTCGGCGTACTCGTAGGAGCCGGGTTCCCCGGTGGCCTGGTCGTACAGCGTCTCGCGCGGGCCGACGATCTGGAACGGGCCGCCGTATGTGCCGCGCAGGTGCTGCCACATCCGGTAGCGCCACGTGTGTTCGCCCGCGCTCCCGATCGTCATGGAGTCACCTACGGGCATGAACCTGAGCATCCGCTCATGATGGCGGATCGCGGCGGCGACCGGCATCCGGGGCCGCTGTGAGGCCCACCACCTCCGCCGAACCGCCGCCCCTGGTGGCAGTCTTGGACCATGCGCCGACCGTTCGCCCTGCTTGCCGGGGCCCTGCTCGCGGGTGCCTGTGCCCTGCCCGCCCACGCCGCGGACGGGGACCAGGGGTTCACCGTCGAGGACCCCAGGATCACCGAGTCCAGCGGCCTGGCCGCCTCCCACCTGCATCCCGGCGTCTACTGGACGCACAACGACAGCGACGACGGACCGTACCTCTACGCCGTCGACAGCCGCACCGGGAACACCGTCGCCACGGTCACCCTGCGCGGCATCGGCTCCCCGCGCGACGTGGAGGCGATCTCCGTCGGGCCGGACAACCAGATCTACGTCGGCGACATCGGCGACAACTTCCACGGTCGCTGGCCCTACGTGTGGATCTACCGCCTGCCCGAGCCGAAGACGCTGAAGGACCAGACGGTCACGGCCACGCAGTACGTCGTGAAGTACTCCGACGGCCCGCGCGACGCCGAGTCGCTGGCCGTCCACCCCAAGACCGGCCGCGTCTACATCATCGACAAGAACGAGGACGGCGGGCACCTGTACGAGGGCCCCGCCGAGCTGACGTCGTCCGGCGCGAACATCTTCCGCCCGGTCGCCCCCGTCGACCTGTGGGCCACCGACGCCGCCTTCTCGCCCAACGGCCGGCAGCTCGCCGTACGCGGCTACTTCGGCGGCATCTCCTACGACTTCGACGGCGGCCGGATCAGGAAGCTGGGCCGGCTGGACGTGCCCCTCCAGGGGCAGGGCGAGTCCGTCAGCTACTCCGCCGACGGCACCAGGCTGATGTACGGCAGCGAGGGCGCGCAGAGCCAGGTGCGGGCGCTGGACGCGCCCGAGGGCGGCGCGTCCGCCTCCAAGTCGCCGTCGGCCGGAAGCAGTTCCGCTTCCGGGGAGAAGGGCGAGGAGAGCGGCCTGAAGGTCGGGGCCGTCCTCCTCGCGCTCGGTGCCGCCGCCGTGTTCGGCATGCGGCGGATGCGGCGCAAGGGATAGGCGCGGGGCACGCGAAAGGGCGCGCGGTTCACCACCGGGCGCCCCTTCAGCAGCGGATGAGCGGGTTTCAGATCCGCTCGATGACGTAGTCGACGCACTTGGTCAGCGCCTCGACGTCCGCCGGGTCGATCGCCGGGAACATGGCGACGCGGAGCTGGTTGCGCCCGAGCTTGCGGTACGGCTCGGTGTCCACGACGCCGTTGGCGCGCAGCACCTTGGCGACCGCGGCCGCGTCGATCTCGTCGGCGAAGTCGATCGTGCCGATGACCTGCGACCGCTTGGCCGGGTCGGTGACGAACGGCGTCGCGTGCTTCGACTCCTCCGCCCAGGTGTACAGCCGGGTCGAGGAGTCCTTGGTGCGGCCGGTGGCGAAGTCGAGGCCGCCCTGGCCGTTCAGCCACTCGAGCTGCTCGTTGAGCAGGAAGAGCGTGGAGAGCGCCGGGGTGTTGTACGTCTGGTTCTTGCGGGAGTTGTCGATCGCCGTGGGCAGGCTGAAGAACTCCGGGACGTGCCGGCCGGAGGCGTGGACGCGCTCGGCGCGCTCGATGGCGGCCGGGGAGAACACGCCGATCCACAGCCCGCCGTCGGAGGCGAAGGACTTCTGCGGGGCGAAGTAGTAGACGTCCGTCTCGGCGATGTCGACCGGCAGGCCGCCCGCGCCGGAGGTGGCGTCCACCAGGACGAGGGAACCCTCGTCGGCGCCGGCCACGCGCCTGATCGGCATGGCGACACCGGTGGAGGTCTCGTTGTGCGTGAAGGCGTACACGTCCACGCCCGCCTCGGCGCTCGCCTCGGGGTGGGTGCCTGGGTCGGAGACGATCACGGTCGGCTCGGCCAGCCACGGCGCGAGCTTCGCGGCCTTGGCGAACTTGGAGGAGAACTCGCCGAAGTTGAGGTGCTGCGACTTGTTCTCGATCAGCCCGTGGGTCGCGATGTCCCAGAACGCGGTGGAGCCGCCGTTGCCGAGGACGACCTCGTAACCGTCCGGGAGGGAGAACAGGGAGCTGATGCCTTCGCGGACCCGGCCCACCAGGTTCTTGACCGGGGCCTGCCGGTGGGAGGTGCCCAGCAGGGAGGTGCCGGTCGCGGCGAGCGCCGCCAGCGCCTCAGTCCGCACCTTGGAGGGGCCCGCGCCGAAGCGTCCGTCGGCGGGCTTGATGTCAGCGGGGATCTCGATGTCGGCCACGGGTCGGAGCGTATCGGGTGCGCGAAACCGGACGAAGCCGTGTCCGTCGGATGAGACGACTCTTCCGGGTCGTGGACTTGTGCGGTCGTACGACGATCCGAGGAGCGGGGTGTGCCTGTGGACAACTTCTGATGACTTTGCGTGATCGGATGCATGCTGGAGCCATGACCGGCCGACGGGGCCGGAGGGACGGGGGACGGACATGGCGGACAGGGCGACGGGTGTGGACGCGGGGCTGGAGAGCGCGCTGCGGCGGGCCGTGCGGGGCGAGGTCCGCTTCGACGCGACCGCACGGGCGCTGATGACCATGGACGCGTCCAACTACCGGCGGGTCCCGCTGGGCGTGGTGGCGCCCCGCGACGCCGAGGACGTGGCGGCCGCGCTCGAGGTGTGCCGGGCGCGCGGGGCGCCGGTGGTCGCGCGCGGCGGGGGCACGTCCATCGCCGGGCAGGCGACCGGCACGGGCGTGGTGCTGGACTTCACCCGGCACATGAACGGCCTGCTGGAGCTGGACCCGGCCGCGCGCACGGCACGGGTGCGGCCGGGGCTGGTCCTGGACCGGCTCCAGGAAGCGGCCGCCCCGCACGGACTCCGCTTCGGCCCCGACCCGTCCACGCACGGCCGCTGCACCCTCGGCGGCATGATCGGCAACAACTCCTGCGGCGCCCACTCGGTGGCCTGGGGCACCACCGCCGCCAGCGTGCGCGAGCTGTCCGTGCTCACCGCGCGCGGCGAACGGCTGCGCCTCGGCCGGGACTGGTCCGGCGCGCCGGACGGCCTGCGGACGCTGGTGGAGGCGGAGCTGGCCCCGCTGCGCACCGGCTTCCCGGAGCTGCCCCGCCGGATCTCCGGGTACGCCCTGGACGCCCTGCTGCCCGAGAACGGCGCCGACGTGGCCCGCTCCTTCTGCGGCTCCGAGGGCACCCTCGGCGTGCTCACGGAGGCGGTGGTGGACCTGGTCGAGGCCCCGGCCGCCCTCGCCCTGGCCGTGCTGGGGTACGCCGACGAGACCGACGCCGCCGACGCCGCCTCCGCTCTGCTGCCGCACGGCCCGCTGACCGTGGAGGGCATGGCGGCCGACCTGATCCGGGCGCCCGTGGGACTGCCGGAGGGCGGAGCCTGGCTGTTCGTGGAGACGGGCGGCGCCTCGGCGAGGGAGGCGCGGGCCCGCGCGGAGGCGGTGGTGCGCGCGGCGGACGCGGTGGACGCGCTGGTGGTGACCGACCCCGCCGTCCGGCGCGGCCTGTGGCGGCTGCGCGAGGACGCGAGCGGTACGGCCACCCGGATGCCGGACGGCACGGAGGCGTGGCCCGGCTGGGAGGACTGCGCGGTGCCGCCCGCCCGGCTCGGCGCCTATCTGCGGGACTTCCGCGCCCTGCTCGCCGCCCACGGCCTGCGCGGCGCGCCGTACGGCCACTTCGGCGAGGGCTGCGTCCACGTCCGGATCGACTTCGACCTGCTCACCGGGGAGGGGGTGGCCCGGTTCCGCCGCTTCTCCGAGGACCAGGCCGACCTGGTGGTCTCCCACGGCGGCTCGCTGTCCGGGGAGCACGGCGACGGACAGGCCCGCGCGGAGCTGCTGCCGCGCATGTACGGCACCGGCATGGTGGCGCTGTTCGAGCGGGCCAAGGCGCTCTGGGACCCCGACGACCTGCTCAACCCCGGCATGCTGGTCCGCCCGGCCCGCCTGGACGACAACCTCCGCTTCGCGGTGCTGCCCCGCCGCCCGGTGGACGTCGCCTTCGGCTACCCGCACGACGACGGCGACTTCCGCGCGGCCGTCCGCCGCTGCGTCGGCGTCGCCAAGTGCCGCACCGGGCCGGCGGCCGGGTCCGGGGTGATGTGCCCGTCCTTCCACGCCACCGGCGAGGAGGAGCACTCCACCCGGGGCCGGGCGCGGCTGCTGCACGAGATGCTCGCGGGCGAGGTCATCACCGACGGCTGGCGCTCGGCCGAGGTCCGCGACGCCCTCGACCTGTGCCTGTCCTGCAAGGGCTGCCGCTCGGACTGCCCGGTCGGCGTCGACATGGCCACCTACAAGGCCGAGTTCCTGCACCACCACTACACCGGGCGGGTGCGCCCCGCCGCCCACTACAGCCTGGGTTCGCTGCCGGTGTGGCTGCGCTGGGTGGCCCGCACCCGCACGGCCCGCCTGCTCAACGCGCTTGCCTCGGTGGGGCCGGCCGCCCGGCTCGGCAAGCGGGTGAGCGGGATCGCGGGGGAGCGGGAGATCCCCCGGCTCGCGTCGCGGACGTTCACCCGGTGGTGGCGGGCCAGGCCGCCCGCGCCGGAGGGCGGGGGATCGGGGCGGTCGGTCGTGCTGTGGCCGGACACCTTCACCGAGCATCTGTCGCCCGCCGTCGGGCGGGCCGCCGTCCGGGTACTGGAGGCGGCCGGGCTCCGGGTGGTCCTGCCGCCGACCCTGCTGCCCGGCGGGCGCCCGGTGGGGGACGGCGTCTCCCGGGCGCCGACCGCCCTGCTCGGGGCCCGCCGCGCCCAGGTCTGCTGCGGCCTCACCTACATCTCCACCGGCCGCCTCGACCGCGCCCGGTCGGTCCTGCGCCGCACGCTGGACCTGATGGAACCGGTGCTGGAGGCGGGGGTCCCGGTCGTCGTCCTGGAACCGAGCTGTGCGGCGGCCCTCCGCTCCGACCTCCCCGAACTGCTGCCCGACGACCCGCGCGCGGCCCGGCTGGCCGCCGCCGTACGCACCTTCGCCGAGACCCTGCGGCAGTACGCCCCCCACTGGACCCCGCCGGTCCTCGACCGTCCGGTGGCCGGCCAGACCCACTGCCACCAGCACGCGGTACTGGGCGACGCGGCCGACCGGGAGCTGCGCCGGTCGGCGGGCCTGAGCGGCGAGCTGAGCGGAGGCTGCTGCGGGCTGGCGGGCAACTTCGGCTTCGAGGAGGGTCACTTCGAGATCTCCCGCACCTGCGCGGAGCACCAGCTCCTCCCCGCCGTCCGCGCCGCGCCCGACGGCACGGCGGTCCTGGCGGACGGCTACTCCTGCCGCACCCAGTTGGAGCAACTGGCCGGGATCAGGGCCCGGCATCTCGCGGAGGTGCTGGCCGAGGGGCTGGACGGGGAGGAGCCGGGCTGAACGGGCCGTCACCGCAACGGGTCACCGCCCCCACGCCGGCCACGCCCTGCCTTGAGCGCCCCTCCGGCACACCGGCCGGCGGCGTGTCCGGACCCGGGGACGGAGGGTGCGGGGGCCATAGGGTGACCGGACCTGACAGCGCGAAGGAGTCCTCCGCATGACCCTCACCCTGCGCCCCCTCAGCCGGGACGAGCACCTGGCCTTCGTGAGCTCGCGGCCCTCGGTCAGCCATATGCAGGTGCCGTCCTGGGGCGAGGTGAAGCCCGACTGGCGCGCGGAGAGCCTCGGGTGGTTCGAGGAGGACGGACGGCTCGTGGGCGCGGGCCTGGTGCTGCTGCGGCCGCTGCCCAAGGTGAAGCGGTACCTGGCCTACCTTCCGGAGGGCCCGGTCATCGACTGGCACGACGACGCCCTGGAGCGCTGGCTCGACCCGTTGCTGGCCCATCTCAAGGAGCGCGGCGCGTTCTCCGTGAAGATGGGCCCGCCGGTGCCCGCCCGCCGCTGGAGCCCGGAGGCGGTCAAGGCCGCCATCGCCGACCCGGCCGCGCACCGGCTGCGCGACGCGGAGCCGACCTGGCAGGACCCGCGCGCCCGGGCCCTCGCCGACCGGCTGCGGAGCATGGGCTGGCGGCAGAGCGAGGCGGACGCGGAGGAGGGCTTCGCGGCGGGCCAGCCGCGGTACGTGTGCCAGGTGCCCTTCGCCGGGCGGTCGCTGGAGGAGATCCAGGGCGGGCTCAACCAGCAGTGGCGGCGCAACATCAAGAAGGCCGGGAAGGCGGGCGTGAAGGTGGTGCGCGGCGGGGCCGAGGACCTGCCCGCGTTCTACGAGCTGTACACCGAGACCGCCGAGCGCGACCGCTTCATCCCGCGCCCGCTCGCCTACTTCCAGCGGATGTGGACCGCGCTGACCGCCGAGGACCCCGACCGGATGCGGCTCTACCTCGCGCACCACGACGGGGAGGTGCTGGCGGCGGCGACGATGCTGATCGTGGGCGGCCACGTCTGGTACTCCTACGGCGCCTCCACGGCCCGCAGGCGCGAGGTGCAGCCCAACAACGCGATGCAGTGGCGGATGATGACCGACGCCCACGAGCTGGGCGCGCACGTCTACGACTTCCGGGGCATCACCGACACCCTGGAGGAGTCCAACCACCTGCTGGGCCTGCTCCGCTTCAAGGTCGGCGCGGGCGGTGAGGCGGTGGAGTACGTGGGGGAGTGGGACTTCCCGCTGAACAAGATGCTGCACAAGGCGTTCGACCTCTACATGGCCCGCCGCTGAGGTCTGCGTACAGTGGCATAAGGGGTTCACACACCTGACGGAGGTCCATTACCGTGGACCAGGAAGTACATCGGGATGTACGCGAGGCTCGCGCCCCGCGACCGATGAGCAGGTAGCCCCCTCCCGCCGGCCCCTCAGGACAGCCCGTGACCACCGTCCGCACCTCCACCCCGACCACGACTCCCGCCGCCGCGGACTCCTCCGGCCGGTTCGGCTCACTCGGACCGGTCGGTCTGGTGCTGGCGGGCGGGATCTCGGTCCAGTTCGGCGGCGCGCTCGCGGTGACGCTGATGCCCCGGGCGGGCGCGCTCGGCGTGGTGACGCTGCGGCTGCTCGCGGCGGCCGTGGTGCTGCTGGTCGTCTGCCGCCCCCGGCTGCGCGGGCACTCCCGCGCCGACTGGGGCACGGTGGTCGTCTTCGGCATCACCATGGCCGCGATGAACGGCCTGTTCTACCAGTCGGTCGCCCGTATCCCGCTCGGTCTCGCGGTCACCCTCGAAGTCCTCGGCCCGCTCGCCCTCTCCGTCCTCGCCTCCCGCCGCGCGGTCAACGCCGTGTGGGCGGCCCTCGCCCTCGCGGGCGTCTTCCTGCTCGGCGGCGGAGGCTTCGGCGACCTCGACCCGCTGGGAGTCGGCTTCGCCCTGTCGGCGGGCGTCGCGTGGGCGGCGTACATCATCTTCAGCGCCCGTACGGGACGCCGCTTCCCCCAGGCGGACGGGCTGGCCCTCGCCATGGGCGTGGCCGCGCTGGTCTTCTTCCCCCTGGGCGTCGTCGACGCCGGCGCCCGCCTGCTGGACCCCACGACCATCGCCCTGGGCTCCGCGGTCGCCCTGCTCTCCTCGGTCCTGCCCTACACCCTCGAACTCCTGGCCCTGCGCCGCCTCCCCGCCCCCACCTTCGCCATCCTGATGAGCCTGGAACCGGCCGTCGCGGCCACCGCGGGCTTCTTCATCCTCCACCAGTCCCTCTCCCTCACCGAAGCGGCCGCCATCGCCCTGGTCATCGCCGCCAGCATCGGCGCGGTCCGCACCCAGACCCGCCGAGTACCGCCTCCGGCGCCGGAGGCGTGAGCCGCGCTCACCGCCGCGTCCCCGCCATCCGCAGC
The DNA here is from genome assembly GCF_040645115.1 of Streptomyces sp. NPDC046860. NCBI lineage: Bacteria > Bacillati > Actinomycetota > Actinomycetes > Kitasatosporales > Streptomycetaceae > Streptomyces > Streptomyces sp. NPDC046860. Next base: position 140,363 of record NZ_JBEYXQ010000013.1, on the reverse strand, counting down.
GCCTCCCCTGTGTTGTGTTCCGCGATGCCCCGCATGGCCTCGCGGTGGGGGAAGTCGCCGTCCAGGAGGCGGAGGGGGCCTGTCACCAGGGAGAGGTGGAGGGCGAGGGTGTGGAGGGTCAGGCGGGCGGGGTCCAGGGAGGGGCGGGCCAGGGGCGCGTAGTGGGGGCCGAAGCGGAGGCGCAGGAAGGCGTGTTCGTGTTCGGGGTCGAAGTGGGTGAGGCCCTCGATGTCGATCAGGGCGGGGTGGCCGTCGGCGGTGAGGAGGACGTGGTCGGGGCCCAGTTCGCCGTGGACCAGGGAGTACACCGGGCGAGGGGTGACCGCCGCGTGCAGTGCGTGGAGGCGGTCGGTCAGGGCCGCGCGGGCCGCCGCGATCCGGGGGACCCGGGTGGCCGCCTCGGCCAGGTCCCGTAGGGCCCGGGTCAGGGTGAGCCCTTCGCTGGTCCCCGACGGGGTGCCGTCGGGGTGCGGGGAGGTGTGGGCGGCCATGCGGTCCAGGGCCGCGGACAACTCCGCGAGCGCCGTGGCCGCCCGGGGCGGGTCGGAGGTGAACGCCGTCTCCAGGGTGTCGCCCGGTACGTCCTCCACCAGGGCCAGGTCGTCGCGGGCCGAGGCGTGCAGGAGGCGTGGGGTGCGGACGCCGGCCGCGTCCAAGGCGTGATGCGCGGCCAGGAACGGGGCCAGGCCGGAGGCGTGGTCCGTCGGCGCGGCGGGCCAGAAGCTCTCCTGCGGGGCCCAGCTGTAGGCGATCACGGTCGGAGGGGCGGCCGTGCCGGTCAGGGCGAGCCGGTAGACCCCCTTCTTCGAGCCGCCTCGCAGCCGTTCCACGCCGGTGACCCGGCACCCCGGCCCCAGCCCCTCCCGTACCAGTCGTCGCAGCGTGGCGGGCTCCGTGAATACGCGCATCCGGCGAACCTAGCCGGAGGGGGCGAGCGGGCGGCAGCGATTTTCCCGCCCCGAATAATGCAAGCACGCTTGATTGTTTCTGCCCCCGCTGCGATGCTCCTGCCCATGTCCGATCCGACGCCCGTCTTCGACGACCTGCGTGAGGAAAGCCGGGAACTCGACCTGCTCGTGGCCGAGTTGACCGAGAAGGAGTGGGCACGCGCGACGCCCGCTCCCCGCTGGAGCATCGCCCACCAGATCGCCCACCTGCACTGGACCGACCGCGCCGCCCTGCTCGCCATGAGCGACCAGGAAGCCTTCCGGGAGTACGCCGGACAGGCGCTCACCTCGCCCGAGTCCTTCGTGGACGACGGCGCCGACGAAGGCGCCCGGCTCGGCCCCGCCGAACTGCTCACCCGGTGGCGGGACGGGCGGCAGGCGCTCGACCGCGCCCTGCGGGAGGCGGCCGCCCGGCACACACGGTTCCCCTGGTTCGGGCCACCCATGTCGGCCGCATCCATGGCCACCGGCCGGCTCATGGAGACCTGGGCCCATGGCCAGGACGTCGCGGATGCCCTGGGTGTGGTGCGCGTACCCACCGACCGGCTCAGGCACGTGGTCCGCATCGGGGTGCGCGCCAGGGACTTCGCCTTCGGGGTGCGCGGACTGCCCGCGCCGCAGGAGGAGTTCCGCGTCGAGGTCCGGGCGCCCTCGGGCGAGTGGTGGACCTACGGCCCAGAGAACGCCCGGCAACGGGTCACCGGCCCGGCGGTCGATCTCTGCCTGCTCGTCACCCAGCGCGCCCATCGCGCCGACCTCGTCCTGACCGCCGAGGGCGCCGACGCCGACCGCTGGCTCGACATCGCCCAGGCGTTCGCGGGCCCGCCCGGCGCCGGGCGCGAACAACGTCAGGACGCGCCCGGGGAGCCACCGCGGTGACCCCGCTGCGCGTCGGCAACTTCTCCGGCTTCTACGGCGACCGGGCGAGCGCCCTGCGCGAGATGCTCACCGGCGGCGAGGTCGACGTCCTCACCGGGGACTATCTCGCCGAGCTGACCATGCTCATCCTCGGCCGCGACCGGCTGAAGGACCCCGGTGCCGGGTACGCCCGCACCTTCGCGCGCCAGCTGGAGGACTGCCTCGGGCTCGCCCACGAGCGCGGGGTGCGGATCGTCACCAACGCGGGCGGGCTCAACCCGGCCGGACTCGCGGCCAGAGTAAGCGAGTTGGCGGAGCGGCTCGGGATACCCGTACGGGTCGCGCACGTCGAGGGGGACGACCTCACCGCCGCCCACCCCGGCACCCTCGCCGCCCATGCCTACCTCGGCGGCTTCGGGATCGCGGAGTGTCTGCGGGCCGGGGCCGACGTGGTGATCACCGGCCGGGTGACCGACGCCGCGCTCGTCACCGGGCCCGCCGCCGCCCACTTCGGGTGGGGTCCCGGGGACCTCGACCAGCTGGCCGGGGCCGTTGTCGCCGGGCATCTGCTGGAGTGCGGGACGCAGGTCACGGGCGGCAACTACGCCTTCTTCCAGGACGGTGACGTCCGCCGTCCCGGCTTCCCGCTCGCCGAGATCCACGCCGACGGCAGCAGCGTCGTCACCAAGCACCCCGGCACCGGCGGCTTCGTCGACACCGGCACGGTCACCGCCCAGCTGCTCTACGAGACGGGCGGCGCCCGGTACGCCGGGCCCGACGTCACCGCCCGGCTGGACACCGTACGGCTGAGCCAGGACGGGCCGGACCGGGTGCGGATCGACGGGGTGCGCGGGGAGGCCCCGCCGCCCACGCTCAAGGTCGGCCTCAACCGGCTCGGCGGCTTCCGCAACGAGGTCGCCTTCGTCCTCACTGGTCTCGACATCGAGGTCAAGGCGGAGCTGGTGCGGGACCAGATGGACGCCGCGCTGGCCAAGGCCGCGCCGGACGAGGTGCGGTGGGAGCTGGCCCGTACCGACCGGGCCGACGCGGACACGGAGGAGACGGCCAGCGCGCTGCTCCGGCTGGTCGTGCGGGACACCGATCCCGAGGTGGTCGGGCGGGGGCTGAGCGGGGCCGCGATCGAGCTGGCGCTCGCCAGTTACCCCGGCTTCCATGTGCTGGCGCCCCCGGGGAAGGGCTCGCCCTATGGGGTGTTCGACCATGTGGCCGTACCCCATGGTGCCGTCGACCATGTGGCCGTCCTCCACGACGGCCGCCGTATCGATGTGGCCGCACCGCAGGAGACGCTCCCGCTCGGCGAGGTGCCCGAACCCGAGCTGCCCGAGCCGCTCCCTGTGAGCCGCACCCGCCGCGCCCCCCTCGGCCAGGTGGCCGGGGCCCGCAGCGGGGACAAGGGCGGGGACGCCAACGTCGGCGTCTGGGCCCGTTCCGCCGACGCCTGGCGCTGGCTCGCCCACGAGCTGACCGTCGAGCGGTTCCGGGAGCTGATTCCGGAGGCCCGCGACCTCCCGGTCACCCGGCACGTCCTGCCCCGCCTGCGCGCCCTGAACTTCGTCGTCACCGGCATCCTCGGCGCCGGAGTGGCCGCCCAGCACCGCTTCGACCCCCAGGCCAAGGCCCTCGGCGAGTGGCTCCGCTCCCGGCACCTGGACATCCCGGAGGAGCTGCTGTGACCCCCCGGACACCGAGGCCCTCCGGCACCCCCGCACCCCATGCCGGAGGCACCCTCGCACCCCATGCCGGAGGCACCCTCGCACCCCATGCCGGAGGCACCCTCGCACCCCATGCCGGAGGCACCCCCGCACCCCATGCCGGAGGCACTCCCGCACCCCACCCCGGAGCCACCCCATGACCCTCCTGCCCACCGCCCTCGACCCCACCGCCCCCGACCACCAGGCCAACCGCGAGGCAATGCTCGCCAAGCTCGCCGACCTGGAGACGGAGCACGCCAAGGCGCTCGCCGGCGGCGGTGAGAAATACGTGGCCCGGCACCGCAAGCGGGGCAAGCTGCTCGCCCGCGAGCGGATCGAGCTGCTGGTCGACCCCGACACGCCCTTCCTGGAGCTGTCCCCCCTCGCCGCCTGGGGCAGCGAGTACACCGTCGGCGCGTCCCTGGTCACCGGCATCGGGGTGGTCGAGGGCACCGAGTGCCTGATCACCGCGAACGACGCGACCGTGCGCGGCGGCGCGAGCAACCCGTGGAGCCTGAAGAAGGCGCTGCGGGCCAACGAGATCGCCCGCGCCAACCGGCTGCCCGTCATCAGTCTGGTCGAGTCCGGCGGGGCCGATCTCCCCTCGCAGAAGGAGATCTTCATCCCCGGCGGGGCCATCTTCCGGGACCTGACCCGGCTGTCCGCCGCGGGCATCCCCACCGTCGCCGTCGTGTTCGGCAACTCCACGGCCGGGGGCGCGTACATCCCCGGCATGTCCGACCACGTGATCATGGTCAAGGAGCGCGCGAAGGTGTTCCTCGGCGGTCCGCCGCTGGTGAAGATGGCGACCGGTGAGGAGAGCGACGACGAGTCGCTGGGCGGGGCCGAGATGCACGCCCGCACCTCCGGCCTCGCCGACCACTTCGCGGTGGACGAGCGGGACGCGATCCGGCAGGCACGCAGGGTGGTCGCACGGCTCAACCACCGCAAGGCGTACGCCGATCCGGGCTTCGCCGAGCCGCCCAAGCACGATCCGGAGGAACTCCTCGGCATCGTCCCGGGCGATCTGCGCACCCCCTTCGACCCGCGCGAGGTGATCGCCCGCCTGGTCGACGCCTCCGACTTCGACGAGTTCAAGCCGCTGTACGGCACGAGCCTGGTCACCGGCTGGGCCGCGCTGCACGGCTACCCGGTCGGCATCCTCGCCAACGCGCGCGGGGTGCTGTTCAGCGAGGAGTCGCAGAAGGCCGCCCAGTTCATCCAGCTCGCCAACCAGCGCGACATCCCGCTGCTGTTCCTGCACAACACCACCGGCTACATGGTCGGCAGGGACTACGAGCAGGGCGGCATCGTCAAGCACGGCTCGATGATGATCAACGCGGTCTCCAACTCGACCGTGCCGCACCTGTCCGTCCTCATGGGCGCGTCCTACGGCGCCGGCCACTACGGCATGTGCGGCCGCGCCTACGACCCCCGCTTCCTCTTCGCCTGGCCGAGCGCCAAGTCGGCCGTCATGGGCCCGCAGCAGCTCGCCGGGGTGCTCTCCATCGTGGCCCGCCAGTCGGCGCTGGCCAAGGGGCAGCCGTACGACGACGAGGCGGACGCCGCCCTGCGCGCCATGGTCGAGGGGCAGATCGAGTCGGAGTCACTGCCCATGTTCCTGTCCGGACGGCTCTACGACGACGGGGTCATCGACCCCCGCGACACCCGAACCGTCCTCGGTATGTGCCTGTCCGCCATACACACCGCTCCCTACGAGGGCGCCCGTGGCGGCTTCGGCGTCTTCCGGATGTGAGGCCCATGATTTCCACCCTGCTCGTCGCCAACCGGGGCGAGATCGCCTGCCGGATCTTCCGCACCTGCGCCGACCTCGGCATACGTACCGTCGCCATACACTCCGACGCGGATGAGGGTGCGCTGCACACACGTGTGGCCGACACAGCCGTACGACTGCCGGGTGCCGCGCCCGCCGAGACGTATCTGCGCGGCGACCTGATCGTGAAGGCCGCGCTCTCGGCCGGCGCGGACGCCGTGCACCCCGGCTACGGCTTCCTCTCCGAGAACGCCGACTTCGCCCGCGCGGTACGGGACGCCGGGCTGGTCTGGATCGGGCCGCCGCCGGAGGCGATCGAGGCGATGGCGTCCAAGACCCGCGCCAAGGAGCTGATGGGCCTCGCCCCGCTCGACGCGGCCGACGTCACCCCGGCCGACCTGCCGGTCCTGGTCAAGGCGGCGGCGGGCGGCGGCGGACGCGGCATGCGCGTCGTGCGCGACCTCGCCGCGCTGCCCGGCGCGCTGGAGGACGCCCGCGCGGAGGCGGCGAGCGCCTTCGGGGATGGCGAGGTGTTCGTGGAGCCGTACCTGGAGAACGGCCGCCATGTCGAGGTGCAGGTCCTCGCGGACACGCACGGCACGGTGTGGACGCTCGGCACCCGCGACTGCTCGCTCCAGCGCAGGCACCAGAAGGTCATCGAGGAGGCCCCGGCACCCGGCCTGCCGCCCGCGCTCACCGAGCAGTTGTACGCGCTCGCCGAGCGGGCGACCCGCGCCGTGTCCTACGAGGGCGCGGGCACGGTCGAGTTCCTGGTGGCCGACGGCCGCGCCCACTTCCTGGAGATGAACACCCGGCTCCAGGTGGAACACCCCGTCACTGAGGCGGTGTTCGGGATCGACCTGGTCGCCGAGCAGATCCGCGTCGCCGAGGGGCACGCCCTCCCCGCCGAGCGGCCCGCCCCGAGCGGGCACGCCGTGGAGGCGCGGCTGTACGCCGAGGACCCGGCGCGCGGCTGGGCCCCGCAGACCGGCACCCTGCACCGCTTCACCGTGCCGGACGGCGTACGGCTGGACACCGGCTGCGCGGACGGCGACACCATCGGCGTGCACTACGACCCGATGCTCGCCAAGGTCGTCGCGCACGCCCCCACCCGCACCGAGGCGGTCCGCAGGCTGGCCGGCGCCCTGGAGCGGGCCGCGCTGCACGGCCCGGTCACCAACCGCGACCTGCTGGTCCGCTCGCTGCGGCACCCCGAGTTCACCGAAGCCCGCATGGACACCGGTTTCTACGACCGCCACCTGACCACCCTCACCGAGCCCGCCCCCGACCCGTACGCCCCGCTCGCCGCGGCCCTCGCCGACGCCCACGGTCGCTCCCGCTTCGGCGGCTGGCGCAACCTGCCCTCGGGCCCGCAGGTGAAGCGGTACGAGACGGCTGGGGAGGAGCGCGAGGCCGCCTACCGGCACACCCGGACCGGCCTCGCGGCGGACGGCGTGCGCGTGGTGCACACGAGCCCGCACCTGGTCGTCCTCGAAGTGGACGGCGTACGGCGGAAGTTCGAGATCTGCCGGTACGGCGACCAGGTCCATGTGAACGCCACCGCCCTGACCGCCCTGCCCCGCTTCCCCGACCCCGCCACCGAACACGCCCCCGGCTCCCTCCTGGCCCCCATGCCCGGCACGGTCGTCCGCCTGGCGGAGGGGCTCACCGAGGGCGCCGAGGTGAAGGCGGGCCAGCCCCTGATCTGGCTGGAGGCGATGAAGATGGAGCACCGCATCACCGCCCCCGCGGACGGCACCTTGACGGCGCTCCAGGCAGCCGTGGGGCGTCAGGTTGAGATGGGCGCCCTTTTGGCGGTCGTCGACTCCAATTAACCGAGGAGCGCGGGGAACTGCGCGAGCAACCACCGATCACTCGCACCCGAAGGAGACAAAAATGCCCACCCTCATCGAGTCCGAAGAGCACCAGGCCCTCCGCAAGGCAGTCTCCGCCCTCGGCAAGCGCTACGGCCGCGACTACATCACCCAGGTCATCGCGGAGAACCGCTACCCCACCGAACTCTGGCAGGAGGCAGCCAAGTTGGGCTACCTCGGAGTCAACCTCCCGGAGGAGTACGGCGGTGGGGGCGGCGGCATAGCCGAACTCTCCATCGTCCTGGAGGAGCTGGGCGCCTCCGGAGCCCCCCTCCTGATGCTGGTCGTCTCCCCGGCCATCTGCGGCACGGTGATCGCCCGTTTCGGCACCGAGGAGCAGAAGCGCACCTGGCTCCCCGGCCTCGCGGACGGCACCAAACTGATGGCCTTCGGCATCACCGAGCCCGACGCCGGCTCCAACTCGCACCGCATCACCACCACCGCCCGCCGGGACGGCGACGACTGGCTGCTCACCGGCCGCAAGGTCTTCATCTCCGGGGTCGACCACGCCGACGCCGTACTGATCGTCGGCCGCACCGAGGACGCCCGTACCGGCAAGCTCAAGCCCTGCCTGTTCATCGTCCCGCGCGACGCCGAGGGCTTCTCCCGCAACCCCATCGACATGGAGCTGACCGCCGCCGAGAAGCAGTGGGAACTCGTCCTGGACGACGTACGGCTGCCCGCCGACGCCCTGGTCGGCGACGAAGACGCCGGGCTGCTCCAGCTCTTCGCCGGGCTGAACCCGGAGCGCGTCATGACGGCCGCGTTCGCCATCGGGATGGGCCGCTACGCCGTCGCCAAGGCGCTGGAGTACGCCCGTCAGCGCACCGTCTGGAAGACCCCGATCGGCGCCCACCAGGCCATCGCGCACCCCCTCGCCCAGGCCCACATCGACCTGGAACTTGCCAAGTTGATGATGCAGAAGGCGGCCCTCCTCTACGACGCCGGGGACGACATCGGCGCGGGCGAGGCGGCGAACATGGCCAAGTACGCGGCGGGGGAGGCGTGCGTCAGGGCCGTCGACCAGGCCGTGCACACCCTGGGCGGCAACGGACTGACCCGCGAGTTCGGGCTCGCCTCGCTGATCATCGGCGCGCGAGTGGCCCGGATCGCCCCGGTGAGCCGGGAGATGATCCTCAACTACGTCTCCCACCAGACCCTCGGCCTGCCCAAGTCGTACTAGACCGACCGACGTTCGGAGGAACCGTGTTCCACAGCCCGTACGCCGGGGTCCCGCACGTCGAACAGCCCATCCATGACGCCGTCCTGGGCGGAGCCGCCGCCCACGGGGACCGGCCCGCGCTGATCGACGGCGTGGACGGCACCACCCTCACCTACGCCCAACTCGACTCCCTGCACAGGAGACTGAGCGCCGCGCTCGCGGAAGCCGGGGTGCGCAAGGGGGACGTGCTCGCCCTGCACAGCCCCAACACCATCGCCTTCCCGCTCGCGTTCTACGCGGCCACCCGCGCGGGCGCCACCGTCACCACCGCGCACCCGCTGCACACCCCGGAGGAGCTGGCCAAGCAGCTCGCGGACAGTTCGGCCCGCTGGCTGATCACCGTCTCGCCCCTGCTGCCGACGGCCCGCAGAGCCGCCGAACTCGCGGGCGGGGTACGGGAGATCTTCGTCTGCGACCACGCGCCCGGCCACCGCTCGCTGACCGAGCTGCTCGCCACCGGCGCCCCCGAGCCGGACATCGCCGTCGACCCCGCCGAGGACGTGGCCGCGCTGCCGTACTCCTCCGGGACCACCGGCACCCCCAAGGGCGTCATGCTCACCCACCGGCAGATCGCCACCAACCTCGCCCAGCTGGAGCCCGCCGTCACGGTGGAGCCCGGCGAGCGCATCCTCGCCGTACTCCCGTTCTTCCACATATACGGCTTGACCGCCCTGATGAACGCGCCCCTGCGCAAGGGCGCCACGGTGGTCGTGCTGCCCCGCTTCGAACTGGACACCTTCCTCGCGGCGATCGAGACCCACCGCATCACCGGCCTGTACGTCGCCCCGCCGATCGTGCTCGCCCTCGCCAAGCACCCCTCGGTCGCCCGGTACGACCTCTCCTCGCTGAAGTACGTGATCAGCGCCGCCGCCCCGCTGGACGCGACCCTCGCCGCGGCCTGCGCCGACCGGCTGGGGCTGCCGCCGCTGGGGCAGGCGTACGGCATGACGGAGCTGTCGCCCGGCACCCATGTCGTCCCGCTCGCCCAGCTGCGCGACGCGCCGCCCGGCACGGTCGGCAGGCTCGTCGCCGGCACCGAGATGCGGATCGTCTCCCTGGACGACCCGGGCAAGGACCTCGGCCCCGGCGAGCGCGGCGAGATCCTCATCCGGGGCCCGCAGATCATGAAGGGCTATCTGGGCCGCCCCGACGCCACGGCCGCGCTGATCGACACCGACGGCTGGCTGCACACCGGCGACGTCGGTCAAGTGGACGACGAGGGCTGGCTGTTCGTGGTGGACCGGGTGAAGGAACTCATCAAGTACAAGGGGTTCCAGGTGGCCCCCGCCGAACTGGAGGCCCTGCTGCTCACCCACCCCGGCATCGCGGACGCGGCCGTCATCGGCGTCGTCGACGAGGACGGCAACGAGGCACCGCACGCCTTCGTCGTCCGCCAGCCCACGTCGCCGGACCTCAGCGCCAACGACGTCATGCTGTACGTGGGGGAGCGCGTCGCGCCGTACAAGCGGGTGCGCGGCGTCACCTTCACCGACGGCGTCCCCCGCGCCGCCTCCGGCAAGATCCTGCGGCGGGAGCTGCGCCCATGACCCTCGTCGGACGCACCCGCGACCGTGCCGTGGAGACGCTGAGCCTCGACTCCCCGGACACCCGCAACGCCCTCTCCGCGCCCCTGGTCGCCGAACTCGCCGAGGCCCTGGCCGACTGCGCGAAGGACCCCGGAGTACGGGCGGTCGTGCTCACCCACACCGGCACCACCTTCTGCGCCGGGGCCGACCTGCGCGACCCGCCCCGCCCGGACGCCTTCGTGGGCCTGCTGCGGCAACTCGTGGAGCTGCCCAAGCCGGTGGTCGCCCGGATCGCCGGGCACGTCCGAGCGGGCGGGCTCGGGCTGGTGGGCGCCTGTGACATCGCGGCCGCCTCGGCCGGGGCCACGTTCGCCTTCACCGAGGTCCGCATCGGGGTCGCCCCGGCGGTGATCTCCCTGCCGCTGCTCCCGCGCGCCGACCCGCGCGAGCTGGCCCGGTACTACCTCACCGGCGAGCGCTTCGGCCCCGCCGAGGCGGTACGGCTGGGCCTGCTCACCCTCACCGGCGACGACGTGGACGACGCCCTCGCCCCCGTCCTGGACGGTCTGCGCCGGTCGTCGCCCGACGCCCTGGCCGCGACGAAGAGCCTGCTCACGGCTAGGGTGCTGGAGACCTTCGACCGGGACGCGGCTCAGCTCGCCGCGCTCTCGGCCCGGCTGTTCTCCGCCCCCGAGGCGCGGGAGGGGATGACGGCCTTCCTGGAAAGACGGGATGCGGCATGGGTGGTGTGAGTACGGCGGAACGCGACCGCGTACCCAAGCAGGACCGCAGCCGGGCCACCCGGCTGCGGCTGCTGGAGGCCGCCGTGGCCTGCCTCGCCGAGCACGGCTGGGCGGGCTCCACGGTCTCGGTCGTCGCCGAGCGCGCGGGCGTCTCGCGGGGCGCGGCCCAGCACCACTTCCCCACCCGCGAGGACCTGTTCACGGCGGCCGTCGAGTACGTCGCCGAACGCCGCTCCGGCGCGTTGCGGGATCTGTTCCCGGAGGGGGCCGGCGACCGCGGGGCCGTGGTCCGCGCCCTCGTCGGCCTCTACACCGGCCCGCTCTTCAGGGCCGCGCTCCAGCTCTGGGTGGCCGCCGCCAACGAGGAGCAGCTCCGCGGCCGGGTGACCGAGCTGGAGGCCCGGGTCGGCCGGGAGAGCCACCGGATCGCGGTGGAACTCCTCGGCGCCGACGAGTCCCGGCCCGGTGTGCGCGAGAGCGTGCAGGGCCTGCTCGACATGGCGCGCGGCCTCGGCCTCGCCACCCTGCTCACCGACGACACCGCCCGCCGCGAGCGGGTCGTGGCCCAGTGGGCGGCGCTGCTGGACGACGCCCTCGGCTGAGCCAGGAGCCGAGGGGTGACCGGCGTCACACTCGAAATCGAAGGCCCGCAGTACTCTGGGCCCATGCTTCCGATGCTCGTTCGACGCCGACACGTGGACTACGTGCGCGTCACGAGCATGGGCTGTCGGCGTTCCGCCTGATCCAGCCCCCTTCTCGTCTCTCTTCTTTCCTCGTCCGGCACCAGGGGGCCGCCACACCCCTCGCGGCTGCCCGTGCCCCGTACACCTCGCGGACGCACCATGACGAATCATGCGACGGACCCGTCGTACGCCCAGCTCCCGATCATCGACCTCTCGGCCGCCGACCGCGGCCCCGAGGAGCGGGCACTCTTCCACGCCCGGCTGCACAGCGCCGCCCACGACGTGGGCTTCTTCCAGCTGACCGGGCACGGCGTGACCCGGGCCGAGACCGACGCCCTGACCTCGGCCATGCGCGCCTTCTTCGCGCTGCCCGAGGCCGACCGGCTCGCCCTGGACAACGTCAACTCCCCGCACTTCCGGGGCTACACCCGCACCGGCGACGAGCGCACCGGCGGGGCCCGCGACTGGCGCGACCAGCTCGACATCGGCGCCGAACGCCCGGCCCGCGTACCCGGTCCCGGCGAGCCGCCGTACTGGTGGCTCCAGGGCCCCAACCAGTGGCCGGCCGCCCTGCCCGAGCTGCGGACCGCCGCGCTCGCCTGGGTCGAGAAGCTCAGCACGGTCGCCCAGCGTCTGCTGCGCGAGCTGCTCACCGCCATCGGCGCCCCGGCCGGCTTCTACGACCCGGTCTTCGGCGAGCGCGCCCACCCGCACCTCAAGCTGGTCCGCTACCCCGGCAGCGCGGGCGACGGCACCGACCAGGGGGTCGGCGCCCACAAGGACTACGGCTTCCTGACCCTGCTCCTCCAGGACGCGGTCGGCGGCCTCCAGGTCCAGCGCGCCGACGGCCGCTTCCACGAAGTCCCGCCCCTGGAGGACGCGTTCGTGGTCAACCTGGGCGAACTCCTGGAGGTGGCCACCAACGGATACCTGGTGGCCACCAACCACCGCGTGGTCAGCCCGCCCGCGGCCACGGAACGCTTCTCGGTCCCCTTCTTCTACAACCCGGCCCTGGACGCGAAAATAGCCCCGCTGCCTTTCCCGCACGCGGAAAAGGCCCGAGGCATATCGACAGACCCGTCGAACCCGCTGTACGCGGAATACGGCTACAACGAACTGAAGGGAAAGCTCCGCGCGCACCCGCTGGTGGCGGAAAGACACCACGCGGATCTGCTGACGCCCGCGTAAAGTGTGCCGTTTTTAGGGGCGCGGGGAACTGCGCGACCAGCCGCAACGGGCGAGTCAGCCGCCCCGCGCCCCAACCACCCCACTCAGTGGGCGATATTCTCGAACCCGGAAATATCAGAAGGCTTCCGAGTCCCAGGCCCCACATATTCCGCAGAGGGCCGCACAAGCCGCCCCGTCCGCTTCTGCTCAAGAATGTGCGCCGACCACCCGGCAGTCCGCGCACACGTGAACATAGAAGTGAACATGTGCGAGGGAACTTCGGCGAAGTCGAGCATGATGGCCGCCCAGAACTCCACGTTGGTGGCCAGCACGCGGTCCGGCCGCCGGTTGTGCAGTTCCTCCAGTGCCGCCTTCTCCAGCGCCTCGGCGATCTCGAACCGCGGAGCGCCCAGCTCGCGGGCGGTGCGCCGCAGCACGCGGGCGCGCGGGTCCTCGGCCCGGTAGACCCGGTGCCCGAACCCCATCAGGCGCTCACCCCGGTCCAGGGCCTTCTTGACGAACCCGACGGCGTCCCCGGTGCGCTCGATCTCCTCGATCATCCCGAGCACGCGGGACGGCGCGCCGCCGTGCAGCGGACCCGACATCGCCCCGACGGCGCCCGACAGCGCGGCGGCGACGTCCGCGCCGGTGGAGGCGATCACCCGGGCGGTGAAGGTGGAGGCGTTCATGCCGTGCTCGGCGGCGGAGGTCCAGTACGCGTCGACGGCGGCGACGTGCTTGGGGTCGGGCTCCCCGCGCCAGCGGATCATGAACCGCTCCACGACGGACCTGGCCTTGTCGATCTCCCGCTGCGGCACCATCGGCAGCCCCTGCCCGCGCGCGGACTGGGCGACGTAGGACAGCGCCATGACGGCGGCGCGGGCGAGGTCGTCCCGGGCCTCCTCGGCGTCGATGTCCAGCAGCGGCCGCAGCCCCCACACCGGCGCCAGCATGGCGAGCGCGGACTGCACGTCCACCCGGATGTCACCGGAGTGCACGGGGATGGGGAACGGCTCGGCGGCCGGCAGGCCGGGCGCGAAGGCGCCGTCCACCAGCAGCCCCCACACGTTCCCGAAGGACACGTTTCCCACGAGGTCCTCGATGTCGACGCCCCGGTAGCGGAGGGACCCGCCCTCCTTGTCCGGTTCGGCGATCTCGGTCTCGAACGCGACGACTCCCTCTAGTCCGGGTACGAACGCGGACATAAGGCGGCTCCTCAGTCTGGGTCGGTGGCGGTCATCACCGGTACTGCCCCACGCGCAAGGGGGTCACCCGAAACGGGGGCGGAAACAGCACGATAGCCCTGAGTGCCACTCTTGGGGAGCCCCCGCGGCACTGAGTGCCACGTTCGTGCGATGCGGCAGGATGACCGGGTGACCGACCGCGATCGCACACCGCTGCCCGACCCGGCCGTAGATCCCGCGTTCATGCGCAAGCAGTACCAGGCGCGCGGGCTGGGCGAGGAGGAACTCGCCTCCCACCCGATGGACCAGTTCGCCCGCTGGTTCCAGGACGCGGCCCGCGCCGCCGTCCTGGGCACGCTCTACGAACCCAACGCCATGGTCGTCTCCACCGTGGGCCCGGACGGCCGCCCCAGCTCCCGCACGGTCCTGATGAAGGGCTACGACAGCGACGGTTTCGTCTTCTACACCAACTACGGCTCCCGCAAGGCACGTGACCTCGCGCAGAATCCGTACGTCTCGCTGCTCTTCCCCTGGCACCCCGTCGCCCGGCAGGTGATCGTCGGCGGGGTCGCCCGGCGCACCGGCCGCGAGGAGACCGCCGCCTACTTCCGCAGCCGCCCGCACGGCTCCCGGCTCGGCGCCTGGGCCAGCGCCCAGTCCACGGTGATCGGCTCGCGCGACGTCCTGGACGACGCCTACGCCGACCTCGCCGCCCGCTACCCCGAGGGCGAGGAGGTGCCGCTGCCGGAGAACTGGGGCGGATTCCGGGTCGCGCCCGACACCGTGGAGTTCTGGCAGGGCCGGGAGAACCGGCTGCACGACCGGCTCCGCTACACCGCCACGCCGGACGGCTCCTGGACGACGGACCGGCTGAGCCCCTAGAGGGTGCACACACGGAAGCGACCCGCGAGTTCGGGTTCCGCCGCCGTGAGGCGGGGGAGCCGGCCGGACGTGCCGGCGAACTCGCGGGTCGGGTGACTGCCTGGGATTGGGCCGGCCGCACGCGTCGATCACGCGCTGGTCCGGCACCGCACTAGGTGGGGTGACGGGCCGCTAGCCCGCAGCCACCTCACGCGTCCGGTTTCCGTACATCTGCCGAACCACCTCCCTTCCGTGTGCTGTCAGCCTAGGAAGCGGGCACCCGCGGTTCAAGCGATTTTCACCGCCGCAATCTGGCGGAACGACGTGTGGGCTGGGTCACGGTCGAGTTGAATGACCATCGACGCCGTCAGCCGGACGGATCGTGCAAGGGGGACCAGGGTGAGTGCTTCCCGGCGCAGTGGGACCACCGACGAGCTGGGACCGGAGGAACCGGCCGGCGCCGACCTGCTCGCCGCCCTGCTGGACGGCATGGACGCCGCCCTGTGCGCCTTCGACGCCGACGGCACCGTCACCCACTGGAACCGCGAGGCGACACGCATCCTGGGCTGGAGCGCCGCCGAGGCGGTAGGCCGGCCCGGCTTCGACGGATGGGCGGTGCGCACCGCCGACGCCGGGGAACTGCGGCAGCGGCTGCGGGCGGCGATGCGCGCCCCCGGCCGTCAGGTCCACGAGTTCGCCCTGGTCACCAAGGACGGGCGGCGCGTCCTGGTGCGCACCCAGTCCGCCGCCGTACGCGGCTCCGACGGCCGTCCGGCGGGCCTGTACTGCGCCTTCAGCGAGGTGCACACCCAGATCGACCTGGAGCGCTCCATCGCGCTGAGCGAGGCCCTGTTCGAGGACGCGTCCTGGGGCGTCGTCCTCATCGACGCCGACCTGCGCCCGGCCGTCGTCAACGCCTACGCCGCCCGCTCTCTTGGCGTGGGGCGCACCGCCGCGCTCGGACGCCCGCTGGGCGAACTGCTCGCGCAGGGCGTGGAGGAGCTGGAGAACGCGCTCACCCATGTGTTGGCCGAAGGCGCCCCGCCCGGACCGATCGAGCTGTGGGTGACCGTGCGCTCGGCCGAGGGGGAGCGGCGGCGCTGCTGGCGCAGCGGCTTCGTGCGGCTCGCCTCCCCGCTGGGCCAGGAGCCGGTGCCGCTCGGCGTCGGCTGGCTCTTCCAGGACGTCACCGAGGCCCGGCAGGGCGAGCGCGAGGCGTCCCTGCTGCGCTTCCGCGCCAACCAGCTCCACCGCGCGGCGCGTGCCGCCGCCGAGTGCGAGGACCCCGCCGAAGCGGCCGTCGTCCACCTGGAGTTCGCCCTCGCCGGCTTCGCCGAGCACGCCCTGCTGGACCGGCTGGCCGGCACGCGCGGCGAGACGGTGCGGCTGGAGCGGCTGGCCGCCACGCCCGCCGGGACGCCCGGCGCCGACGTCCACACCGGCCTGCCCGTGCGCTACGCGCCGGACCACCCCGCGCCCCGCTGCACCGAGCGCGGCGGCACCGTCCGCGCGGACGTCGGCGGGGTGCCCGCCCAGCGGGCGCACGACTGGGCCCGCACCCGGCACTGGCCCGCCGACACCGCCCACGCGCTGTGCACCCCGCTGCGCAGCCGGGGCCGGACCCTGGGCGTACTGACCTTCCTGCGCGGCACGTCCCGCGACGGCTTCGACCGGTCGGACACGACGTACGCGGAAGAGGTCGCCGCGCGCATCGCTGCGGCGCTGGACCTGGCGGACGCGGTGCGCGGGAGCGAGCGGGGCTGAGCCGCCGGAGGCGGCAGGGCGACGGCGTTCTAGTGGTGGTAGAAGATCCGGTCGCCGTACTTCTCCATGATCCGGGCGTTCCAGGCGTGACCGCCGTCCACGTTCCCCGAGCGCAGCAGCGGGGGCTCGACACCCCGGTCGGCCAGGGTGGCGGCGGCCGTCGCGAGCACGGACTGCATCAGGGCCGAGGTGACGACCGTGGAGGCGGGCGCGAAGGGTGCCGGGACGGTGTCGAGGGTCAGCTCCGCATCCCCGACCGCGATCTTGGAGTCGAGCACGACGTCGCAGTGGTCCTTCAGGAAGGTGCCCGAGGAGTGCCGGGAGGCGGTCTCGGCGGCGTAGGCGACCGAGGTGAGCCCGATGACCTTGATGCCGAGCGCCCGGGCGTGCTGGGCCATCTCCACCGGCAGCGCGTTGCGGCCGGACAGCGAGATGATCACCAGGGCGTCGCCCTCGCGCAGCGGCGAGCTGTCCAGCACGGCGGAGGCGAGCCCGTCGACCCGCTCCAGGGCGGAGCCGAGGACGGCCGGGTTGACGTCGACACCGACCACGCCGGGCACGGCGAGCAGGTTCATCAGGGCGAGACCGCCCGCGCGGTAGACGACGTCCTGGGCGGGGAGCGAGGAGTGGCCGGCGCCGAAGGCGAAGAGCCGTCCGCCCGCCTCCACCGTGTCGGCGAGCAGGGTCCCGGCGGCGGCGATGGCCCCGCTCTCCTCCTCGCGCACCCGCCGCAGCAGGCCGATCGCGGCGTCGAGGAACAGGTCGGCCGGCGTACCGTCGCTCATGCGGTGCCCCTTCGCGCGTCGATGTCGCGGATCACCGTGCGGTCCGGACCAGCGCGGTGTCAATACGGCCCGCCGTTCCCGGCCGAAGGGCGGCCGGTTCCCGCTGTTTCTCCGGCGCGGCACGATTGTCGGTGGTATCCGGCAGAATTGACTCCTGGGCCAGCGCACGCGCCGAGAGCGGTGAGCTTTCGGCAGAGGTAATCGAGGGGCACGTATGTCCGGACTGATCGACACCACGGAGATGTATCTCCGCACCATCCTCGAACTGGAAGAGGAAGGCGTCGTCCCCATGCGCGCCCGCATCGCGGAACGGCTCGACCAGAGCGGGCCGACCGTGAGCCAGACGGTGGCGCGCATGGAGCGGGACGGACTGGTGTCCGTGGCCAGCGACCGTCACCTGGAGCTGACCGACGAGGGCCGCAGGCTGGCGACGCGCGTGATGCGCAAGCACCGGCTGGCCGAGTGTCTGCTCGTGGACGTGATCGGGCTGGAGTGGGAGCAGGTGCACGCGGAGGCGTGCCGCTGGGAGCACGTGATGAGCGAGGCGGTGGAGCGCCGCGTGCTGGAACTGCTGCGCCACCCCACCGAGTCGCCGTACGGCAACCCGATCCCGGGGCTCGAGGAGCTGGGCGAGAAGGACGGGGCCGACCCGTTCCTGGACGAGGGCATGGTCTCGCTCGCTGAGCTGGACCCCGGCTCGGACGGCAAGACGGTCGTGGTGCGCCGGATCGGGGAGCCGATCCAGACGGACGCCCAGCTCATGTACACGCTGCGGCGGGCGGGCGTGCAGCCCGGCTCGGTGGTCAGCGTGACCGAGTCGGCCGGGGGCGTGCTGGTGGGCAGCGGCGGTGAGGCGGCCGAGCTGGCCTCCGACGTGGCGTCCCACGTGTTCGTCGCCAAGCGCTGAACGGAGGAGGCCCCGGCGCCGCCGCGGCGCCGGGGCCTCACCTCCCCGGTACCGACCCGGAGCCCCGAGCTCCCAGGGTCGGACCCTCCGGACCGTTTTTCCCCGAGCGGTCCGTCCCCCCACGCCAGAGAAGATCCCCCCGGCGGTGGGGATCATTCCTCTTCCGGTGTCACTCGAACGAGGGGTGTTGGGCGAGCGAACGCTCTTTTCGAATCGACGTTCGATAATCTGCGACGGACAGCACCACGGGCGACAAGACGGCGGCGACAGCGGGAGCTGGGGGGTGCCAGGTCGATGGCACGGCGTATCGAGGTGGCAGGGGCGGGCGGGGTGCGGCTGACCGCGTGGGAGTTCGCGGACCCGCCCAAGGAGGGGACCGGACCGGGCACACCGAGCGTGCTGCTGCTCCACGGTCTGATGGGGCGCGCGGCGCACTGGGCGCCCACCGCGCGCGCCCTCGCCGGCCGGCACCGCGCGGTCGCGCTCGACCAGCGCGGACACGGCCAGAGCGAGCGGCCCCCGGAGGAGGCGTGCACCCGCGAGGCGTACGTCGAGGACGCGGAGGCCGCGCTCGAACAGCTCGCCCTCGCCCCCGCCGTGCTGGTCGGCCACGCGATGGGCGCCCTCACCGCCTGGCAGCTCGCCGCCCGACGCCCGGACCTGGTGCGCGGCCTCGTCATCTGCGACATGCGCGCCTCCGCGCTGGGCGCCGCCTCGCAGGCCGAGTGGGCCGACTGGTTCCGCTCCTGGCCGCTGCCCTTCACCACCCTCGCCGACGTCCGGCGCTGGTTCGGCGAGGACGACCCCCGGCTGGAGCGCCCCGACCCCGCGCGCGGCGCCTTCTACGCCGAGGTGATGCACGAGTGCGCCGACGGCTGGCGCCCCCTCTTCGACCCCGACCGGATGCTCCGCACCCGCGAGACCTGGGTCCACGACGCCCACTGGGACGAACTCACCCAGGTCCGCTGCCCCGCCCTCGTCGTCCGCGGTCTCGACGGCGAGCTGGGCCGCGCGGAGGCCCAGGAGATGGTCCGGGTACTCCCCCGCGGCCACTACGCCGAGATCCCCGAGGCGGGCCACGTCCCCCACTACGACCAGCCTGCCGCCTGGCAGGGGGTGCTGGAGCGGTTCCTGGGGGACCTGGAGGCGCCCTGAGGCGTGCGCTACCCCTTGCTCACCGCCGTGAGGATCTCCGGCAGGCGGGCCGCCGTCCTCGGCGCCGCCAGGCGCAGCCCCGTCAGGGCGAGGGCCGTGCCGTAGGCCGCGCCCGCCGGGAGCAGCAGCCAGGACCAGGCGTCGCCCCCGGCGCTGACGTTCAGCCAGATCGTCGCCGCGATGACCGGGGAGCACAGCAGCGCGGCCCCGATCATGCCGCCGAAGATGGAGATCCAGGCGAGGCCCGCCTGGCCGGGGGCGACGTTCTTGTGCCCCTCCTGCGGTATCGAGTAGGGCGAACGCGCCGACGTCCAGGCGCCGGTGGCGAGCATCGCGCCGAGCAGGGCCAGGGAGAGGCCCAGCACCTCGGGCAGCCGGGACCAGTCGCCCAGCAGGGCGGTGGTGACCACGGTGACGAGCGTCGCGTAGGGCAGCGTGATCAGCAGCAGGGCCAGGGCCCGGCCGCGCAGCTCGGCGTACGCGTCCCGCGTGGAGGAGACGGTCATGGCCACCATCCAGAACGCGGAGGTGTCCTGCCCGAACTGGTTGTACATCTGGATGCCGAGCATCCCGGAGGCGAAGCACGCGAAGTACAGCGAGCCGGTGCCCTGGATCGCGTTGAACACCGGCACGATCAGCCCGATGGCCAGCGAGGTCACCCAGGCCGCCTTGGTCTTCGGATCGCGCCAGACGTAGCGCAGGCTCCGCTCCATCACCGCGCCCGTGCGCCCGCCGGGCAGCAGCCGGGCCAGTCCGGCCGAGGCGCGGCCCTGGCCGCCGGCGTCGGCGTCCTGGACGGTGGAACCGTCCGGCGAGGTCATCAGCCGGGTCAGGCTGCGCGCCCACGCCCCGACCAGCAGCACCAGCGCCAGCGCGCACAGCGCGAGCTGGGCCACCGCCGTGCCGTACGCCCCCTCGCCCGCCGCGCGCACCGCGCCCAGTGCCGAGGCCGGCGGCACCCAGGACAGCACGTCGGCGACCGGCCGCAGCTGGCCGAGTCCGCCCGAACCGAGGCGCTGAGCACCGAAGTTCACGAGCTGGGCGCCGATCGCGATCACCAGCCCGCTCAGCACGGCCAGATCGCGGCCCTTGCGGCTGGTCAGCAGCCTCACGTTGGCCGCCGCGACCGCCCGTGCCAGCGCCACGCACGTCAGCAGCGCCAGCGCGACCCCCGCCACCGCGAAGAGCCACCCCGCCGCGCCGTGGGCCAGCGACAGCCCGCAGCCCACCAGCACCAGCAGGGTGAACGCCGGGCCGATGCCGACCAGCGACGCGGCGAGCAGCCCGCGGATCAGCTCCCGGGGCCGCAGCGGCAGCATCACCAGCCTGGTCGGGTCCAGCGTCTCGTCGCCGCCGGGGAAGAACAGCGGCATCACCGCCCAGCCCAGCGCCAGCACGGCCACCCCGGGCACCGCGACGGCCTCGGGATGGTCCTGCCAGCGCAGGGCCACGAACCCCAGCAGCTGCAGCAGCGCGAACAGCAGGGTCAGGACGGCGGAGGCGACGAACGCGGCCCGCCGCCCGGTGGACTGCCGCAGGCCGTTGCGCAGCAGGGAGAGCTTCAGCCGGACCAGTACGGAGGTCGTGGAGCCGGGTGCCGCGGTCGTCATCGCACCGCCCCGCCGCCGAGCCAGTCCAGATCGGACCCGGTGTCCCGCCCGCTCGCGCCCACCAGCTCCAGGAACGCGGCCTGGAGCGTGGGATGCTCCCCGCGCACCTCGGCCAGCGTCCCGGTCGCCCGGATGCGCCCGGCGGCCAGCACCGCCACCCAGTCGCACAGCGACTCCACCAGCTCCATCACGTGCGAGGAGAACACCACGGTGGCCCCGGACGCGGTGTACCGCTCCAGCACACCCCGGATGATCTGCGCGGAGACCGGGTCGACGCCCTCGAACGGCTCGTCCAGGAACAGCACTTCGGGGTTGTGCAGCAGCGCGGCGGCGAGACCGATCTTCTTGCGCATGCCGGTCGAGTAGTCGACGACCAGCTTGTGCTGCGACCCGGCGAGGTCCAGCACGTCCAGCAACTGGGTGGCCCGCTTGTCCACCTCGGCCCCCGGCAGCCCGCGCAACCGGCCGCAGTAGAGCAGCAGTTCACGGCCCGACAGCCGCTCGAACAGCCGCAGTCCCTCCGGCAGCACCCCGATCCGGGACTTCACCGCCACCGGGTCCTGCCACACGTCGTGCCCGACGATCTCCACGGACCCCTGATCCGGCCGGAGCAGGCCGGTCACCATCGACAGGGTGGTCGTCTTGCCCGCTCCGTTCGGGCCCACCAGCCCGATGAACCTCCCGGCCGGCAGATCGAGATCGACGCCGCCGACCGCCACCTGCTGCCCGAACCGCTTCCAGAGTCCCCGTACCCGTACCGCTGCCTCTGTCATGACGGAAACCCTACGGTGACGGCCCTGTCCGGGGCACCCGCGCGGCGGAACCCCCGGCTCCGGAGGGGCTTCAGCCGTCCCGGCCGCAGGCGTACGCGAGCGACGGGATCAGCTCCTCCGCGTCCGGCAGCCACCGGTTCGCGGGCGTCGGACGGCACGCCCACTGCACCGCCCCGCGCGAACCGACCCGGGTCGGCGGCGCGACCACGTACCGCCCCTCGCCCAGCGGCACCAGATCCCGCGCGACCGCGCCCCAGCCGAGCTGCCGCACCAGCTCCGGCGCCTTCGCCGCGCCGCCCGGCAGCACGAAGAACTGCATCCGCCGGTCCGGCGCGAGCGCCACCGGGCCGAGGTCCAGCTCCAGGCGCCGCATCCGGGCCAGCGCCAGGAACCCCGCGCTCTCCGGCACGGACAGCGCGTCGAAGGTGCGCCCCGTCGGCAGCAGGATCGACGCCGTGGGCCGGTCCTGCCACATCCGCCGGACGACGCTCGTGCTGCCGGTCGCCCGCGTCGCCCAGTCGGGGCGCGTGGGGTGTGCGCCGGGCGCGGGGCAGACGGTGTCGCCGCAGGAGCACCGCCGCGCCCCGCCGCAGTCCTCGAGCCAGCTGCCCGCCAGCACGTCCCAGTGCCGCTCCTGGGCGTAGGCAACGGCGGTCTCCAGCAGCGATTCCGCGCGCTGCGGCGGGATACGGGCCGTGTCCGGGCCCGCGGTCGTCTCGTCCACGACCCACTCAACTCCCGTGCCCATCTCGGGTTACGGTCCGGCCGCGCGCGGGGGCGGCACACCGCTCCACCGGCCGGGGCGCATGGGAGCACGGGCGGGGGCGCGTGGGAGGAACGGGCGGGCGGTGCGGGTAACCACGAAGGGCACGGGGGAGCCGGGCGTTCGGGTTCACCCCGGCAAACCGCACATGTCGCGCATTGACGCTATGTCGACTGGGAAGTGATCTGCAGGACCGGATCGTCCGGTGGGATCTTCACGCTCCAGGGGTTCGCAGGGGGTAGCGGATGGCCGCGAGGCCGCTAGTGGCGAGGCAGCCCAATGAACGGCTGCAGGCACTGATCCAGGAAGCGGGGTGCTCGAACGCGGGGCTGGCCCGGCGCGTCAACATGTGCGGGGCCGAGCACGGTCTCGACCTGCGCTACGACAAGACCTCCGTGGCCCGCTGGCTGCGCGGCCAGCAGCCGCGCGGACGCGCCCCGGCGATCATCGCGGAGGCGCTCGGCCGCAAGCTCGGCCGTACGGTCACGATCGACGAGATCGGCATGGCCAACGGCAAGAACCTCGCCTCCGGCGTCGGCCTGCAGTTCTCGCCGACGGTGCTCGGGGCCATCGAGCAGGTCTGCGAGCTGTGGCGCAGCGACGTGGGGCGGCGGGACTTCCTGTCCGGCTCCTCGGTCGCCGCCTCCGCGCTGGTCGAGCCCAGCCGGGACTGGCTGATCTCCGCGCCGGACGCCCAGGTGGCCCGGCAGGCGGGCCCGCGCGTGGGCCAGGCCGACGTCGCGGCGGTGCGCTCGATGACCCAGGCCCTGGTCGACCTCGACCACCAGTACGGCAGCGGGCATGTCCGTCCCGTCGTCGTGCACTACCTCAACAGCGTCGTCTCCGGGCTGCTCGCGGGCTCGTACCGGGAGGCGGTCGGGCGTGAACTCTTCGCGGCGGTCGCCCGGTTGACCGAGCTGGCCGGGTACATGGCGGTGGACACCGGCCAACCGGGCCTGGCCCAGCGGTACTACATCCAGTCGCTGCGCCTGGCCCAGGCGGCCGGGGACCGGGGGTACGGCGGCTATGTGCTGGCCGCCTCCATGAGCCACCTGGCCGCCGAGCTCGGGAACCCCAGGGAGATCGCCCAGTTGGCGCGGGCCGCGCAGGAGGGCGCTCGCGGCCGGGTCACCCCGCGCGCGGAGTCGATGTTCCACGCGGCCGAGGCGCGCGGGCACGCCGTGCTGGGCGACGTGCGCGCCGCGCAGTCGTCCGCCGGGCGGGCCATCGCCGCGCTGGAGCGGGCGGACACGGCTAACGGCGACGACCCGGTGTGGATCGCCCACTTCGACGAGGCGTACCTCGCCGACGAGTTGGCGCACTGCCACCGCGACCTCGGCCAGGCCGAGGCGGCGGCCCGGTACGCGCGCCAGGCGCTGGAGCGGCACCCCGCCTCCCGCGCCCGGCGCCGGGCCATCGGCTATGTGCTCCTCGCCACGGCCCAGGTGCAGCAGCGCGAGATCGAGCAGGCGTGCGGCACCGGCACGAAGGCCGTGGAACTTCTGGAGACGCTCCGCTCCGAGCGGGGCACCGAGTATCTGGAGGACCTCCAGCAGCGGTTGCAGCCCTTCCGGGACGAGGCGGTGGTGCGGGAGTTCGGGGCGCGGCTCGACGTCCGGCAGGCGGCCTGAGGAGGCGTCGCGTCCGAGATGCCCGTGAGCCACGGCACTCGGGCGCGACGGGGGACCAAATACAGCGTGCGGGGCGGTGGTTCTGTTACCGCTGTCACAGGGAGGACGCTCGGGGCCTGAGCTGCGTGGCACCGGGCTCGGCGGACCCGGTAGCGTGAGCCGACGATTCCGAACGTCCTTCAATCGTAGGAGTCCCGGTGACGCAGAGTGGACAGGGCGATCAGCCCTCGGCGCGACCCGCGCACGAAGGCATCGTGCTGCCCTCCGACGGAGGGGAGCCGCTGCTGCCGGGCACGACGGGCGCACCCGCCGCGCCCCCCGAGGGCCAGGCGTGGGGCGGCTCCTGGGGTCCCGGCCAGGAACAGCAGCCCCAGCAGGGCCAGGGCTGGCCCCCGGCCGCCGCCCAGCAGTGGCAGACCCCGGAGCAGCCGGCCGGACCCGGCCCGATGCCGCCCGAGGGCCCCTCGTACGAGGCGCAGGGCTACGGCGCCGCCCACCAGCCCTACCCGCAGCAGGGCTACCCGGGCGACGGCGGCTACCCGGCGCAGGCCGCGCCGCTGCCTCCGATGGACGAGGCCGCCACGCAGTACATGCCGCCGGTGCCGCCCGGCCAGGGCCCCGAGGGCGCGACCCAGTACCTCCCGCCGGTCCCCTCGGGCGGCGTCGACCAGGCCGCCACCCAGTACATACCCCCGGTGGCGTCGGGCGCGCTGCCGCCCGAGGCCACCGGCAACGACGGCCACCAGGGCTACCCGCAGCAGCCGGTGGACGAGGCGGCCACCCAGTACATCCCGCCCTACCAGGCCGGTGCCGACGGCGCCGACCGGCAGCCGCCCGCCGAGTTCGACAACCTCTTCCGGGGCGCCCAGTACGGCGCCGGGGCCGCCCAGGGCGCGACCCAGCAGATGCCCCGCGTCCCGGCCGGCGACCCGCGCACCGCGCCGGTCGTCTCGGGCCAGCCCGCCTACCGCCCGCTGGACCGCGACGACGACGTCCGGCGCGACGGCCGCACCGGTTCGCGCCTGCCGGTGATCGCCGCCGTCGGCGTCGGCATCATCGTGCTCGGCATCGGCGCGGGCGCCCTGCTCAGCGGCGGCGGTGACGACGGCGACGACAACCGGCCGGTCGCCTCCTCCACCCCGGCCAGCCAGCAGCCCTCGCCGTCCGCGTCCGCCGCCGACCCGGCGCAGCCGCAGGCGGTCGAGCTGGACAAGCTGCTCGCCGACAGCGGCAGCAGCCGCACCACCGTGATCCAGTCGGTGGAGCGCATCAAGCAGTGCAAGGACCTGGACCAGGCCGCCGCCGACCTGCGCGGTGCCGCGCAGCAGCGCGCCGCGCTGGTCACCCGGCTCGGCAAGCTCTCCGTGGACAAGCTGCCCGCCAGTGCCGAACTGAACTCGGCCCTGACCAAGGCGTGGCAGGCGTCGGCCTCGGCGGACAACCACTACGCGGCCTGGGCCCGGCAGGCCAAGAACAAGAAGGTCTGCGGCAAGGGGCACGCCAAGGTCACCGACCAGGCCCAGGCAGCGGGCCAGGCCAGCGGCACGGCCACGGTGGAGAAGAAGAAGGCGGCCGAGCTGTGGAACGCCATCGCCGCCAAGTACGGGCTCACCACCCGCCAGCCGACCCAGCTCTGAGGTCCGGGCGCGGGCGGGGTCAGCCCACGTCCGCGCTCTCCAGCGTCCGCGTCATGTCGCCGCCCGCGGCGGCGGACCCCGTGCCGTCCGGCCGGACGGCGACCAGCCTGCCGTCCCGGACCACCTGAAGGGTGACGTCGGCGTTGACCAGGCGGGGGAAGCCCACCGAGGCGAGCCGGGTCTCGTCCGGCCAGTGCAGGGTCGGGGTCAGCCCGCCGGTGGACACCCGCAGACCGCCGTCGAGGGTGTGGCGCACGGTGTCGGCGCTCACCTCGCCCTCGCCGATCCGCTCCAGCACGGCCCGCAGCACGGTGTAGGCGATCCAGGTCGTCTGCACCCCGGCGTCGGCCGGGTCGATGCGGTTGTCGCCGAACGCCTCCTCGCCGATCATCTGCTTCATCGGCTTCCAGCGCGGATCGGACGCCACCGGGTACCAGCCGGTGATGTACGCCCCCTCGTACGGCCCCGACGCCCCGCCCGTCGCGTCGATCTCCGTCTGGTCCACGCTGCCCAGCACGGTCGCCGTGCGCACCGGGGCGTGCTCGGCGCGGACGCGGCGGAAGGAGTCCATGAAGGTGTCGGTGCGGTCGCCGAGGGCGGGCACCACGCACCCCTCGCCCGTCGTGCCGGCGGTCGCGCTGCGCAGCGCCCGCTCGGCCTGGCCGCCGTACTCGGTGGCGTCCTCGGCGGCGAGCTGGTCGACGGCCGCCGGGTGGCCGCTCGCGGTGAGGCCCGAGTCGAGCAGTGCGGGCAGCTCGTCCCCGGCGATGCTGTCCGGCCGGACCAGCGCGACGGCCCCGCACTCCTCGGCGAGCGCCCGGCCGAGCCCCGCCAGCAGCGCGGGCTGCCCGCCGTTGACCGGGTAGGAGTACGGGCCGGTGAACTCGTCGGCGGTGACGCCGTAGCCCCCGATGTACGGGATGCCCGCGCTCTCCAGCGGGGCGAGGAAGGAGTCGCCGAACTGGCTGTAGGAGCCGACGACCGCCACCACGTGTTCCGCCGCCGCGCGCCGCGCGCACTTGGCCGCACCGACGCTGTCGTTGTGGTCGTTGCAGGTCAGGACGGTCAGGCGGCGGCCGCCGATCCCGCCGTGCCGGTTGATCCACTTCGCGTAGGCGCGGGCCGTCGCGGGCATGCCGGGCTTGTTGGTGGCGCCGGTGTTCTCCGGTGCCCAGGTCATCACCCGGACCGTGCCGTCGTCGGAGCCGCCGTCCGTGCCCGGCGTGGTCCCGCAGCCGGCGATCAGCGCGGCGCAGGCGGCCAGGGCGCCCGCGTGCCGGGCGGTCCGCGACGGCCGCGCGGAGGAGGTGGGGGAGCTGTCGGGGGTGCCTCGCCTGCCGGTCATGGGCCGCCACGATTCCCCCACATCGCCAACCGGGGAGTGACAGCCGGTCGACCACGGGTGACGCGCGGGTGAATTGCGGGGGCGGATGTCACCGGTGTGGCGCGGAACGTACGATCGATGACCGTGCAAGGTTCGGAGAACTCTTCCCGTCGCGGCCGTCGCTCCTCCACCATGGGCGGCATGCCGCTAAACGACATGCCGTGGTGGCGCTGGCGCAGCAACGTGCGCTCCGCGCTGCACATGCTCTCCGACCAGGCTTTCCAGCGCGACGTGTGGCTCGCGGGGGTGGAGGGGTACGGGGACGTCACCGACGCGGTGTACCGGCTGGTGGAGGACACCTGGCTGGACAACTGGTCGGCGGAGAAATACGTCGGCACGATCTTCCGGGACTCCCAGGAGGCGGCGCTGGTGGACACCGCCGTGCTGCGGGTGCTGCGGATCATGCACCAGGTCGGCCCGGACGCGCCGGTCGCCGTCTACCTCCAGCACCCCCAGTGGCCGGAGGCGGTACGCGCGGCCCAGGACGCCCATCTGCGCCTCGCCGCCAGCGACGGCGACGACCCGGCGGCCGCCCCGCGCACCCTGGAAGCGCTGCGCATCCTGACGACGGCGATCTGAGGTCCGCCTGCCGGACGCCCGCCCCGGCGCGCGGCAGTCCGGCGTGAGATCGTGTCCTGCATGAACGAGCAGCCCAGCCGCGCCGGCGCCGCGGCCGACACCCCGGCGGACCAGTACGTCCTCACCCTTTCCTGCCCGGACAAAAAGGGCATCGTGCACGCCGTGTCGAGCTATCTGTTCATGACCGGCTGCAACATCGAGGACAGCCAGCAGTTCGGCGACCACGACACGGGCCTGTTCTTCATGCGCGTCCACTTCTCGGCCGACGCCCCCGTGACGCTGGACAAGCTGCGGGCGAGCTTCGCCGCGATCGGTGACTCCTTCGGCATGGACTGGCAGATCAGCCGGGCCGACCAGAAGATGCGGATCGTGCTGATGGTCAGCAGGTTCGGGCACTGCCTGAACGACCTGCTGTTCCGCGCCAGCATCGGGGCGCTGCCGGTGGAGATCGCCGCCGTGGTGTCCAACCACACCGACTTCCAGGAGCTGGTGGGGTCGTACAACATCCCCTTCCACCACATCCCGGTGACCCGCGACACCAAGGCGCAGGCCGAGGCGCGGGTGCTGGAGCTGGTGCGCGAGGAGCGGGTCGAGCTGGTCGTGCTCGCCCGGTACATGCAGGTGCTCTCGGACGACCTGTGCAAGGAGCTGAGCGGGCGGATCATCAACATCCACCACTCGTTCCTCCCCAGCTTCAAGGGGGCGAAGCCCTACCACCAGGCGCACGAGCGCGGTGTGAAGCTGATCGGGGCCACCGCCCACTACGTCACCGCCGACCTCGACGAGGGCCCGATCATCGAGCAGGAGATCGAGCGGGTGGGGCACGACTCGACGCCGGAGCAGCTCGTCGCCATCGGGCGGGACGTGGAGTGCCAGGCGCTGGCGCGGGCCGTGAAGTGGCACGCGGAGCGGAGGATTCTGCTCAACGGGCGCCGGACCGTGGTGTTCGCATAGCGCTGCTTCGCTGGGGCGGAGCCTGTTGTCACATCCGGCTCAGTGACGCCGTGGCCGTCAGGACGTCCCGGATCGCCTCCCGGTCGCCCCGCTGGCCCGCCGTCGTCTCCTCCGGGGTGAGGTGGCCGGCCGCCAGGCGGCAGAACTCGACGCCGTCCAGGGCCACATGGGCCACCTCGTGCTCGGGGACGGGACCCGCCGGGGAGTCCAGCGGGATCAGCCACTGGCCGCCGGCCGCGCCCTCGATCTCCAGACGCAGGCTCCGGGCGGGCGTCCGCGCCGGGGCCGCGCCGCGGTGGGCGGCGACCGCCAGCGGCAGCATGCGGGCCGCCAGCTCGATCATGCTGCTCAAGTGCCGTGGCGCGGGCGGGTCGTAGGGGTAGTGCACCGCGTTGGCGATGTCCTCCGCGTGCACCCAGCACTCGAAGGCGCGGTCCACCATCGCGTCCCGCAGCGGCAGCGTGAAGTCGCCGTAGCCCACCGGCAGGCCGCCCGCGCCGCCGGTGAAGGACACCGTGCGCAGGAGCCGGTGGCTCTGGTCGCGCCACCGGCCGCGCACCGCGCGGGTCTGCGGGAAGTGCGAGGCCCGCCAGAACGCCTCGGTCCGCTCGGCGGGCCCGGCGGCGCCCGGTCCGGGTCCGGCCCCGGCGGCGGTCTCCGTCAGCGGGTCCTCCAGGCCGAGCGCGGTCGCCACCATGCCGTCGACCGACAGCAGATGGGCGATCACCCCGGCGACGGTCGTCCGGCGGGTCGCGGGCACGCCCGCCTCGAACCAGCGCAGCCGCACCGGGGTGTGCCACTCGGCGTCCCCGAAGTCGCGCAGCAGCGCGTCCAGCCGGGCGGTCTCCGCGTCGTACGACGCGGCCCAGTCGGGGACCGGGATGCGCGGCGGGCGGCGGCGCAGGCAGTTCTCCAGCACCCGGTTGCGCAGGGTGGGGTCCACCTCCAGGCTCTCCGGGCGGTGCAGCAGGCCGACCGCCTCGCGCAGCCTCCGTGCCTCGTCCGCGCAGGCCCCGCACTCGCCGAGGTGCTCCTCCACGGCCTCCGTCTCCGCCGCCGAGCAGGCGGCCAGGGCCCAGGCGCCGAGCAGGGAGCGCAGCACCTCGTGCGGGAGGTCGAGCCGCTCGGCCCCGGCGGGGGAGCGGGGCGCGGGCACGCGCGCGGCCTCGCCGGCCGGGCCGCGCCGCGCGGGCGCGCGCTCCGCCGTCTCGTCCTCGGGCCCGCCGGGGGCCCCGGAGCGGTCCGGGCCGTTCATCGCGTACCTCCCGGCCCCGGTGGCGCCCCGGCGTCGTGGGCCGTCGAGAGCAGTTGCAGGCCGAGGCGGAGCCGGCGCCGGGCCTCGTCCTCGGTGACGCCGAGGTCGGCGGCCGCCTGGCGGTAGTCGCGCCGCTGGAAGTAGGCCAGGTCCAGCGCGGCGCGCAGCGGATGCGGCATCGAGTGGACGATCCAGTCGGCGCGGGCGGCGACGGAGGCGTGCCGTACCCGGCTCTCCAGCGCCGCCAGCTGCTCCGGGGAGCCGCCGCCGAGCGCGGCCGTCTCGCTCTCGCGCAGCCGCTGCACGGCCAGCCGCTGGGTGGTGGCGGCGATCCAGGTGCGCAGCGGGCCCTGCCGGTGGTCGTAGGTGTCGGGGTGCTCCCAGACGTGGGCGAAGACCTCGCGGGTCACGGCGTCGGCGGCCGACTCGTCGCTCAGCACCCGGTGGGCCAGTCCGCGCACGAGGGAGGCGAACCGGTCGTACAGCTCGCCCAGGGCGGCGGCCTCACCGCGCGCGAGCCGCTGCTGCATCGCGCGGTCCCAGCGGGGTGGTGCGTTCTTGGCCGGCATGCGGTTCCCTCCCCTCGCCGTGTCCAGGGTGTCCCCGGCGTCCCCTCGAATGTAGTCGGCACGTCCTGCGGTGCGCGCCCCTTTGTGTCAATGCGCGCCCCCGGCAGCGCCGCAGGTGGTAGGGGGTCCTTCACACCGTCTTCACTTATCTCGGGTCCATCTTCGATCGAAGTACGATCGAACCCGATCGACAGTGACCGAAACAAGCCCTCTGTCGATCCCCCGCGGTTTGCGGTTCCGTGTTTCAGGGAAACGGCCGCTGGGCAGCCGCGCGGAAAGAACCGTAGGAACTGCTTCCATTTCCGGGTGGTTCCGCAAGATCCGCCGAGCGGAGGGGTGTGGCCGTGGCTTTCGAAGTGACCGGCACCGAACGGGGCGAATGGGCCGTGCTCCAGGTGGCCGGCGAACTGGACCTGGTGACCTCGCCCGTGCTGCGGCAGCGGGTGCACGACGTGGTCGCCGAGGGCCACCACAGCCTGGTCCTCGACCTCTCCGAGGTCTTCTTCTGCGACTCCAGCGGCGTCGGCGTGCTCATCGCGGCCCGGAGACTGATCCGCTCCTGCCAGGGCAGGCTGCGGCTGATCCTGCCCGACCGGGGCGCGGAGGACGGGTCGCACGTGAACCGCGTCCTCGGCGCGCTCGGCGTCCGGCGCCTCTTCGACGTGCGCCCGGACGTGGCCTCCGCCACCGCCGACGAGGCCGGGTCGCTGTCGGCCTGAGTGGCGCGGACGCCCCGAGTGCCATGATGCGTGGCCATGGATGTCGCGGATCGTGGCGAGAACGTGTCACGCAGCGTGGAGACGACTCCCGTGCCCCGACTGTGACTCGTCACGGCCCGGAGTCGGCCGGCCGCTCCGGTACCTTGTGTGGGATGCGAGTGACCGCGAGCGCGAGCGCCGCCGGTGAGGCCCCTGGGGTGTCGCCGGATCACGAGGTGCGCGCCGCTGCTCGCAGGGTGCCGGGCGCCCCGCGCCCCACCTGTTCGAGTCCCCGGCGAGTGCGTCGCACAGTATGCCGCACGAGTACTCCTTCGCGCGGGAATATGCCCGAAGCGCTTGTTGGGGTGACTGTACGTCAACCATGCTGTCTCGTAAGGGAATCACGTTCCGTAACGCTTGCTCTGGCCGTTGTTCTGGCCATGCAGAGAATGGCTACGATCGTGGCCCTCGTCGTGCGGTTCGTCGCGGTTCGCGCCGCGGCGGCGGGTCGTCGTGCGGTCATGTGTCCGCCGGTTCGGATGGTGTGAGCGGTGCAGGTGCTTCAAGTGCAACTGGAGATCCGGCCCGACCCCGAAGAGGTGGGGCGGGCGAGGAAATGGGCCCGGTCGCGGCTCGCCGGGCTGGGCATAACGGCCGACGAGCCACTGGCCGAGACGTTGATCCTGCTCGTGTCCGAGCTGGTGACCAACGCCGTGGTGCACACCGGCCGTCCGGCCCTGCTGCGGCTGTCGCTGCCCGGCGGCGCCCCGGTCGCGGAGCCCTCGGACGCGGGCCCGGTGGCCTCGGTGACCGTACGCTTGGAGGTGGCCGACGCCAGCTCCCGCGCGCCCGTGCCGCGCTGTGCCGGGCGGGACGCCACCGGCGGCCGGGGGCTCGCCCTCGTCGACTGCCTCGCCGACCGCTGGGGCTGGAGCCCCGAGGGCGCCGGCAAGAGCATCTGGTGCGAGCTGGACCGGTGTGCGCAGCCCGGTGAGGGCGCGACCCCGGCGTACGGGGACCGGCCGGCCGCCTACGAGGATCTTCTCTTCGAGGCGTTCTAGCCGATGCCGCGGCCGTGCGCCGGGTGTGCTCCCGTGCGCGCCCGGCGTGAAGAGGGCATTCGGCATGAATCGCCGTACCTGTGTTGACGGTTGGCGCACGGGTTGCGGAGGCTTGGGGACGGCGATTCCGCCGCGAGGGGACGGCGAGGACGTGCGGGGGCGAGTCCTCGTCGAGTGTGGGTCGCACCGGCCGGCGGTGACGCGGGGGCGCGAGGGGGTGCGCCGTCGGCCGGTCCACAGCAGCGCGCTGACTCGCGCGCGGCCTCACCCGGCTCCGGCGGCTCCGGCGCCCGCGCGGAAGGTCCGGCGGTACGCGCTCGGGGTCACCCCCAGCGCCTGCTGCAGATGCTGGCGCATCGACTGGGCCGTGCCGAACCCCGAGTCCCGCGCCACCTGGTCCACGGAGAGATCCGTCGACTCCAGCAACTGCCGCGCGTGCTCCACGCGTTGCGCGGTGAGCCACTGACCGGGGCTCACCCCGACCTCCTCGCGGAAACGCCGGGTGAAGGTCCGTACCGACATCGCCTCCCGCTCGGCCAGGTCCCGTAGCTGGAGCGGTTCGTGCAGACGGCCGAGCGCCCAGGCGCGGGCGGCCGTGGTGGTGGCCAACTGCGGGTCGGGCACCGGGCGGTGGACGTACTGGGCCTGACCGCCGGCGCGGTGCGGGGGGACGACCGTGCGCCGGGCCACCTCGTTGGCGACCGCGGTGCCGTGGTCGCGGCGCACCATGTGCAGGCACAGGTCGATCCCGGCCGCGACGCCCGCCGAGGTCAGCACGTCCCCGTCGTCGATGAAGAGCACGTCGGCGTCCACCCTGATCCGGGGGAACAGCCGCTGGAACCGGTCGGCGTCGGCCCAGTGGGTCGTGGCGGGGCGGCCGTCGAGCAGACCGGCGGCCGCGAGGACGTACACCCCGACGCAGATGGAGGCCCAGCGGGTGCCGGGGCGGACGAGGGCCAGGGCGGCGGCGAGTTCGGGGGTGAGCCGCCCCTCCTCGAAGACCGGTCCCAGTTCGTAGGACGCCGGGACGATCACCGTGTCCGCCGTCGCCAGGGCCTCAGGGCCGTGCGGCACGTCCACCGCGAAGTCGGCGCTGGTCTCCACCGGGCCCGGCGGCCGCACCGAGCAGGTCACCACCTCGTACAGCGGACGGCCCTCGGGGTCCGCCGGGCGGCCGAAGATGCGGTGGGGGATGCCGAGTTCGAAGGGGATCAGCCCGTCCAGAGCGAGGACGACGACGCGGTGCGGGCGGAATCCGCCGTCCACCGGCGGGATCTCAGCGGTCATGGCCCGATCCTAGCGAACACTGTCCTTCGGGCCACTCGCTGCGCGCGACCGGTGCCGGGACGCTGGAGCGCGTGACTCAGACCCGTCCCGCTCCCGCCCCCGTCCAGGACGCGCCGCGCCGTCGCGTGCACCGCGCCTGGTTCGTCGCCGCCGTCACCTTCGTCACGATCATCGGCGCGGCCGCCTTCCGCTCGCTGCCCGGACTGCTCATCGACCCGCTGCACGCGGAGTTCGGCTGGTCGCGCGGCACCATCGGCGCGGCCGTCTCCGTCAACCTCGCCCTGTACGGGCTCACCGCGCCGTTCGCGGCCGCGCTGATGGACCGTTTCGGCATCCGCCGGGTCGTCGCCGTCGCGCTGACCGTGATCGCGCTCGGTGCCGGGCTGACCGTGTGGATGACGGCGCCCTGGCAGCTCATCCTCTGCTGGGGCCTGCTCGTCGGGCTGGGCTCGGGGTCGATGGCGCTGGCGTTCGCCGCCACCGTCACCGGGCGCTGGTTCACCGAGCGGCGCGGCCTGGTCAGCGGCATCCTGACCGCCGCGTCCGCCTCCGGCCAGCTGATCTTCCTGCCGCTGCTCGCCTGGATCGTGGAGAACCACCACTGGCGCCCGGCCGCCGTCACGGTCGCGCTGGCCGCGCTCGCCGTCGTCCCGTTCGTCTGGCTGTTCCTGCGCGACCACCCGGCCGACGTGGGCCTGAAGCCCTACGGGGCGACGGAGTTCGTGCCCAAGCCGCCCCCGGTGACCGGGGCCGCGCGGCGCGCGCTCACCGTGCTGGGCTCCGCCGTGCGCACGGGCCAGTTCTGGCTGCTGGCGGGCAGCTTCGCCATCTGCGGGGCGTCCACCAACGGCCTGATCCAGACCCACTTCGTGCCCGCCGCCCACGACCACGGCATGCCCGTACGGGCGGCGGCCTCGCTGCTCGCGGTGATCGGCGTGTTCGACGTGCTCGGCACCATCGCCTCCGGCTGGTTCACCGACCGCTTCGACTCCCGGCGGCTGCTCGCCGTGTACTACGCGCTGCGCGGGGTCTCCCTGCTGTTCCTGCCGATGCTTCTCGGGCCGGCCGTACAGGTGCCGATGGTGTTCTTCATCGTCTTCTACGGCCTGGACTGGGTGGCCACCGTGCCGCCCAC
Organism: Streptomyces sp. NPDC046860; assembly: GCF_040645115.1. Classification (NCBI taxonomy): domain Bacteria; kingdom Bacillati; phylum Actinomycetota; class Actinomycetes; order Kitasatosporales; family Streptomycetaceae; genus Streptomyces; species Streptomyces sp. NPDC046860. The sequence continues at coordinate 105,865 of NZ_JBEYXQ010000013.1, read as the reverse complement.
CCTGGCGCTGTGCCGGGAGCGGTTCGGGGACGACAGCGCGATCGTCTTCGGCTGGGTGCTGGCCTCGCACCAGGTCGGCGCGGCCCTCGTCGCCTGGCTCGGCGGCTTCGCCCGCGACGTCTTCGGCTCCTACGACATGGTCTGGTACGCGTCCGGCTCGCTGTGCGCGGCGGCGGCGCTGATGTCCCTGGTGATCCGGCGCCGCCCCGCGGTGGAGGCCCTAGAGGGCGCCCCTGCCTAGCGCAGGCGCCGGGCGAGTGCCCTGGCGATCTTCTCCGCGTCGATCGCCAGCTCGCGGAACATGCCGCTGATGGGGTTGGTGAAGCCGGTGAAGTACAGGCCGGGGGCGTCTTTCGGGGTGCGGGCGCCGTGGACGGTGGGCCGCCCGCGCTCGTCCAGCACGCCCAGGTGGCCCACCAGGGAGTCCAGGCCCCGGCTGTACCCGGTCGCCGCGATCACCGCGTCCGGCGCGATCCGGGTGCCGTCGGCGAGGACCACCTCGCCGTCCTCGAACCCCTCGACGGCGGCCACGATCTCCACCCTGCCGGTGCGCACGGCGTCGATCAGGCCGACGTCCTGCACGGGGATCGCGCCCTGCCGGACCCTGCTGTACAGCCCGGCCTCCGGACGCGGCAGCCCGTGCTCGGACAGGTCCGGGGTGCTGACGCGGGCCAGCGGCCGGGCCAGCCGGTCCACCAGCCGCACCGGCAGCCGCCGCACCACGATCCCGGTGTACTGGGCCGCCCAGCCGGCCGTGGAGCGGCGCACGATGTGCGGCGCCGTCCGCACCGCGAGCCGCACCCGCGAGGCGCCGCCCGCGACCAGGTCCACGGCGATCTCCGCACCGGTGTTGCCGACCCCGACCACCAGCACGTCCCGCCCGGCGTACGGCTCCGGATTCCGGTAGGCGGAGGCGTGCAGCAGCTCGCCCTCCCAGCCGTCGGAGCCGGGCCACTCCGGCAGGCGCGGGGTGTGGTTGTGGCCGGTGGCGACCACCACCGCGGCGCCGGTCAGTTCGCGGCCGCCGGAGGCGTGCAGCAGCCAGCCCGCGCCGTCCGCGGCCCGCTCCACCCGGAACACCTCGACCCCGGTGACGATCTCCAGCTCATGGTGCTCGGCGTACTTCTCCAGGTACCGGACCACGTCGTCCCGGGCCACCCAGCGCCCGAACCTGCGGGGTATCGCGAGGCCCGGCAGGGCGGAGAGCCGGCGGGTGGTGTGCAGCCGCAGCCGGTCGTAGTGGCGCCGCCAGGACGCGCCCACCCGCTCGCTCCGCTCCAGCACCACCGCCCGCACCCCGCGGGCGCGCAGCGCGTACGCCGCCGCCAGCCCGCCCGGACCCGCCCCGATGACGTAGACGGGGCGGTCCGCGGGGGTCGCGGAGAGGTCGGTGAAAGAGGGACGCGAGTCGGCCATAGCGCGAGCGTATTCATGCACCCGCTTGATGGGTCTCGGTCAAGACCGGAATCGGTTGCGGATTGATCACGGCTGTGGACGTCATGTGGACAGACCCCACCGGAACGCCAATTCCGTACGCGCGCCGGGTACTTGTGCCTAGGGCCACAGCAGCCCCCGTTCCCAGCCGAACTCGGTGCGGCGGTACTCCAGGCGGACGTGGCGGCGGTCGGGGTCGCCCTGAAAGAACTCCACCGAGCGGGGGTGCAGCCGGTACAGCGTCCAGGTGGGGGCCGCGGCCTCCGGGTTGTCGCGGGCCTGCTCCCAGGCCGCCTCGGAGGCCCGGCGCAGGTCCTCCAGCGAGGGGAGGTCCTCGCTCTGGTGGCCGGTCAGGGCCGCCGCCAGGGCGCCGGTGGAGCGGGCGCGCAGGTCGGCCCGGCCCGCCTCGGCCGGGGCCGCCGTCACCGGTCCGCGCACCCGCACCTGGCGGCCGAGCACCGGCCAGTAGAAGGCCAGGGCTGCGTACGGACCGGCGGCCAGGTCGCGGCCCTTGCGGCTGGTGGCGTGGGTGCCGAAGGTCCAGCCGTCGGCGTCGGCGCCGTGCAGCAGCAGGACGCGCACGTCCGGGCGGCCCTCCCCGTCGACCGTCGCCAGCGACATGGCGTGCGGCTCCGGCTGGCCGGCCCGCGCGGCCTCCGCCAGCCAGGTCGTGAACAGGGGCAGCGGGGTCGGGGGAGCGGTGTCCGGGTCGAAGGGGCGCAGGTCGGTGGTGTCCGGGGACCAGACCTTGAGGGAGCGCAGCAGTCCGTCGAGTTCGTCGGGTGTCTCAGGTGCCTCATGTGCCATGGGCCGAGTATCCGCCGCCGCGTGCGCGCCCGGAGACGGCGACAGGCGGTGGCCCACGCTGAGGTGGACCACCGCCTGCCAGACAGGACTTGGGGCCGGTACGGGCGCCGGACGCTACTTCACGGGCTTCTTGCCGGTCACTCCCAGACAGATCAGCAGCGCGAGGTTCGGCTTGATCTCGGCCTGCTTCACACCCCAGGCCGTGAAGCCCTTCTGGTGCGCGGCGACCGAGGCCAGCATGGTGACGAGCGCACCGGCGACCGCCGCCGGGTTCACGTCCTTGTCCACCCGGCCCTTGGCCCGCAGCTCGGTGATGGCCTCGGTGAGGGAACCGTTCACCGCGTTGAGGATCTTCATCCGCAGCTTGTTGAACCGCTTGTCGCCCTCGGCCGCCGCCAGGTCGACCACGCGCAGGATCGCGTCGTGGCGCCGGTAGAAGTCCAGGAAGCCGTCCACCAGGTCCTGCGCGGTCTGCCAGCCGGCCTTGCCGGTCCAGGAACGCCCGGCCAGCAGCTCGGTGAGACCGGCGCTCTCGGCGGCCATCGTGTCGGCGATCTCCAGGACGGCGCCCTCGACGTCCGGGAAGTACTGGTAGAAGGTCGCGGGCGAGGTGCCCGCCTTCCGCGCGACATCGATGACCTTGACATCTCGGTACGGGGAGGAGCTGAGCATCTCGCTGAGGCAGTCGAGCAGCTTCTGGCGGGTCGCCTGCCCACGCCGGCCGGCCACGCGGCCGTCGACGGTACGCACTTGTCCTGTCATGCCGTCAGCTTACCGACGGGGGGCAGGAGCGCGATTCGGCCGACTGCAAATGGGGTGCGGGCAACGTTTCCCTGGTCCTGCGGGGTGCGCGGGTCCCGGTTACTTTGACGACATGGCCGAAAACAGTGCATCGACGTACGGAGAGGGCACCCCCTGCTGGGCGGACGCCCAGCTCCCCGACGTCGAGGCGGGCAAGCGGTTCTACGGCGAGCTGTTCGGGTGGACCTTCGACGGCGAGGACGCCCCCGGCGGCTCCGTCTGGGCCCGGCTGGACGGCGAACCGGTCGCCTCTCTCGCGCCCAAGACGGACGGCCGGATGCCCACGGTGTGGACGGTGTACTTCGCCACCCCCGACGCCCGCGCCCTGGTCCGCCGGATCACCGACGCCGGGGGCCGCCTGATCTCCGGGCCCTTCGCCGTCGCCGACCTCGGCGCGGCCGCCCTGGTCACCGACCCCCAGGGGGCGGTGTTCGGGCTGTGGCAGTCCGACGGCCACCCCGGCTTCGGACGGCGCCACGAAGAGGGCACGTTCGTGTGGACCGAGCTGTACACCCCCGACCCCGCCGCCGCGAACACGTTCTACGGCGACCTCTTCCACGAGGCCCTCTTCGGCCCCGGCGCCGACCCCGGTTTCGGCCGCGCCCTGATCACCGACGTCTTCCCGGCCGAGATGCCCCCGCACTTCCTGGTCCACTTCCGCGTCGGCGACCTCGACACCGCTCTCGCCACCGTGCGGCGGCTCGGGGGCCGGGTCCAGGTGCCGCCCTTCGACGCGTCGTACGGACGAGTGGCGGTCGTCACGGACAATCAAGGGGCCTCTTTCGCGCTGCTGACCCGGTGACGGGACGGAAGTGGAGGCGGTGAAATGACGGGATAGGGCACGAGACACCCCGATTCGCCACCGGGTTCGCAACCGGCCGCCCGGCCAGGAAGAATCGGGGTGCGTGCCGCCATGGCGGTGCGGTGGTGAGACGCTGCACTTCGGTCGCGTCCAAAGGCGGAAGACGCGGCTCGTACGGGGAGGTGGCAGGCAAGTGGTGGATCAGCTTACGCAGCACGATCCGCGGCGGATCGGGCCGTTCGAGGTGCTGGGCCGGCTGGGGGCCGGCGGCATGGGGCTGGTCTATCTGGCGCGCTCGGCTTCGGGGCGGCGGGTGGCCATCAAGACGGTCCGCACGGAGCTGGCGGAGGACCAGCTCTTCCGGGTCCGCTTCACCCGTGAGGTGGAGGCGGCCCGCGCGGTGTCCGGCTTCTACACGGCGGCCGTGGTCGACGCCGACCCGCGCGCGGCGGTGCCCTGGCTGGCCACCGCGTACGTTCCCGCGCCCTCGCTCGAGGAGATAGTGAACGAGTGCGGGCCGCTCCCGGCCCAGGCGGTGCGCTGGCTCGCGGCGGGCGTGGCCGAGGCGCTGCAGTCCATCCACGGCGCGGGACTGGTCCACCGGGACATGAAGCCGTCCAACGTGCTGGTGGTCGAGGACGGCCCCCGCGTCATCGACTTCGGCATCGCCTCCGGGGTGTCCAACACCCGGCTGACGATGACGAACGTCGCGGTGGGCACCCCGGCCTACATGTCGCCCGAGCAGGCCAAGGACTCCCGCAGCGTCACCGGCGCCAGCGACGTGTTCTCGCTCGGCTCCACCCTGGTCTTCGCCGCCACCGGCCACCCGCCGTTCCACGGCGCCAACCCGGTCGAGACGGTGTTCATGCTGCTGCGCGAGGGTCCGGACGTCACCGGTCTGCCCGACGAGCTGCGCCCGCTGATCGAGGCGTGCATGAAGATGGAGGCCGCCGGGAGGCCCTCCCCGGCCGACCTCCAGGCCCAGCTCGCCCCGCATCTGTTCGGCTCCGGCTCCGACGACTCCGGCACCGCATCCGCCTGGCTGCCGGAGAAGGCCGTCGCCCTCATCGAGTCCCGCCGGGGCGGCCGGCCGCCCGCCAAGCCCGCCCCGCTGCCGCCCGGCCCGCGCAGCTCGGGCCGCCCGGCCGTGCCCCCGCCGCCGTCCTACGACCCGGCCGTCCCGTCCCCGGCGCCCGTGCCGTCCGGCGGCCCCGACACCGGGCCCCTCCGGCTGGCCGGGGTCAAGGTGCCCATCGGGCCCGGTCCGCGCGTCGCCGACGCCCGCGCGGCCGCCGTGAAGGCGCCGCCGCCGGAGGCCGGGCTGGTCGCCAACTGGTCCCGGCCGCGCGCCGGCGTCAACGGCGCCGACCCCGCCGTACCCCCGCTGCCGCCGCAGCCGCCGGAGACGGCGGCGGGCTGGCGGCCGTGGCGGTTCCGGATGTCCAACGACGTGTGGGGCACCCCGGCCGTCGCCGGGGACCTCGTCTACGTCACCTCCTTCGAGGTGCACGCGCTGGACGTGGCCACCGGGCGCCGCCGCTTCAAGACGCGGGACGTGGCCTGGTCGATGGCGGTCGCGGACGGCCGTATCCACGCCTCCGACGGCCCCACCCTGTTCGCGCTGGACGCCCGCGAGGGCACCGACCTGTGGCGGCTGAACACCGACGCCTGGGTGTACTCCCTGCACGCCGACCACGGCACGGTCGTCACCGGCACCCGCGGCGGCGGCGTGCAGGCGTGGGAGGCGGCGGCCGGGCAGAAGCTCTGGGAGATCTCCGGCTGCCAGACCGACTTCGAGTCGCCCGAGGCCGGCCCCGCCGTGCACGACGGCACGGTCTACGTCTGGCAGGACGCCCGGCTGCGCGCCCTGGAGGCCCGTACGGGGGACGAGCGCTGGTCGTACCCGATCGGCGACGCCGCCTCCTGCGGCGGGGTGCCGGTGCGGGTCACGCCCGCGCAGGACGGCCACGTCTACGTCAGCGCGGGCAGCCGGGTCCTCGCCATCGAGGTGTCCACCGGCCGGGTGCGCTGGCACTTCGAGGCCCCGGCGGTGTTCCTGTCGCCGCCCGCCTTCGTGCCGGGCCCGGCGGTCACCGGCGGCGGGGTCTACCTCGCCGACTACCTCGGCACCGTCTACGCCCTCGACGCCGCCGACGGGCGCGACCGCTGGCGCATCGCCACCGAGGCCCGTTCCTCGGTGGAACCGGTGCTGGTCGCCGCCGGGCATGTGCACGTCGGCAGCGGCAAGGGGCTGTACACGCTGGACGCGGTCACCGGCACGCCCAAGTGGCGCTTCCAGGCGGGCGGCGACGTGGTGGGCGCCCCCTCGGTCGCCGAGGGCCGCATCCACTTCGGCTCCACCGACCACCTGCTGTACACCCTGAAGGCGGACGACGGCCGGCTGCGCTGGAAGCTCGCCACCGGCGGCGAGATCACCGGCTCACCGGTGGTCAAGGACGGTGTGGTGTACGCGTGCAGCAAGGACCGGTGCGTGTACGCGCTGGACGCGGAGAAGGGCACCGGCACGGCCCGCACGGCCTGAGGCGCCGAGGACGGCACCGAGCGGGAACAGCGGAACGGCCGGGTCCCCCGACCCGGCCGTTCCCTGTTCCCGCGCGGACCGCGGCGGCTCCCCTCCGCCCGCCGCGGTCCACGCCCCCCCGTGTGTTCCCCCGGTCTAGCGCGGGTCGCCGACGGTGATGTGGCTCTCCAGCGTGGTGACGTCGTCCAGCTCGTCCTTGGCCTTCTGCTCGCCGGTGATGTGGCTCTCGTCGGGAGTGGCCACCGGTGCGGCGGCGGCCTCGGCGCCCCCGCCGGTGATGTGGCTCTCCTGCGTGGTGACTTCGTCGGACTTCTTGGCGTCGCTCATCGACGGACTCCGTTGCTCTGAGGTGTGCTGTGGTGGCCGGGCCGCCCGGCCGCTCCCCCGAGGGCTTCCGGACGGACCCGGTCACAGCCGGTCACCGCTGCGGCGACCGACGGCACTGCCGACCCGCCCGCCCCCGAGTCGGCGAATCGGCTGGCAAGAAGACTGCACCGGCACGATAAACGAACGATGAACGCCGGGTCCCGCGGATTTCCGCGGACCGGCGGCTCACCCGGCGGGCGCGGGGGACAGCAACTCCCGTACGTCGGCCGCCTCCGCGGAGCCCAGCCGGTCGAAGACGGCCAGCGCGTCCGTCCAGCAGGCGCGGGCCCGGTCCGACTCGCCCAGGGCCGCGAGGGACTTGCCGAGGACGGTCAGCACGCCCGCGCGGCGCCAGTCGCCGCCCACGTGCAGCAGGACGGACAGGGACTGCTCGGCCAGCGCCGCCGCGGCCGCCGGCCGGTCCGCGAGCCGGAGTCCGGCGAGCCGGAAGAGGGTCATGCCCTCCCACAGCCGCTGCCGGCTGTCCCGGAAGATGGTCAGCGCCTCCGTGAGACGGGCCTCCGCCTCCTCGGTGCGCCCCGACTCGGCCAGCGCCAGCCCGAGCGCGTAACTCCCGTTCGCCAGGCGGACGGTGAGGCCCAGGTGCCGGTAGACGGCGACACCCTCCCCGGCCAGCTCCACCGCGCTGTCCACCCGGCCCATCGACAGGTGCACCCGCGACAGGTTGCACAGCGCGCTCGCCTCGCCGGGCAGGTTGCCGTCGGCGCGGTAGGCGGTCAGGGTGCGCTGGAGGTAGGTCTCGGCCTCGGCGTGCCGGCTGCGGTACGCGGCCACGATCCCGCGCTCGCTGGGTGCGTTGCAGTCGATCCACGGGTCCCCGGCCGCCCCGGCCAGCTCCACCGCCCGCTCGGCCTCCGCCTCCGCCTCGTCGAACCGGCCCGCGTTGATGTGCACCTGTGCCAGCGTGGTGCGTGCCCGGCCCTCCACCAGCGCGTCCCCGGCCTTCGCCGCCGCGTCCCGCACGACGGTGGCCGCCGCCCCGAACTGGTGGGCGTTGGCGCCCGATTCGGCGAGGTCCTTGGCGACGAGCAGCAGGTCCACCGCCCGCCGCAGGCTGCCCTCGGCCACCGACTGCCGTACGCAGGCCAGCAGGCAGTCGGCCTCCGCGTACAGCCAGTCCAGCGCGTCCCGGTGCCCGGCGAAGGACAGCCCCTCGTGGTCGTAGGGGTGCAGGTGCTCCACGGTCCGGTCGCCGGGGCGCTCGATGGCGTACACCCGGGCGGCCGTGGCCAGGTAGAAGTCCAGCAGACGGGAGAGTGCGGCCGCCCGCTCGCCGGGCTCGCGCTCGTCCCGCTCGGCGCAGGCACGCGCGTAGAGCCGTACGAGGTCGTGGAAGCGGTAGCGGCCCGGCGCGGCCGACTCCAGCAGCGAGGTGTCGACCAGCGACTCCAGCAGGTCCTCGGTGTCCTCCGGGCCGAGGTCCAGCAGGGCCGCGGCGGCCGCCAGCGACAGATCGGGGCCGTAGGCCAGGCCCAGCAGCCGGAACGCCCGCGCCTGGGCCGGTTCGAGCTGGCCGTAGCCGAGTTCGAAGGTGGCCTTGACCGCGAGGTCGCCGGCCTGCAGCTCGTCCAGCCGGCGCCGCTCGTCCGCCAGCTTGGCCGCGAGCACCGAGGTGGTCCAGGTGCGGCGGGCGGCGAGCCGGGAGGCGGCGATCCTGATGGCCAGCGGCAGGAAGCCGCACGCGGCCACCACGTCCAGCGCGGCCTTCTTCTCGGCCGCGACCCGCTCCTCGCCGACGATCTTCGTGAACAGCGACAGCGCCTCCTCGGGCGACATCACGTCCAGGTCCACCAGATGCGCCCCGGCCAGCCCGACCATGCGCACCCGCGAGGTCACCAGCGCCGCGCACCCCTCGGTGCCGGGCAGCAGCGGTCTGACCTGCGCCGCGTCCTTGGCGTTGTCCAGCAGCACCAGCACCCGGCGCCCGTCCAGCACCGACCGGTACAGCGCCGCCCGGTCCTCCGGCGACTCCGGCACCGCCGAGTCCGCCGTGCCGAGCGCCCGCAGGAACGAGCCGAGCACCGTCTCCGGCTCCGCCGGACGCGGGCCCGCGCCCTGGAGGTCGACGTAGAGCTGGCCGTCGGGGAAGGCGGCCCTGGCCCGGTGGGCCACATGCACCGCGAGGGTGGTCTTGCCGACGCCGCCGATCCCGGCCAGCGCGGAGACCGCCATCACCCGGCCCTCCGCCTCCGAGGCCGAGGCCAGCACGTCGCTCAGCTCCGTCACGAACGCCGACCGGCCGGTGAAGTCCGGGACCGTGGCCGGAAGTTGTGCGGGGCGTACCAGGACCACGGGAGGTTCCCCGGTCCCCGCCGAGGGCTCCGCGAGCGCCGGGTCGGCCCGCAGGATGCGCTGCTGGAGGTCGCTGAGCCCCGGCCGCGGGTCCACGCCCAGCTCCTCGGCCAGCAGCCGCCGGGTGTCCGCGTACACCGCCAGCGCCTCCGCCTGCCGGCCGCCGCGGTACAGCGCCAGCATCAGCAGCTCGCGGAACCGCTCGCGCAGCGGATGCTCGGCCGTCAGCGCGGTCAGCTCCGAGACGGCCTCGGCGTGGCTGCCCTGCTCCAGGTCCATGTCCAGGCGGGACTCCAGGAGCCCGAGCCGCCACTCCTCCAGCCGCACCCGCTGCGTCTCCGCGTACGGGCCGGGGACTCCCGCCAGGGCCTCGCCGTCCCAGAGCGCCAGCGCCCGGTTCAGCGTCTGGCGCGCCTCGCCCGGCTCCCCGGCGCCACGGGCCTTCTCGGCCCGTACGGCCAGTTCCTGGGCCACGGTGAGGTCCAGCGGGGCGTGCGTCCGGACGGCGTATCCGCTGGACTCGCTGACCAGCACCCCCGGTTCCAGCACCTTGCGGAGCCGGGAGGCGTACGTCCGGACAGCCGCGAGCGCTCTGGGGGGCGGTTCGGCCCCCCAGAGCGCGTCGATCAGTTCGGCCGCCGTGGCGGTACGGCCCTCCCGCAGCAGGAGGGCGGCCAGCAGGGCCCGTTGCTGCGGAGAGCCGGTGGGGACCGGCGCTTGACCGCGCCAGGCCCGCACCGGCCCGAGTACCGCGAACCGCAGCATGGCCGAGCCCCGCTGCTCAGGCACCCGCGGCCCACCGTCCATGCGTTCGCCCCCTAGGCAATCCGGCTTCCCGGGCCAGTTTGCCTTCTTCACGGCTGTTGCGTCAGCCGTGCGAGACGCCGATCACAAGGCGGCGCAGGGGACTTCACGGAGTTTTCGCATTCGCCGGCTCAGCGCTTGGTCGTGCTGTTGAACAGCGAGCGCGACCAGACGTAGCCGACCAGGGCGATGCCCGCGCACCAGGCGAGCGAGATCCAGCCGTTGTTCCCGATGGCCGAGCCGGTGAGCAGACCGCGCAGGGTCTCGTTCATCGGCGTGAACGGCTGGTGCTCGGCGAACCAGCGCAGGCCCGGGGCCATCGACCCGGCCGGCACGAACGCGGAGCCGAGGAACGGCAGGAACTGGACCAGCAGCGGCTTGTTGCTGGCGGACTCCACGGTCTTGGAGATCAGACCGAGCGCCACCGACAGCCAGGTCACCGCGAACGCGATGGCGGCGAGGAACCCGGCGGCGGCCAGCCACTCCAGCGGGCTCGCGTCCGGCCGGAAGCCGAGGGCGAGCGCCACCGCCACCACCAGCACGAGGCTCACCATCGTCTGCAGGACGCTGCCGATGACATGCCCGGTCATGAACGACGACCGGGTGATGTTCATGGTCCGGAAGCGGTTGATGATGCCCTCGGTCATGTCCGAACACACCGCGATCGAGGTCGACATGGCGCCGGCCGCCACACCCATGACGATCACGCCGGGGGTCAGGTACTCCAGGTAGGCGCCGCGGCCGCCGCCCATCCCGCTGCCGATCGCGTCGCCGAAGGCGTACACGAACAGCAGCAGCATCAGGATCGGCATCATCGAGCTGCCGAGCGAGACGGCCGGATAGCGGATCGCGTGCTTGATGTTGCGCCGCAGCATCGTCATCGAGTCGTGCACGGCGTAGCCGAGGGTGCTCATCGCTGGTTCTCCTTGACGTGGGTGTCGGCGTCGACGTGGAGGGAGGTGAAGGGGGTGCCGGTGGTGCCCTGGCCGGTCAGCGCGAGGAAGACGTCGTCCAGGTCGGGGGTGTGCACGGAGAAGCCGGCCGCCGAGACCCCGGCGGCGTCGAGCCGGTCGAGCAGGGCGCGCAGCGCGTCCAGACCGCCGTCGCCCGCCACCCGCAGGGCGAGGTTCTCGTCGTCCCGCGCGGAGCCGGGGAAGGCCGCCGCCGCCCGGTCCAGTTCGTCGGGGCCGTTGAACCGCAGCCGCACGTGGGCGCCGGGGATACGGGCCTTCAGCTCGTCGGCGGTGCCCTCGGCGACGATCCGGCCGCCGTCCAGGACGGCGATCCGGTCGGCCAGCTGGTCGGCCTCCTCCAGGTACTGGGTGGTGAGGAAGACGGTGGTGCCGCCCGCGACCAGCGTGCGCACGGTGTCCCACATGGTGCGGCGGCTGCGCGGGTCGAGCCCGGTCGTCGGCTCGTCCAGGAAGATCACCTGGGGGTCGCCGACCAGGGTCATGGCGAGGTCGAGCCGGCGCCGCATGCCGCCGGAGAAGGTGGCGGCCCGCTTGCCCGCCACGTCCGCGATGTCGAATCGCTCCAGCAACTCCCGTGTACGGGCCCGCCCTTCGCGCTTGCCGAGGCGCAGCAGGTCGGCCATGAGGAGGAGGTTCTCCTCGGCGGTGAGCAGGTCGTCCAGCGCGGCGAACTGGCCGGTGACGCCGATCGCCGAGCGCACGCCGTCCGGTGCCGTGGAGATGTCGTGGCCCGCGACGAGCGCCCGGCCGCCGTCGGCGGCGATGAGGGTGGAGAGGATCTGCACGGTGGTGGTCTTGCCGGCGCCGTTGGGGCCCAGCAGGGCGAACACGGTCCCGGCGGGGATGCTCAGGTCGATGCCGTCCAGCACGGTCTTGTCGCCGTAGGACTTGCGCAGTCCGGTGACGGAGACGGCTGCGGGCCGCGACTCGGGCGCTTGCCTGGGCGTGGGCATGACAGACGAAGCCATGGAGCCCTCCTGAGGGCCTAGGTGAGGAAGAGCGAAGGAGAGGGGGAGCGAGAGGGGGGAGAGGGGGCGGAGCGGTCGCGCTCAGGCGCGGGCGCGCAGGACGTCGACGTTGCCCCAGTTGGTCCGGGCGTGGATCTTGACGGTGTCGTCGGTGTGCGCCGGCGCCCCGGACGAGGCGAGCGCGTTGCGCACCTGGCCGTGGCTGGAGCTGACGTCGAGCCAGGCGGCGGTGCCCTCGCGGACGCCGATCTCGATGGAGCCGTTGGCGGTCTCCAGCCGGACCTCGCCGCGCGCGACGTCGGCGACGCGCAGGGGGCCGTTGGACGTGGTGCCGGCGACGGACGCCTCGGCCCGCCCGATGTCGATGCCGCCGTTGGCGCCGCTCACCCGCAGGTCACCGGTGACGGCCTCGACGACGGTCGTGCCGTTGGTGTTCTTCAGGACGGCCGGGCCGTCGATGGTGCCGACCCGGATGGTGCCGCTGCTGCTGCTGATCTCGGCGGCGCCCGCGACCCGGTCCACGGTGACCGAGCCGTGGGCCACGGTCAGCTTCAGCGGGCCGGTGGCGTCGAGGCGTACGTCGCCGGTGGAGGTCTTCACGCGGACCTCGCCCAGGCGGCCCTCGCCGAGCACCTGGGTCCAGGACCCGGTGACCTCGGCGGAGGAGCCGGCCGGCAGGTGCACCGTCACGTCGACCAGGCCGGAGGGGCCGATGAGCAGGCGCTCCCGGGTCCGGACGGTCAGGGCGCCGGAGGCGAAGCCGACGTCGGTCTGTTCGGCGGCCCGGACGTCCTTGTCCCGCTTGGGGTCGCGGGGCGCGACCTCGACCACGGTGTCCGTACGGTCGCTCGCGGCGAACCGGAGGGAACCGGCGCCCACGTGGGCGGTGACCGCGATGGGCTGAGGGGTGTCGAAAGAAGGCATGGCTGTCCCGTCCTCTTGGCTCGTCAGGTCGTCCCCGCAGGTGGGGGACGTGAAGGGGGTGAGAAGTGGAGCGGGCGCGAGTGCTAGCGCACCCAGCCCGTGAAGCTCTGTCCGATCGTGCGGGTCTTCTCCGCCGGACGCGGTCGCGCGCCGCCGTCGACCGCGGCCGAGACGGCCCGCACCAGCCAGGCGTTGACCGACAGGCCCTCGCGGCCCGCCGCCTCCTCGGCGCGCGTCTTGAGGTGCGCCGGGAGGCGGAGGTTGACGCGGGCGGTGCCGCCCTCGTCGCCCTCGGCGGCCGGCTGGGGCGCGACCGGTGCGGCGGCCGCCTCCGCCGGAGCGGCCTCGGCGGCGGGCGCCGAGACCACGAACTCGGGGTCCAGACCGCGCAGTCGCACGTCGACCGAGCCGGGGGCCAGCTCGCGGGTGATCTCGTCCATCGCGGCGGAGAGCACGTGGAGCATGGTCAGGCGGGTCGCCGACTCCAGCGGAGCGGTCAGCCGCTCGGCCAGTTCGCGGGCTTCCTCGCCACCGGCCTCGGCGGCCACCGCGAGTTCACGGCGAAGGGTGTCGACATACGGGGTGAGGTCCATGGCGTTAGCTTGGCACCATTGTGGCGCCATGGCAAGCCTTATTGGCATCACGTGGCACCGAATGGCGCCAAGCGGCGCCACCGGTGGTGTCGCCGGTGGTGCCGCGCGGCACCGGATGGCGTCGCCGTGACCTGCCCGAAAGCGGCCGTAGCCCCAGATCAGGCCGAACGTATGCTCTCTGGATGACGACTTCCGCGACCCCCGGAACCGGCCCCACCGAGAACTCCATGCGTCGCGCCCTCAAACGTGCCCGTGACGGTGTCGCGCTCGACGTGACGGAGGCGGCGGTGCTGCTCCAGGCCCGCGGCGAGGCCCTGGAAGACCTCACCGCCTCCGCCGCACGGGTGCGCGACGCGGGCCTGGAGGCGGCGGGGCGGGCCGGGGTCATCACGTACTCGAAAAGCGTCTTCATCCCGCTGACCCGGCTGTGCCGCGACAAGTGCCACTACTGCACCTTCGTCACCGTCCCCGGCAAGCTGCGCCGCGCGGGCCACGGGATGTTCATGTCGCCCGACGAGGTGCTGGACATCGCCCGCAAGGGTGCCGCGCTCGGCTGCAAGGAAGCCCTCATCACCCTCGGCGACAAGCCCGAGGACCGCTGGCCCGAGGCGCGCGAGTGGCTCGACGCGCACGGCTACGACGACACGATCGCCTACGTACGCGCCATCTCCATCCGCATCCTGGAGGAGACCGGCCTGCTGCCCCACCTCAACCCCGGCGTCATGAGCTGGACCGACTTCCAGCGGCTGAAGCCGGTCGCGCCGAGCATGGGCATGATGCTGGAGACCACCGCCGAGCGCCTCTGGTCCGAGCCCGGCGGCCCGCACCACGGCTCCCCGGACAAGGAACCCGCCGTACGGCTGCGGGTGCTGGAGGACGCCGGCCGCTCCTCCGTGCCCTTCACGTCCGGGCTGCTGATCGGCATCGGGGAGACCTACGAGGAGCGCGCGGAGTCGCTGTTCGCGCTGCGCAAGGTCTCCCGCGCCTACCACGGCATCCAGGAACTGATCATCCAGAACTTCCGCGCCAAGCCGGACACCGCGATGCGCGGCATGCCGGACGCCGAACTGGACGAACTGATCGCCACCGTCGCCGTCGCCCGGCACATCATGGGCCCCGCCGCCTGCCTCCAGGCCCCGCCCAACCTCGTCGACAGCGAGTACGAGCGGCTGATCGGTGCCGGGATCGACGACTGGGGCGGGGTCTCGCCGCTCACCATCGACCACGTCAACCCCGAGCGCCCCTGGCCGCAGATCGAGGAGCTGACCGAGCGGTCCCGCGCGGCGGGCTTCGAGCTGCGCGAACGGCTCTGCGTGTACCCGGAGTTCGTCCGCCGGGGTGAGCCCTGGCTGGACCCCCGGCTGCGCCCGCACGTCGCCGCGCTGGCGGACCCGGAGACCGGCCTCGCCCGGCCCGGCGTACTCCCGAAGGGCTTGCCCTGGCAGGAGCCGGAAGAGGTCTTCACCGCCACCGGCCGCACCGACCTGCACGCCTCCATCGACACCGAGGGCCGCACCTCCGACCGGCGTGACGACTTCGACGAGGTGTACGGCGACTGGGCCGAGCTGCGCGAGGCCGCCGCCCCCGGCATGGCCCCCGAGCGCATCGACACCGACGTCCGCGAGGCCCTGCGCACCGCCGCCGACGATCCGACGAAGCTGACCGACGCCGAGGCGCTCGCGCTGCTGCACGCGGACGGCCCGGCGCTGGACGCGGTGTGCCGGATCGCGGACGACGTGCGCAGGTCGGTGGTGGGGGACGAGGTCACGTACATCGTCACCAGGAACATCAACTTCACCAACGTCTGCTACACCGGCTGCCGTTTCTGCGCCTTCGCCCAGCGGCGCACCGACGCCGACGCCTACACCCTCTCTCTGGACCAGGTCGCCGACCGCGCCCAGCAGGCGTGGGACGTGGGCGCGGTGGAGGTCTGCATGCAGGGCGGCATCCATCCGGACCTGCCCGGCACCGCCTACTTCGACATCGCGCGGGCGGTGAAGGAGCGGGTGCCCGGTATGCACGTGCACGCCTTCTCGCCGATGGAGGTCGTCAACGGGGCCACCCGTACCGGCCTGTCCATCCGGGAGTGGCTGACGGCGGCCAAGGAGGCCGGGCTCGACTCCGTCCCCGGCACGGCGGCCGAGATCCTGGACGACGAGGTGCGCTGGGTGCTGACCAAGGGCAAGCTGCCCACGGCCACCTGGACCGAGGTCATCACCACCGCCCACGAACTGGGCATCCGCTCCTCCTCCACGATGATGTACGGCCACGTCGACCAGCCCCGGCACTGGCTGGGCCACCTGCGCACGCTCGCCGGAATCCAGGAACGGACGGGCGGATTCACGGAGTTCGTGACCCTCCCCTTCATCCACACCAACGCGCCGGTCTACCTCGCGGGCATCGCGCGCCCCGGCCCGACCATGCGCGACAACCGCGCGGTGACGGCGATGGCGAGGCTGTTGCTGCACGGCCTGATCCCCAACATCCAGACCAGCTGGGTCAAGCTCGGCACCGAGGGCGCGGCGGAGATGCTGCGGTCCGGCGCGAACGACCTGGGCGGCACGCTGATGGAGGAGACGATCTCCCGGATGGCGGGCTCGTCGTACGGCTCGTACAAGTCCGTACGCGACCTGGAGGCCGTCGCGGAGGCGGCCGGACGGCCGTCGAAACCCCGGACCACGCTGTACGGCGAGGTGTCCGAGGAGCGGCGGTCGGCGGCCCGTGCCTCCGACGGGCACCTGCCGGAGCTGTTGCCCCTCGTGGACTGAGTACGATGATCCGACCCCGGATCTGAGAAGGGGGCCCCACAGCGGAGGAGATGCGTAACCCGTGGCTGCCCTACTGCCCTCGTGGGCCTGGGTCTCCGGACTGACGGTCGCTGCGACCGCCGCCGTCGTCGCCCTGGCCGTACAGGCCGACCACGGTCCGCGTCCCGCGGCCCCGGCCGCGCACGCGCGCCCCACCGCCTCGGCCTCTCCCACCCCGACCGCCGCCCCGACCCCCTCCGGCCCGCCCGCGGTGCCGGAGGCGTCGGGGATCGGCCGGCGGATCGTCTACTCGGTCCGGACGCACCGGGTGTGGCTGGTGGACGCGACCGGGGAGCCCTCCCGGACGTTCACCGTGTGGCCGGGGACGGTGGAGCCGCAGCCGGGCCGGTACTCGGTCACCGCGCGCACGGCCGCGACCACGGGCTCCGACGGCGTGCAGGTCGAGCACATCGTCTACTTCACGGCCGTGTCCGGCGTGAACATAGGCTTCTCCAACGCCGTCGACGGCTCTTCGCCCCCGCCCGCCGACGGCGCCCGGACCGGCGGCATCCGCCTCCACAAGGAGGACGGAGCCGCGCTGTGGGCCTTCGGCGACCCGGGTGCGAAGGTCTCGGTCGTCGAATAGACCGGGCCGTTACCGTCCGGTGCGGTCCGGCAGGTGGTTGACGATCAGGGCGATCCCGCTGAGCAGGAAAACGCGGGTCGCCGCGTCCACCCCGTTCCACGTCTTGGACTGCCACATGGCGAACCACTCGCCGCCTATCGCGATGAACCCGGCGCCGAACAGCAGGATCAGCATCAGCAGGCCGTAGGTGGAGAACCGGCGCGCGCGGACGGTGTCGCGCCGGGCCCACAGCCAGGTGCCCCACACGAGCACGGCCGCGGCCGCGGTCTCCCACGCGATGACCGCCACGTACGCGGTGTCCTGGAGCGCGGTGCTGGTGATCGCCCGCCACATCAGGTGGTCGTCCTTGAACGTGGTGTCCATCGCCAGCACGTGCCGGACGTACTGCTGGTTCGTCCCGAAGTCGGTGATGTTCCCGAGGGCGACGAGGGCGATGTACAGCGCGAGCACACCGGTGAGCACGGTGGCGGCGAGAGCGAGGCCCGTGCGCGCGGCACGGGTGGAGTCGGCGGGGGCCGCAGAATCGGTCATGGTCATGACCGGGAGTCTTCCCGACCTCCGCCGGACACGAACGGCTTTCGGACGCCGGGCGCGGGCCCGCCCGCGGGCCGGTCCCCGCGCGGTGGAGCGGAAGCGTCCGGACCTGACCGGTATGTGTCCGGTGAAGACCGTTCGGCTCGCCGATCGGAGCGTTCCGGTTCCATTACAGTGCTGACCGTCGTGCGGGCGGACGGTGGCGCGAGGAGGCGGGATGAGTGCGGCGAGCGGCGCCGTCTGGGGTCGTGCCGAACAGCAGGACTTCCGCGGCCGGGTCCGCGGGACCCTGCTCGGCGCCGCGATCGGGGACGCGCTGGGCGCGCCGGTCGACACGCTCGGACTGGATCAGATCCGCGCCGCCCACGGCCCCGCCGGTCTCACCGACCTCGCCCCGGGCCAGGGCAGGCGCGGCACGGTCACCCACCACACCCAGCTCACCCTGTTCACCGTGGACGGCCTGATCCGGGCGCAGGTCCGCCGGGACACCGGCGCCTGGCACCCGCCGACCGACCTGCACCGGGCCTACCTGCGCTGGGCGGCCACCCAGCGGGACTGGGGCCCGGACGAGCGCCGGGAGGAGGACGGCTGGCTCGCCCGCGAGGAGTGGCTGTACGCCCGCCGGGGCCCCACCCGCGCCCTGATGCTGGGGCTCGGCAACGACGTGATGGGCACGCTGGAACGCCCGAAAAACCCCGGCGAGACGGGCCCGGAGGCCGTCGCCCGCTCGGCCCCCTTCGGCCTGCTGGTCGGCTGGGAGCCCCAGCTCGTCGTCCAACTGGCCCTGGAATGCGCCGCGCAGACCCACGGCCATCCCGTCGCGGTCCTCTCGGCGGGCGCGTACGCCGTCGTCGTGCACGCCCTGGCGCGCGGGGAGAGCCTGGACGGCGCCGTGCAGAGCACGCTCGCGCTGCTGGCCGCCCGCCCCGGCCACGAGCCCGTCACCGGCGCCCTGCAGCGCGCCCTGGGCGCCGTACGGCAGGGTCTGCCGAGTCCGGCGCGGGTGGCGGAGCTGGCCGGCGAGGGCACGGCCGACGGCCTGCTGTCCGCCGCCGTGTACTGCGCGCTGGTCGGCGAGGACGTGCGGCACGGGCTGTGCCTGGCCGTGAACCAGGACGGGCCCTCCGCCGCCGCGGGCGCCCTCACCGGCGGCCTCCTCGGCGCCCTGCACGGCGAGACGGCCCTCCCCCCGGCCTGGCTGCCGGAGCTGGAGGGCCGCCCCACGATCCTCGAACTCGCCGACGACTTCGCCATGGAGATGACCCAGGGCCCCGCCCTGCACGGCCCCGCGGGCTCCGCGCCGGGCTGGCTCGCCCGCTATCCCCGCGCCTGACGCCTCACTCCTTCCGGGGCGCGCCCAGCACGTCGTCGCCCGCCGGACCCGGCGCCGGGACGGTCGCCGCGCCGCCGCCGTCGGAGTTGACCTGGTCGATGACCGCCAGCCGCTCGGGGGTGTCCTCCGGCTTGATCCAGCCGATCCCGGCGTAGAGCAGCAGGGACACCGCGAGGGGCACCGAGACCTGGTACTGGAGCGGCACCCCGCCCTCCACCTGCCAGTTCAGCGGGTAGTTGACCAGCCAGAACGCCAGCAGGCCGGCCGCCCAGGCGGTGAGCGCGGCCGTCGGCCCGGAGCGGCGGAAGGGGCGGAGCAGTCCCAGCATCATCGGGATGGCGATCGGCCCCATCAGCCCGGCCACCCACTTGATGACGACCGTGATGATGTCCTTGAACGCCGGGGAGTCCACCTGGGTCGCCACCGCCATCGACAGCCCGAGGAAGACCACCGTCGTCACCCGCGCCGCCAGCAGTCCGGTCCGCGCGCCCCACCCGCGCGCCCGCCGGGACAGCACCGGCGCCACGTCCCGCGTGAACACGGCCGCGATGGCGTTCGCGTCGGACGAGCACATGGCCATGGTGTGCGAGAAGAACCCGACCACCACCAGCCCCAGCAGCCCGTGCGGGAGGAGCTGTTCGGTCATCAGCGCGTAGGCGTCCGACCCGTCCGGCTTCTGGGCGCGCACCAGCAGCGGGGCCATCCACATCGGGAAGAACAGCACCACCGGCCACACCAGCCACAGCAGCGCCGAGAGCCGCGCGGACCGGGCCGCCTCGCGCGGGCCGCTCGTCGCCATGTACCGCTGGGCCTGGTTGAGCATGCCGCCGTTGTACTCGAAGAGCTTGATGAACAGGAACGCCAGCAGGAACACCGTCCCGTACGGGCCCGCCAGCGGCTCCCCGTGCCCCTTGAGCGCCGGCTCGTCGAGGGCGCCGAACACCCCGATGTCCTTCTCGCCGAGCTTCAGGACGACCGCCACGAACATCGCCACCCCGGCCAGCAACTGGATGACGAACTGGCCGAGTTCGGTCAGCGCGTCCGCCCACAGCCCGCCGATCGTGCAGTACACGGCGGTCACCGCGCCGGTGATCAGGATGCCCTGGTTCAGGGACGCCCCGGTGAACACCGACAGCAGGGTGGCGATGGCCGCCCACTTCGCGCCCACGTCCACGATCTTCAGCAGCATCCCCGACCACGCCAGCGCCTGCTGCGTGGTGAGGTCGTACCGGTTCTTCAGGTACTCCAGCGGAGAGGACACCCCGAGCCGTGAGCGCAGCCGGTTGATGCGCGGCGCGAACAGCCGGGAGCCGATGGCGATGCCCAGCGCGATCGGGAACGACCAGGTCACGTACGAGGTGACCCCGTAGGTGTAGGCGATGCCCGCGTACCCGGTGAACATCACCGCGCTGTAGCCCGACATGTGGTGCGAGATGCCGGACAGCCACCACGGCATCCGGCCCCCGGCCGTGAAGAAGTCCCCCACGTCGTCCACGCGCCGGTGCGACCAGAGACCGATCGCCACCATCACGCCGAAGTAGCCGATCAGCACCGCCCAGTCGAGACCGTTCATGTCTGCCCTCCCAGGGTCCGGCCACCGGCGTCAGCCAGTCAGGCATGTGAACTCTGGGTTTGAACATGGACGCGCGGCAAGGAAGCGTCACGTCAAGGGAAAGTAAAATCGTTCGGTTCTCTGACCTTGGTTCAGAGATGTGAACAGCTCGATGTGAACGACCCGACGGGTTGGGCGGCTACTTCAGCTCGTCCGGGCAGGGCGTCCCGCGCGGCAGCTGGTACGGCGCCGCGAGGTGGTACGTCCCCGCCCTCGGCGCCAGCAGCACCGTCCAGCGGTCGCCCGCCGCGTCCACCGGGGTCTCCCTCAGGCAGCCGTCGACGTTGACGTACGACTTCGGCGAACCCTCGGGGCGGCGCTTGGACTCCTCGGTCTCCTGCGGCGGCGTCAGGCTCCTGCCCTGCTCGTCCACCACGCTGAGCCACGGCGAGTACGGCACCCGGACCAGAATCCGTCCCGGCGCGCTGACCTCCAGCGTCATCTCGCCCTGCTCCGCCCGCCGGACCACCGCGTGCGGCTCGGCCAGCGGCGCCGGGTCCGTCACCCGGTAGAGCTGCCAGTTGGAGTCGCCCCAGATCCGCTCCAGGTACGGCATCCCGCGCAGCACCAGCTCCCGCTCGCGCACCCCGCCGTCGCCGTCCGGGTCGTCCACCGCCGGCAGCACCACGTACCGCACCGCCCACCGCTGGAGCCACTCGTGGTAGTTGGCCGAGTTGAGGGTGTCGTCGTAGAAGAGCGGGTTGCGCTCCATGTCGGCCTGGCGGTTCCAGCCGCGCGCCAGGTTCACGTACGGCGCCAGCGCGGACGCCTCCCGGTGCGAGCGGACCGGGATGACCTCCACCCGGCCCTGCACCGCGTCCGCCCGCTGCAACTGGTGCACCAGGGGCGCCAGCTCACGCGCCCAGGACGCGGCCGGGGTCGTGTGGACCACGTCGTCGACCGACTTGAAGCCGATCCACCCGACGAACCCGGCGAGCGCCAGCACCGTCGCGTACCAGCGGCGCGAGCGCGGCGCCGCGAACGGCAGCGCGGCCGTCAGCGCCACCCCCGCGAACAGCATCGGCAGCCGCGAGATGTTCGAGCCGATCTGTGAACTGATCAGCCACACCAGGACCACGCTCAGGCTGTACACACCCGCCGTCAGCCGTACGGTGACCCACTCCCTGGGCACCAGGACCACGCACAGCAGCCCGTACAGCAGCGGCATGATCACCGAGCCGAACGTCATCGGCTGGGTGCCGGAGAACGGGAACAGCCACGCCGACATGGCCACCACCGCCGCGGGAGCCAGCCCCAGGGCCCACGCGCCGGGCCGCCGCTTCTGCAGGAACAGCGCGACCGCGACCAGGCCCACGAACAGCCCCGCCACCGGCGACGCCATCGTGGCCAGCGCGGCCATCGGCGCGGCCGCCAGCGCCTTCGCCCAGCGCTTGTACCGGCCCCGGTAGGGCCAGCAGCACACCACCGCGACGGCGCCCGCGGCGAACAGCGCGGCGAGCCCGTAGGCCACCCACCCGGACACCGCGCCGCCGAGCAGCGCGAAGAGCCCGGCGAGCGCGGCCAGCGGCGCGGCCGCCAGCGGCGTGCCCCAGCGCGCGTACCGGCCCTCGTAGGGCCAGCAGAACACCGCCGCCACCGCGCAGAGCGCGAAGAGCGTGCCGAGGCCGAACGTCACCCGGCCCGAGACCGCGTTGCCCAGCAGCGCGAACACCCCGGCCAGCGCGGCCCACAGCGGATTGCGCACCGCCCGGCTGCGGTACAGCAGCGTCGTCAGCAGGGCGGCCGAGCCGGTGCCGGCGATCATCATGGTGGTCCGCACCCCGAGCA
Organism: Streptomyces sp. NPDC046860; assembly: GCF_040645115.1. Classification (NCBI taxonomy): domain Bacteria; kingdom Bacillati; phylum Actinomycetota; class Actinomycetes; order Kitasatosporales; family Streptomycetaceae; genus Streptomyces; species Streptomyces sp. NPDC046860. Next base: position 83,877 of record NZ_JBEYXQ010000013.1, on the reverse strand, counting down.
CGGACATCAGATACGGCGACACCACGCTGTACGACACCGGGTGCATGCCCCCGTACCAGGCGAGGTTGTACGCCGAGCCGGGGTGCCGGCCGACGAACTCGGCCCAGGCGTCCTGCGCCGCGAGGTCGCCGCCGCTGTTGGCGAACGTGAAGAACCAGATGACGTGCAGGACACCGGCGAGCAGGGTCACCGACAGCACGGGATGACGGCGCACCCGGGCCCGCAGGGACGCGACGGCCGGCAGGCTGTCCGGGGCTTCCGGGGCCGCGACCGGTATCCGGGGACCGGACGCCGCGTCGGGCTCGGCGTCGTCGGCGCGCTTCGGCTCGGTTGTCGCCACGTCAGGCACTCCCCGTGTCCCGTCTTCCGTTCTCGGCCCCCTGCGCGGCCCGGGTGCGGTCCGAAGGTGACCTGCCCCGATTCGTGACGCTAGCACGCACCCCGCCGCCCGGCTCCTGTGGCGGGAGCGCGGACGGCGGGGTGTGCGGACGGGGCGTGCCGGGGGTCAGCCGAGGCGGGTCAGCTTGCTGCCGAGGCCCGGTTCGGCCAGGTCGTCGCGGAGCGCGACGGGCACCTTCACGGCACCGGCGGCGGTGCCGTCACCCACGGTGAGCGAGCCGACCTGGGTACCCGCCTTCGCGGTGTGCGGGACCGTGTCCGAGTCGAAGGAGAGCCGCACCTTCAGGCCCGCCCAGCCGGCCGCCTTCACGTCCTCGGTCACCTCGACCGGCGTGCGGCCGCCCAGGCCGTCGTCCACGTACCCGACGACCGTGCCCTTCTTCAGCAGCGTCTCCGACTTCAGCGCGCCCTGCGCGGCCCGGATCAGCGCGTCGCTGTGGTCCAGCGCGGCGCTCAGAATGGTGTTCTCCCGGCCGCCCGGAGGCTGCCGCAGCACCGCGCCGATGATCATCCGGGTCTCGCCGTCGACGTCCTGCTTCGCGGCGAAGACCAGGTTGCCGAGCGCCGAGGTGGTGGTACCGGTCTTGATGCCGACCACGCCGTTGTGCCCGACGAGCTGGTTCCAGTTGGAGTGGTACGTGCCCTTGTAGTCGGTGTACGACATCATCGCCGCCACCTCGCGGAACGCGGGCATGCGCATCGCGGCCTTGGCCAGCTTCACCTGGTCCGCGGCGGTGCTGACGGTGGAGTTGGTCAGCCCCGAGGGGTCGGTGTAGGTCGTCCCGCTCATGCCGAGGCCCTTGGCGGCGTCGTTCATCTTCGCCACGAACGCCTTCTCCGAACCGGCGTCCCAGCGGGCGAGCAGCCGGGCCACGTTGTTCGCGGACGCGATCAGCACGCCCTCCAGCGCCTCGCGCTGGGTGATCGCGTCACCCTCGGTCACGTCGACCGTGGACTCCTGGCCCGCCCTGGACTGGTCCTGGGCCGCCTTGTCGATCTTGATCTTCGGGCCCTCGGCGCCGCTCTTGAGCGGGTGGTCACGCAGGATCAGGTACGCGGTCATCACCTTCGCCACACTGGCGATCGGGACGGGCTTGCCGGACCCGGAGGAGCCGAACGAGCCGATGCCCTGCACGTCCAGCGCGGCCTGGCCGTCGGCGGGCCACGGGATGTCCGCCTTGCCGCCCCCGAAGGTGTGGCTGTCCTCGGCGGTCAGGGCCAGCGTGGGCTGCGGCAGCGCGCGCGTGGCCTGCACGACGCCCAGGATCACCACCAGCAGGATCACCAGCGGCGTCCAGATCTTCACCCGGCGCACCAGCGTGCGCACCGGGGTCTCCGGCGGCGGAGGCGTGTTCGTCAGCTCCGCCAGCAGGTCCAGCGGCGGCTTCGGCGGCAGCGGTTGCTGGGTCGTGCGCTCCGGCCCCACCTGGGGCACGGCCCGCGTCTCCTCGGCCCTCGGCGAAGGCGCCTTGAGGTCCGGCTTCAGCGCGACGAACCTGCTGGTCCGCTCGGCGTCCCGCTCGGCGGGGGAGGGCTTCGCGGGGGCGGGCTTCGGCTTCCCGCCGAGCTTGAGCATGGTCGTGGGCTGGTCGACCTCCGGCTTCTTGGGCCGGGGGGCCTTGAAGACGGTGGTGGGGTGGTCGACGGCGTCGGCGGGGGTGTCCTCGCCGGACTCGCCGGTGTCGTCACCGTCGGACTCGGTGTCGGACTCCGCGTCGTCCTCGGCGGCGGGGAGGGGGGTGCGCTTCTCGGAGTCCTTGGAGTCCTCGGAATCCTTGGCGGCCGGGGCGGGGACGTCCTTCGCGGAGTCCTCGGCGTCGCTGTCGGCGTCAGCGTCGGCGTCCGCTTCGGGGGCGGCCTCGGCCTCAGCCTCGGAACCGGTCTCGGACTTGGCCTCGTCGGAGGACCCGGCGTCGCCCTCCTCGGCGTCCCCCTCGGAGTCCTCGACGGTGTCCGCGGCGGAGCCGGAGGCGCCCTCAGGGGCGTCCTCGGGGGCCGCATCCCCGTCCGTGTCCTCGTGGGCGGCGACAGGGGCTTCGGGGGCCTCCTCGGCCCCGGAGTCCCCGGACGCGTCGTCAGAAGCGTCCTCGGAGCCGCTGGCGGCCTTCTCCGCGCCCTCGGAGCCGTCCTCGGCCTCCGGGGTGCCGGAACCTTCCTCCGGAGCGTCCTCGGCACCGGCAGGGGCGTCCTCGACGGCGTCGGCCTCGGGGGCCTCCGTGTCCGAACCACCCGAAGGGACAACGGCCTTGGCCGGAGCGCTCTCGCCCTCGTCGCTGTCGTCGTCGGCGCCGTCGCCCTCAGCCGGAGCAGCGTCCTCCTCCGGGCCGCCGGATGAACCCGCCGTCCCCGAGCCGCCCTTGGCCGAAGGCTTCCCCTTCGCCGAACCGCCGGAGGCGGAAGCATCGTCCGCCGAGCGGACCCACGCCGAGACCGCCTCGCGGAGTTCCTCGTCCTCGACGGGGGCCGCCGGGCCGGCGGTCACCTCGGCCGGTGCGGCCGAGTCCGCTTCGCGGGCCGCGGGAACGGTGCCCGCGCTCCCCGACGTCGGTTCCGCCGACGCTTCGTGCTGCTTCGACCTGTCGGGGGACTCGCCCGCCACCGATGCCTCCTTGATGCGCCGCACGCGCACTCGCGCGCCCTGTCCGAACCATGTACCAGTGTCCTGTGTGGGGGTTCGCCCGTAGTGGCAGACGAGAACGACATACCTGCCGGTTCCCCCACGAACCGGGCACGCACCCTCGACAGATGAATGTGAGAGGCGTCACCCTGTCATTCATCCACGCGGGGAGGCATGGATGGGCAGGAGCCGCAGAACACTTCCGGAAGAGCTTCTGATGCTCGCACTGGACCCGGCCACGGGTACCACTGCGCAGCCGCAGTCGCTCGACCTCGGTCTGGCCGGTGCGCAGCTAGTGGAGCTGGCGCTGGCCGGACGGATAGCCCCAGACGGGGATCGTATCGCCGTGGTGGTGCCACGGCCGACAGGAGATCCGACTCTGGACTGCGCGTTGGAGCTGCTGCGAAGGCGCGGCGCTCCGGTACGGGCCGTCCATTGGATAGGCGGGCCCCGGCTGGGCCTGCGTCAGACCTATCTGTCGCACCTGGAGAGGTGCGGCATGGTGGCCGCCGTCCCGGGCCAGATGTGCGGCGTGCTGCCGACCACGCGGTACCAGGCGACGGACACCACCATCAGCCGGGAGATCCGCGGGAGGCTCGACTCCGCGATCCGTACCGGCGTACCACCGGACCCCCGGACCGCCGCGCTGGCCGCGCTGGCCCACGCGGTCGGGCTGGGCAAGCACCTGTATCCGGGCAACGAGGGACGCTCGTCCCGCTCCCGGCTGCGGGACCTGATCCGGCACGACCCGATGGGCGGCCTGGTCGCGCACGCGGTGATGGACGTGCAGAACGGCGTGGCCGCGCAGCCGAGGCGCGGTCAGGGACCCGTGGGCCGGCAGCCCGGCCCCGGGGCCAGGGTCGCCGGGGAACCCGCGCGCGGGGTCCCGATGCAGCCGCACCACGGGCCGATGGCCCGCGTGGCGGCACACTGAACGGAGCACCGGCAGGGGCCGACTCCCGCCGGTGACGGGCTGGTCGAGGAGCGGGGCGGGCGGACCGACGGGGTCCCCCGCCCCGCTCCACCACTCGCGCGCACGCCGGACCGGGGCCGGTCAATATCAGCGAACTGACGCGTACGCGCCGCATATCCGACGTTTCCCAGCGGTAGGAACCACCTTGGTGGCAGTCTGCTCAACAGCAGATACACAAAGCGTCAGATAAAGGCAGCCGGCCGGAGGTGCGCGTCCCGTGGCGTCCAATGTCAATCCCACCGTCAGGCGGCGTCGGCTGGGCCAGGAGCTGCGCAAGCTCCGCGAGCTCAAGGGCATGACGGCCGAAGAGGTCGCCGACCGCCTGCTGGTGTCGCAGTCCAAGATCAGCCGGCTGGAGAACGGCCGCCGCAGCATCAGCCAGCGTGACGTCCGCGATCTGTGCGGGGTGTACGAGGTCGAGGACCAGAGGGTGGTCGACTCGCTGATGGAGATGGCCCGTGACTCCCGGCAGCAGGGCTGGTGGCACACCTTCGGCGACATCCCGTACAGCGTCTACATCGGTCTGGAGACCGACGCGCAGTCGCTGCGGGTGTACGAACCCCAGCTCGTCACCGGCCTGTTGCAGACCCGTGCCTACGCGGAGGCGCTGGTGCGTGGCGCGCTGCCGGAGACCTCGACCGCCGAGATCGACAAGCGCGTCAAGGTCCGGATGCGCCGCCAGGAGCGGGTCACCGACGAGGCCAACCCGCTGCGGCTCTGGGTGGTGCTGGACGAGGCCGCGCTGCACCGGGTCGTCGGCAGCAAGCTCATCATGCGCGAGCAGCTGGAGCACCTGGCCGAGCTGTCCCAGCTCCCGCACGTCACCGTGCAGGTGCTGCCCTTCGAGGTGGGCGCGCACCCCGGGCTCAACGGCCAGTACGCCATCCTTGAGTTCGCCGACGCGGCCGACTCCAGCGTGGTCTACCTGGAGGGCGTCACCAGCGACCTGTACCTGGAGAAGGCTCCGGACGTGCAGAAGTACGCCGTGATGTACGAGCACCTGCGTGCCCAGGCGCTCCCGGTGGAGCAGTCCCAGCGGTTCATCCAGGACGCCGCCAAGAGGTTCGCCCAGTAGGCCGGGAGTACGTGGGGCGAGGGATCGTACACGGCGCCCCGTTCCCCTGACTGCTCAGTTGGAATATGCCATCCGCTCGGGTGAACGTCTCCTGCGAGCAAGGGGGTTGACCGGTAGCGTCGATCACGCCAGCCGCTGGGAAGGGTTGGCGCGAACCGCACCACCGCAACTCGCAACAGGAGTGGACATGGCATTGATCCAGGGCGCGACGGAGACGTGGATGAAGTCCTCCTATTCCGCGGGCAACGGCGCCTGCGTCGAGGTCCAGTCGCCGACCCCCGCCGAACTCGCCGTACGTGACTCCAAGGACCTCGCGGGTCCCGTCCTGGCGTTCCCCGCCACGGCGTGGAACGCCTTCGTGGCCTCGGTCAAGTAGGGACCCCTCCGGTCCCACCGCGCGGAAGCACCGACCGATGCTTCGCCGAACACAACAGCACAAGCAGTACCCGAGAAGCCCCCTCGTCCGGTCGCCGTCCTTGCCGAGGGGGCTTCACTCATGCCGGCCGCGCGGGTGCCGGCGGCGCCGGTGTCAGCCGAGCTGCGCCTCGACGGCCGCCACGACCTCGGCGGACTCCGGCTCGGTCTGCGGGGCGAAGCGCGCGGCGATCTCGCCGTCGCGGCCGATCAGGAACTTCTCGAAGTTCCAGCGGATGTCACCGGTGTGGCCCTCGGCGTCGGCGAAGCCGGTCAGCCGGTCGTAGAGGGGGTGCCGGCCGTCGCCGTTCACCTCGACCTTCTCGGTGAGCGGGAAGGTCACGCCGTACGTCGCCGAGCAGAACTCGGCGATCTCCTCGGCGGAACCGGGCTCCTGGCCCATGAACTGGTTGCACGGCACGCCGAGCACGGTGAACCCGCGCGGGCCGAACCGCTCCTGGAGCCGCTCCAGACCCGTGTACTGCGGGGTCAGCCCGCACTTGGAGGCCACGTTCACGACGAGCACGGCCTGTCCGGCGTACTGGGAGAGCTCTGCGGAGCCGCCCTTGAGCGCGCCGATCTCGACGTCGAGGGGGGAGGAGGTGTGATCGCTGGTCGTCATGGTGGGCAGCCTAACCAGGGCCCTTCCGGGCGGCCTCCACCAGTACCTCGCCGGCGGCGGTGCGCGTGTACAGCACCGAGCGGCCCGCGCGGCGGCGGGAGATCAGGGCGCAGTCGCGGAGCACCTTCAGGTGACGGCCGACCGAGCCGAGGGTCTGTCCGGTGAGCGCGGTGAGCTGGGTGGTGCTCAGGGGGGAGTCCAGCAGGGTGAGGACGGTCGCGCGGGCCGGACCGAGCAGCGCGCCCAGGCTCGCGGCCACCGGGCGGTCGGCCTGCCCGGCCAGCGCCCCGGCGCAGGGGTAGATCACCGCGTACCGCTCCCGCTCCTCCCAGGACACCCAGCCCTGCCGCTGCGGGGTCACCGGGACGAGGACGAGATCGGAGCCGGAGATCTCGCGGGGCGGGTAGGCGCGCGCGTTGACCTGGAACCGGCTCTCCCCGAGCCACCGCGTCCCCGGGCGCAGGCCGTCCAGCACCCCGGCCCAGCCGCCCCGGCCCATCCGCGCGGTACGCGCCAGGACGTCCGTCTCCAGCACCCGTCTGCGGTGCTCCCAGTGCGGGCGCACCGTCTCCTCCCACACCCACTCCAGCAGTGCCGCCGCCCGCTCGGGCAGGTCGTCCCGGTCCAGCACGGCGGGCAGCGGCGGCCCGCCGAGGGAGAGCAGCAGGTGGGCGCGGGCGTCGGCGGGACGGGCGGCCCGCACCCGGGCGAGCCCTTCGGCGACGGTCTCCCCGTCCCGCGGGGCGGGCGTGAGGAAGTCGGCGATCCAGTCCCGGCCCAGCCCCGCGCGCACCAGCCGCGCGGTGACCGGGTCCGCTGCCAACAGGGCCCGGTAGGCGGGCAGATGAGTGTGCAGCCACTCCCGCTCGCCGGGGTGCGTGGGCGCGGCCGCGTTCAGCAGCTTGAGGCTGGCGAAGGTCTCGGCGAAGGGGGAGATCACGAAGCGGCTGCGGGCCAGCGTGTCGGCGTCGAGCAGCCACCAGCCCATACGCGTCACCCCCCGGTCTTTCGCGGTCCGGCGAAACAATAACCAGCCCCTCACCGCCCCGCCGAGACTTCCCGCATGCCGAGCTACAGATCCCTGTTCCGCACCCCGGAGTTCACCCCCCTCTTCCTCGCCTCCTCCGCGCAGACCGCCGCCCAGACGATGGGCGGGCTCGCCCTGGGCACCCTCGTCTACCGGGCCACCGGCTCCCCGCTGCTCTCGGCGCTGAGCATGTTCGGCCCGTCGCTGGCCCAGGTCCTCGGCGCGACCTTCCTGCTCTCCGGCTCCGACCGGCTGCCCCCGCGCACCGCCCTGTCCGCGATCGCGGCGGTCTTCGCGGCCGGCACGGCGTTCCAGGCGGTTCCGGGTCTGCCGCCGGGCGTCCTGCTGGGGGCCGTGTTCCTGCTGGGCCTGGTGGCCGCGCTGGGCGGCGGGGTGCGCTGGGGCCTGGTGAACGAGATCCTCACCAGGGACGGCTACCTGCAGGGCCGTTCCCTCTTCAACATCATGAGCGGTCTGACCCAGACGGCCGGGTACGCGACCGGCGGCGCCCTGCTGACCGCGGTCTCCCCGCGCACCTGCCTGCTGCTCGCCGCCGCCCTGTACCTGACCGCCGCCCTGCTGCTCCGGACCGGCCTCACCGCCCGGCCGCCCCGCGCCACCGGCCGCCCGTCCGTGGCGGCGACCTGGCACACCAACGCCGTCCTGTGGTCCTCGCGCCCCCGCCGGCTCACCTACCTGGGCCTGTGGGTGCCCAACGGCCTGGTCGTCGGCTGCGAGTCGCTGTACGTGTCGTACGCGCCGGACGCCGCGGGCACGCTGTTCGCCTGCGCGGCGGTGGGGATGCTGGTGGGGGACGTGACGGTGGGCCGGCTCCTGCCCGCCCCGGTCCGCGCCCGCCTGGCCACTCCGCTGCTGCTCCTCCTCGCCGTGCCGTACCTGGCCTTCGCGGCCCGCCCTCCGCTGCCGGTGGCCCTGCTGTGCGTGACGCTCGCCTCGGTGGGCTTCGGCGCGAGTCTGGTCCAGCAGGAACGCCTGATGTCCCTGACCCCGGGCGACCTGTCCGGCCACGCCCTCGGGCTGCACTCGGCGGGGATGCTGACCATGCAGGGGGTGAGCGCGGGCCTGGCGGGAGCACTGGCCCAACTGACCTCTCCGGCGACGGGGATGACGGTCATGGCCGGGGCGTCGGTCGCGGTGACGGCGGGGCTGGCGCTGGCGGGCCGGACGGACGGGGCGGGGGCCCGGAATACGCCCGCCCGGCTGGACGCTGACGTATGAATGACCGATTCGTCAGGCAATGTCCCGGACGCGTCAGGCGATGCCCCGGACGCGGCCGCGATCCAGGCCCGTCTCCTGGCCGAGCGCGCCGCCACCCAGACCCAGATCGAGGCCCTGAACAGGGATTTCACCGCGATCGTGGAGGCCAACGCCCTGGTCGCCGTCGACGACGAACACGATCCGGACGGTTCCAGCACCGCCTTCGAACGGGCCCACGTCTCCTCCCTCCTCACCCAGGCCCGCACCCACCTCGACCACCTGGACGAGGCCCTCTCCCGCCTCGCGGAGGGCGGATACGGCATCTGCGAGACCTGCGGCACGAAGATCTCGCCGGAACGCCTGGACATCCGCCCGGCTACCACGCAGTGCGTGGGGTGCGCGGGGGCGGCGCCGCGATAGGTGCCCCATACACGGACGGGGGGGGCGTCTGGCACGATCGGCGGGCGGGCGGATTGCCGCGCGCGACGACGGGACGGCGGACGCGGGAGCGGTAAGTGCAGCACTCAGAGGACCGGGTCGCCCCGGCCGACGTGACAACTGACCTGGCGGACACGGCGGATGCCGGCCGCGCGGCGAGACGGGCCGTGACCGTCTTCCCCCTGCTGGTGCTGGCCGCGGGTGCCCTCGGGATGGTGATGCCGTCGGCCTTCGCCGGGGGGAAGACGGCTGTTCCGTACCTGCTCGGGGTCGTCATGTTCTGCATGGGGCTGACGATGACGTCGGAGGACTTCCAGGGTGTGGCCAGGCGCCCCTGGGCGGTCGCGCTCGGTCTGGTCGCGCACTACGTGATCATGCCGGGCCTCGGCTGGGCGATCGCCGGGCTGCTGGACCTGCCCCCGGCGCTGGCCGTGGGCGTCATCCTCGTCGGCTGCACGCCGAGCGGCACGGCGTCCAACGTGGTGACCTTCCTCGCCAGGGGTGACGTGGCCCTGTCGATGTCGGTGGCGACGGTCTCCACGCTGATCGCCCCGCTGGTCACCCCGTACCTGGTCCTGCTGCTCGCGGGGCACATGCTGGACGTCGAGGCGGGCCCGATGATGGTCGACATCCTCAAGACGGTCCTGGTCCCGGTGGTGGCGGGCCTGCTGGTCCGGCGCCTGGCCTCGGGCCTCGCGCGCCGCTGCCTGCCCGCGCTGCCCTGGCTGTCGGCCGGGACGGTGGCCGTCATCGTCCTGATCGTCGTGGCCGCGAGCGCCTCCGCGCTGAAGGACGCGGCCGCGCTCGTCCTGCTCGCGGTGGTCCTGCACAACGCCCTCGGCCTGGCCCTCGGTTACGGAGCCGCCCGCGCGGCACGGCTCGACCCCGCGGCGAGCCGGGCCATGGCCTTCGAGGTCGGGATGCAGAACTCGGGCCTGGCCGCGTCGCTGGCGGCCACCTACTTCAACCCGCTGGCGGCGCTGCCGGCCGCGGTCTTCTCGGTCTGGCACAACGTGTCGGGCGCGGCGGTGGCCGCGTGGATGAACCGGCGTTCGCGGCTGGACGGCTGACGGCCGCCCAGCCCACGGGCTACTTCTTCACGGGGTCCAGGCAGAGCACGAACTTCTCCGCGTCCCACTCCTGCGCGAGCGCGGCCTCGCCGACGGTGCAGGCGTTGACGTCGAAGGTGTCCTTGACGACCTTGATCACCTTGTAGTTGGCGTCCTTGTCGGTGCAGTCCTTGGTGTCGACCTCGGGGTCGTTGTCGCCACCGGTCACCCGGACGCAGTCGCCGGCCTCGGCGTGCACCGGGGAGTTGAAGACGTACGCGATGCCGACCTTCACCACCACGGCGACGACGAGCAGAGCCACGATGCTGAGGAACTTCTTCACCTTGCTCGGCTTGGCGGGCGCGGCGGCGGGCACGGGCGCGGCCCCCTGGAAGGGCTGACCCTGCTGGAACTGGGGGTCCTGCGGGGCGGCGGGGGGCGTCGGAGCGCTCATCGTCGGACTTTCTGAGAGTTTCATGAAGAATCGAACGCGCGCACGTTACACGAAAAGTAAGTCCCGCATAAGGGCGAGGCGGACGGCCTTCACCGCCGGGCGAAGAAGGCGCACCTCCGGCCGGTCAGCGACTAGTTGGCCGCCGACCGGGGCTGGGTCGCCGGGATGCGCGAGGTGAAGAACAGGGCGAGGACCGCGGCGAAGGCGAGGACGGCGAGCGCGGCCCGCAGACCGTCGATCCTGGCTTCGGTGTTCGCGTCGAGCGCCGCCCGCGCGACCTCCGCCCCGGTGCCCGCCTCTTCGAGAGCGGACTTGAGCTGAGCGTCCGACAGGAACGGCGCACCGCTCTGGAGTTGGACGTTCGCCTGACTCTTGACCTCGGCCGGGATCGCCGGGTTCCGCTCCACGCTGGTGAGGAAGGAGGTCGTCAGCGCGGCGATCATGATCGACCCGGCGAGCGCCGTACCGATCGAGGCGCCGAGGTTGGTGACGGCGTTCTGCACGCCGCCGACCTCCGCGCTCCGCGACTCCGGCACCGCGGACACGGTGACCGACCCGAGCTGGGAGGCCAGCGCCCCCATGCCCAGCCCGATCAGCAGCAGCGGGACGGTCACGATCGCCGCGTCCGCCTCCACGTCGAGCGCGCCCATCAGGGCCACCGCGCCCACGAGCAGCGCGAGGGTCCCGAGCCGCACCACCCGCCGCGGAGACACGTCCGGGAGGAGCCGGGGGATCAGCACGGCGGCCGCCAGCAGCGTCACGGACAGCGGCAGGATGCGGGCGCCGGTCTGGAGCGCGGACAGCCCCAGGGCGACGGACAGGTAGAGCGGTACGACGAAGAAGACGCCCATCTGGACCAGGTACTGGAAGAAGAACATCGTCAGTCCGCCGGTGAACTGCGGTACGCGCAGCATGCCCGGGTCGACGAGCGGCTCCCCGCCCCGCCGGACCACGCGCGCCTCCCAGCGGAGGAAGAGCCAGACCAGGGAGAGCCCGGCCAGCATCAGCCACACGACCAGCGAGACCCCGAGCCCCGAGGGCGCGCCGGGCTTCGGCTGGAGCCAGCCCCACTCGTCGGAGCGGAGCACGCCGTAGACGAAGAGCCCGAGCCCGAGCGCGGAGAGCACGGCGCCGACGAGGTCGATGCGGGGGCGTTCGCCGACCGGCGCGTCGGCGATGCGGCCGGCGAGCCCCAGGATGCCGAGCACCATCACGACCTCACCGGCGAAGACCCACCGCCAGGAGAAGTACGTCGTCGCGACACCCCCGACGAGCGGCCCGACCGCGATCGCCACGGCTCCCGCGGCCGCGACGAGACCATAGGCGGCGGCGCGGCGCTCGGCGGCGAAGTTGCTCGCCACGAGCGCCACGATCGCGGGCAGGATGAGGGCGGCTCCGATCCCCTCCAGGAACGCCCAGCCGAGCAGCAGCACGGGCAGGTTCGGCGCGAGCGCGGTGATGAGGGAACCGCACCCGTAGACGACGCAGCCGATCATGAACGCGCGTTTGCGGCCGATCAGCGCCCCCACCTTGCCGCCGGGGATCATGAACATCGCCATGACCAGGGTGTAGGCCGTGATCGCGCCCTGCACACCCGACACCGTCGTGCCCACGTCCTCGGCCACCGTGGCGATGGAGACGTTCATGACGGAGCTGTCGAGCGCCATCAGGAACTGCCCCGCCGCGAGTGCCAGCAGGACGATGCGCGCCGTGCCCGATTTCTCGGAGGTACCTGCTCCGGATGCCATGCGCGCATCGTCCCAGCAGCTCCGGAGGCCGCTCCGTGACCCGCCGTGCACATCGACCGGTTGGCGCACCCGGCCCGGCGGCGTTGCTCGGGGACCGGTGGTCGCGCTCGTGGTGACCGGCGTACGGCTCGGCGAAGGCGGCCGGTGCGCGGCCGAAGAGGCCGCCGTTCACGCAAGTGGCTTACCTGTACGTCGCGTTGGCGGCCGTCGCTCCCGTCCGGCCGCGCTGACCACCGGGCCGGACGGGAGTCCGCTCTCAGCCCCGGGCCGAGATGTCGGCGTCGGCGACCGCGATGGCGATGCCGAGAGCCGTGGCGATGTTGGCCGCCGCCGTCATGACGCGGGCGGTGCCGACGATGGGGGCGATGGCGACCAGGACGTCCTGGAGCTGTTCGGCGGTCACCCCCGTCTCCAGGGCGGGATCGATATGGGCCGCGTAGGAGAGCGGCGGGGCGTCCGAGGCGGCGAGTGCCGCGATACGCGTGAGGATGAGCATGTCCGGGGGCAGCCCGCAGCGCTCGATCGAATCGACCGTCATGGCGGCGAGGGTGTCCAGGACAGGGGTGTCCGATGCGGTGGACATGGCGCTTGCCTTCCTGGTGAGTCGGGCCCGGGGGAGATGGGGCGGAAGCGGACCGCGTTTCCGCCGACGGGCGCCTTCTTCCCACCGTAGGACCCATCCGGGCCGTCTGCATGGCGCGCTCACCGGCAGGCGTGCCGAGGTGCGCGGGGCATCCGGGACGGCGAGATTGGAAGTAGCCCGACCGGCCGGAGCGGACCGGTCGCGGCAGTGACCGCCGGTCTTCGCCCGGGACGGGAGACACCCATGAAGGACCTCAGGTTCGAGCAGAAGCGCTCGCTCTCCCGCCGCGAGGCGGCCGACCAGCTCGCCGCACTCGCCGCCGCGCTGCGCGACGGCGGGGAGGCCGAACTGGAACTCGGCTCCGCGACGCTGAGCCTGCGCATCCCCGACGACCTCCGCAGCGAGGTGGAGATCGAGATCGGCGACGGCGAGGTCGAGCTGGAGATCGAGTTCAAGTGGCCGACCACGCGGAAACGGCCGGCGCAGGCGCCCGCGGCGCAGACCCCGGCGCGCAAGAGCGAGCCCGCGAAGCCGGCCCGCGGCGGCACGGGCAAGGGCGTGCGGCGCCCCGCCGCGAAGAAGTGACCCCGAGCAGCGCGAAGGCCCTCCCGCTCACCGAACGAAAGGGCCTCTGGCCTGGTCTTTCTCTGTGCCCCCGGCAGGATTCGAACCTGCGACACCCGCTTTAGGAGAGCGGTGCTCTATCCCCTGAGCTACGAAGGCGGGGTACGACGGCCACCTGGGTGGCTGCCCCTGACAGGGTAGCGGATCAGGGGTGGGGTGGTGGGCGAGCGGGGCGCGGGCGGTCAAAGGGGCCGGTTCAGCGGTCACTTGGCCGGACCGGCCCTGCCGCCGCCGTGCTGTTCTTCGCCGCGTGCGTGCGGGTCACCCGTACCCGGTACCTGTCGTCCAGGTCCGCGCTCACCACGTGGACGGTGATGCCGTGCGCCGGGTCCTTGAAGGTCTCGCCGGGGGAGAAAGGTGCGTCGGAGAGCTCGGCGTGGACGTTGGGGCTGCGGGTGCAGCCGCCGCTGTCCCGGTGGGCGTCGTAGACGGTGATGGGGCCGCGGCCGGTGTCGACGGCGGCGTCGACCTTGTAGACGAGGATGCCGGGCTTGCAGACGGCCTCGTCGTTCCCGCCCTCCGCCCGCAGCTCCAGCGCGTACGCGGTGCGGTCGTCGATCGGGACCATCACCAGCTTGCCGCCGTCCTTCCGGGAGAGCGGGGAGAGGGTGTACTCCTGGCTGCCCGCGGCCGTCGCGCAGCCGACCTGGCCCGCCGGCAGCCAGCCCAGCTTCCACTTGTGCCAGCCCAGCAGGTCGTTGTTGGCCCCCCAGTCCTCGCTCATGATGTCCCAGTGCCCGACCGCGCTGCCGCCCTCCTGCGTGTACAGGTCCGGCAGTCCGAAGGTGTGGCCGTTCTCGTGCGGCAGCACCCGGTAGCCCGTCTCCGCGTAGGCGCCGGAGCCGTCGTCCTGGCGGGAGTAGACGAAGGAGGCGTTGGCGACCGGGGTGCCGTCGGCCACCGGGGCCTCGCCGTTGCCGGCGAAGGTCACGGACAGGACCGTGTCCAGGGCGGAGGGGCCGGCGTTCGGAGTGACGAGCACGTTCAGCAGGTCGTACGAGCGGAAGTCCACGTCCGGGTCGGCGGCGGAGACGATGTCGCGCACCAGTTGCCGGTAGCCGGGGTCGAAGGGGGCGCCGCGCTCTATGCCGTAGTCCTCGAACGGCTTGGGCATCCGCAGCCAGGAGGTGATCGGGGTCTCGGCGCGGTAGTCGAGCCGGCCGTACGACGCCTTGGCGAACCATTCCTGGGTCTTCGGGAAGAACTCGTGGAAGCGGTCCATCGCCTTGCCCTCGCCGGGGGTGTCCGGGAAGTCGACCATGAGGGTCAGGGCATGGACGGTGCCGGTGGAGCGGGAGTAGCCGGTGGAGGTGGGGAAGCCCTCGGTCATCTGGACCTCCGCCGCCCCCTGGATCATGCAGGGAGCCAGGGCGGCCGTGCGTATCAGGCCGATCGGCCCGGAGGTGGTGCGCGCCGTGAGCTGCCCGGACCCGGCCGAGGTGCTGACCGCGAAGGTCAGCGCGGTCACCGAGGCGAGGGCGGCCACGCGGCGCGGGCGTATGCGGCGGCGGGGCGATGGCGGCTGCATACACGGACCTCCCGCTCCACGGCAGCCCCCGTTACCCGGCTGCGTCCTTGGCCTCACCCTGTGTCGCCGGGGCCGGTGCCGCGCGCTGAGGGAGGCCGATCGTGGGATTTCGGCAGGAGTGGGTGTGAATCGCATACTGTGGGGATGAATCGTCCGGCCGGGGGCGGGGCAGTGACGCGCCGAGTCATGCTGTGAGCCAGGTCACACGCGATTTCGCCGGAGCGGGAAATAAGCGGGGAGGGTCTCCCCGTTTAGACCTGTGTCCGCGCGAAACGGGGAGCTTCTCCCCGGATCACCGGACGCCCACCGTCCGCTTCCCGACCCGTACAGATGTGGAGTCCGCCGTGTCCGCCGTGCGCACCGCACCCCCCGCCCGCAGGGCGTCGCCCCGGCCCCGTGCCGACGCGCTCCGCAACCGGGAGCGGATCGTCACCGCCGCACGGGAGATGCTCGTCGAACACGGCCCCCAGGTGCCGCTCGACGAGATCGCCCGCCGCGCGGGCGTCGGCAACGCCACGCTGTACCGCAATTTCCCGGACCGGGAGGCCCTGGTCCGGGAGGTCCTGTGCTCCGTGATGGACCGCACGGCCGAGGCGGCGAAATGCGCGCTCGCCGAGACCGGCGACGCCTTCGCCGCGCTGGAGCGCTTCGCGCACGCCGCCGCCGAGGAGCGGATCAGCGCGCTGTGCCCGATGGTCTCCAGCACCTTCGACCACAGCCACCCCGACCTGGAGGCGGCACGGGAGCGGGTGGAGGCGCTGATCGCCGAGGTCATGGACCGCGCCAAGGCGGCCGGCCAGCTCCGCGGCGACGTCGGTGTCGGTGACCTGATGGTCGCCGCGGCGCAGCTCAGCCGGCCCCCGGCCGGTACGGCCTGCTTCGACGCCGACCGGTTCGTGCACCGCCATCTCCAACTCTTCCTCGACGGACTGCGGGCACCGGCCCGCTCCGTCCTGCCCGGCACGGCCGTGACCATGGAGGACCTGCGCACGTCCTGACCCGACCGACCTGACCGCCCGACCGCCAGACCCGCACGTCCGCCGGGCCCGCACCCCGGAACCAGAAGCCTCTTCTTTGCCACCCGGCCGCCGACGAGGGCGAGCCGGCGGGGCCCCGCACGCCCTGTGCGCGTACGCAGTGCCGCGTACGGCCGCGCCCCGCATGACCGATACGTCCGACCGAAGTCCCGAACGGGGTACCCCCATGTCCGAAACAGCCACCAAGCCGCCCGCGGCCGCCGCGCCCGGCGGCGACGCCAACCGCTGGAAGGCGCTCGTCTTCATCGCGCTGGCCCAGCTGATGGTCGTCCTCGACGCCACCATCGTGAACATCGCGCTGCCCTCCGCCCAGCAGGACCTCGGCATATCCGACGGCAACCGGCAGTGGGTCGTCACCGCCTACGCCCTCGCCTTCGGTGGTCTGCTGCTCTTCGGCGGCCGCATCGCCGACCTGTGGGGCCGCAAGCGGGCCTTCCTGCTCGGCCTCGCCGGCTTCGCCGCGGCCTCCGCGCTCGGCGGCGCCGCCACCACCGGCGTGATGATGTTCGGCGCCCGCGCCCTCCAGGGTGTCTTCGGCGCCCTGCTCGCCCCGGCCGCGCTGTCCCTGCTCGCGGTGATGTTCACCGACGCCAAGGAGCGCGCCAAGGCGTTCGGCATCTACGGCGCCATCGCGGGCGGCGGCGGTGCCGTCGGCCTGATCCTCGGCGGCTTCCTCACCGAGTACCTCGACTGGCGCTGGACCTTCTTCGTCAACGTCCCGTTCGCCATCGCCGCCGCGGCCGGTGCCTGGTTCGTGATCCGTGAGCCCGAGGGCGGCCGCAACCGCTCCCCGCTCGACATCCCCGGCGTGGTCCTGTCCACCCTCGGCCTGGTCGCCCTGGTGTACGGCTTCACCCGCGCCGAGTCCGACGGCTGGAGCGACGCGGTCACCATCTCGATGTTCGTCGCCTCCGTCGTGCTGCTGCTGGCGTTCGTCCTGGTCGAGCAGCGGGTCAAGGCTCCGCTGCTGCCGCTGCGCGTGGTCGCCGACCGCAGCCGCGGCGGCATCTACCTCTCGCTCGGCCTCGCCATCATCGGCATGTTCGGCCTGTTCCTCTTCCTGACCTACTACCTCCAGGTCGTGAAGGGCTACTCCCCGGTCAAGACCGGCTTCGCGTTCCTGCCGATGGTCGCGGGCATGATCACCGGCTCCACCCAGATCGGCGCCCGCCTGATGATCCGGGTCCCGGCCCGGCTGCTCATGGGCCCCGGCTTCGCGCTCGCCGCGGTCGGCATGCTGCTGCTGACCCAGCTGGAGATCGGCTCCTCCTACGCGGCGCTGCTGCTGCCCGCGATGGTGCTGCTCGGCCTCGGCATGGGTACGGCCTTCATGCCGGCGATGTCGCTGGCGACCCAGGGCGTCGAGCCCCGGGACGCGGGTGTCGCCTCCGCCATGGTCAACACCTCGCAGCAGGTCGGCGGCGCGATCGGCACCGCCCTGCTGAACACCATCGCCGCGTCCGCGACCACCTCGTACGTCAAGGACCACATCGCGTCCGCGACCGCCGCGCCGCAGCAGCAGCTGGTCAAGCTGCAGGGCATGGTGCACGGATACAGCTCGGCCATCTGGTTCGCCGTCGGCATCCTGGCCGTCGCCTCGCTGATCGCGTTCACCATGGTCAACGCGGGCAGGCCGGGCTCCACCAAGGTCGCCTCCGGTGACGGCGCCGAGGACGAGGTCCCGGTGCCGGTGGTGGCCCACTGACCTCGCGGTAGTTCAGCGGAGCCAGGGCAGGTCCGCGCCCGCCTCGCTCGGCTGAAGGCCCTCGGCGACGATCTCCATGATCTCGCCGAGGGCCTTCTGCTGTGCCGGGGTCAGCCGGTCGAACATGGCCTGCCGTACGGCGGCGACATGACCGGGCGCGGTACGGCGCAGCACCTCGGCGCCGTCCTCGGTGAGCACCGCGAACTGGCCGCGCTTGTCCGAGGGGCAGTCCTCGCGGCGCACCCAGCCGCTCTTCTCCAGCCGGGCGACGGCGTGCGAGAGCCGGGAGCGGGTGATCTTCGACTTCCGGGCCAGCTCGGTCATCCGCAGCCGGCGGCGCGGCGCCTCGGCGAGGGTGACGAGCAGCCCGTAGTAGATGTGCGGCATGCCCGCGTCGCGCTGGAGCTGCCGGTCGAGATGGTCCTCCAGCAGGGTCGTCGCGTGCAGATACGCCCGCCAGACGCGCTGTTCCTCGTCGGTGAGCCAGCGGTGGCCGGGGGCCGGCGCCGTTGCCGGGGTGGATGCCGAGTTCATGTCTTCCACTGTACGAGCCACCTTCTTGAAAATTGAACAAGCTGGGCGTAACCTGAGGCGTAATGCTTGAGAGTTAAAGCAAAGTTCGGGCCACGGTGGGTCGCCCCGAGGCCCGCCCGGGAGGAGACGCCATGCACGACACCGCCGAGCCGTCCGCCGCCGCACGCATGCCCGCTCTCTACCTCAGTCATGGCGCCCCGCCGCTCGCCGACGACCCCGTCTGGCCCGGCCAGCTCGCCGCCTGGTCCGCGGAGCTGCCCCGCCCGAAGGCGATCCTGATGGTCTCCGCCCACTGGGAGGAGGCCCCCCTCGCCCTCGGCGCCACCCGCACCCTCCCGCTGGTCTACGACTTCTGGGGCTTCCCCGAGCACTACTACCGCGTGCGGTACGAGGCCCCCGGCGCCCCCGGACTGGCCGATTCCGTGCGCAAGCTGCTGCGTGCCCCCGGCATGCCGGTCCAGGACGTCCCCGACCGCGGCCTCGACCACGGCGCCTACGTCCCGCTCGTCGAGATGTTCCCCGAGGCCGACGTCCCCGTCCTCCAGATCTCCCTGCCCACCCTCGATCCGGCCCGCCTGCTCGACATCGGCCGCAGGCTCGCGCCGCTGCGTGACGAGGGTGTGCTGATCGTCGGCTCCGGATTCTTCACCCACAACCTGGCCGCCCTGCGGCACGCCGGGGGCGTGCCGGGCTGGTCCGCCGAGTTCGACGACTGGGGCCGCGCCGCGCTGGACGCGGGCGACTTCGACGCGCTGCTGGACTTCGAGACCAAGGCGCCGGCCGGGAAGCTCGCGCACCCGCGCACCGAACATTTCGCGCCACTGTTCGTCACGCTCGGCGCGGCCGGCGCGGACGCGCACCGGTCGGTGATCGACGGGTTCTGGATGGGGCTCGCCAAGCGGTCCGTCCAGTTCGGCTGAAACCCGGTCGGCGACTCAGCCGGACTTCAGGTCCTTCTGGTACCAGGCCACGTCCCAGTAGCGGCCGAACTTGCGGCCCACCTCGCCGAACGTGCCCAGGTGCCGGAAACCGAAGCCTTCGTGCAGCCGGATCGACGCCTCGTTGGGCTGAGCGATGCCGGCGAAGGCGCGGTGCACGTCCTCGTCGGCCAGTGCGGCGAAGAGGGCGGCGTAGAGCAGCGTGCCGACGCCGCGGCCGGTGGCGTCCGGGGCGAGGTAGACGGAGGTCTCCACCGAGGGGGCGTAGGCGGCCTTCGGGCGGTGCGGACCCGAGGTGGCGTAACCCAGGACGCGGCGGGAATCCGCCTCCGTGGCAACCAGGAGGCGGTGCGGGCCGTCTTCCGGGTGGGAGAGCAGCCAGGGGCGGCGCTCCGTCGGGGTGAGAGGGGCCGTGTCGAATGTGATGGCCGTCTCACGTACGTAGTGGTTGTAGAGCGCCGTGAGGGCATCCAGATCGGCCTCGGTCCCTGGCCTGACCTGCACCTCTGTACGACTGGACGGCATCGCACCTCCCCATGTGGCGCCACAGGGTACTGCATGATCAGAAAAATCGGGGGGCGGGTTGGGAATTCTGTCCGGATTCCAGTCGTTGTTTCCCACGGATGCAGGGCACCCGAGGAGAGTCCCGAGGGAGGGTCCGGAGTGCCGAGCGTTCGTCAGGACCACCTGCCAGCCACCACCGCAAGGGAGCACGCATGGCAACCCGCGCCGTCGCCCGTCGTAAGTCCGCCAATGGGGGCACCTCCCAGGCTCCGGGCTCTGGGGGACAGACGGCAGACAGGGCAAGCAGCGTCCGCGTCCGCGGCGGCGAGATAGCCGACCGCGACCTGGTCGGCATGTACCTCGACGAGATCGCGCGTACGCCCCTGCTCGACGCCGCCAAGGAGGTCGAGCTGTCCCAGACGATCGAGGCGGGCGTGTTCGCGCGCCAGGTCCTCGACGGCCAGGAGGAGACCGCCGCCGAGGCGTCCCGCGAGGAGCTTCAGGCACTGTTCGACGAGAGCGAGCGGGCCAAGGACGTCTTCATCCGCTCCAACCTCCGCCTGGTCGTGGCCGTCGCCCGGCGCTACCCGCGCAGCGGCCTGCCCCTGCTCGACCTCATCCAGGAGGGCAACGCGGGCCTGGTGCGCGCGGTCGAGAAGTTCGACTACCGCAAGGGCTTCAAGTTCTCCACGTACGCGACCTGGTGGATCCGCCAGGCCATCACCCGCTCGATCGCCGACCAGTCCCGCACCATCCGGCTCCCCGTCCACCTGGTGGAGGAGCTGGGCCGCATCCGCCGCGTCCAGCGCGAGTTCAACCGGGAGCACGGCCGGGACCCGGAGCCCGCGGAGATCGCCGCCGAGCTGGCGTCCACGCCGGAGCGCGTCACGGACGTGCTCGACTGGTCCCGTGACCCGGTCTCGCTGAACATGTCGGTGGACGACGAGGGCGAGACGCAGTTCGGCGACCTGCTGGAGGACACCTCCGCGGTCTCCCCCGAGCAGTCGGTGCTCAGCCTGCTGCGCCGCGAGGAGCTGGACGACCTGATCGGCCGCCTCGACGAGCGCACCGCCTCGATCATCAAGATGCGGTACGGCATCGAGGACGGCCGCGAGCGGACCCTCACCGAGGTCGGCAAGGAGCACGGACTGACGCGCGAGCGGATCCGGCAGATCGAGAAGCACGCGCTGCTGGAACTGAAGAAGCTGGCCCGCGACACCGGGTTCGACGCGGCGGCGTAGGCCCCCAGGGCCCCCAGGGGGGGCGCCCGGGGTGGTGCGGCGGCGCGATGATGGCGGAATGCGGCGCCAACATGGCGTGGTCCCGTCGCTTCAAGGCCCCGGTGCGAGGGAACAACCCTTGCGGGCACCGGGGCCGAGGCTCCGGAGGCCGCACTCCCGCCGAGTACCGCACGGCGTCCCCACCGCCGTGCGCACCCGCCCTCCGGGGCGGGTCACCGACCAGTTCCGACGTCACATCCCCCCCGGCGTCGGGACTTCCCGCCGGGCTCCGGCGCCACCCCCCCGGCGCCGGAGCCCGGCTTTTTCGTGCCGGGAGCGTCTCGGGCGCGGGCAGGGCCGCGTGCGCGACTGCGGGCAAGGCCGCGTGCAGGGCCGCGGGGGCATGACCGCGGGCATGACAGAGCGGGCCACCCCGCACCTGAACCACGGGGTGACCCGCCGAATGGCAGATTGTGCCACAGGGGCATAGCCTGCCGAGGTGAGCACCCCCCGTACCACCCGTAACTCTGGCAACACCGGCACCACCGCCCGAAGGCGCTCCTACCCGGCGTCTCCGGCGGCCTCCCTCACCGAACGCCGTAAGGCCGAGACCCGGATGGAGATCGCCTCCGCCGCCGCGACCCTCTTCGTCCGGCAGGGCCTGCGGGCGACCCGCGCCGAGGACATCGCCCACGCGGCCGGCATCGCGCCGCGCACCTTCTACCGCTACTTCGCCTCCAAGGAGGAGGCGGTGGCCCCGCTGTACGCGGCGGGCGCCCAGCTCTGGACCGAGGCCGTCCGCGAGGCCCCGGCCCACCTCGCCCTCCCCGAGGCCCTGCGGCACGCCGTCGACCGCACCCTCGCCCCCGGGGTCGGAGTCTCCGCGTCCGCCTGGGAGTGGGCCCGCACCCTCATCCGCATGGCCCACACCAGCCCGGCCCTGCGCAAGGTCTGGGCGGAGGTCTGCCAGGCGTCCGAGACGGAACTGGCGCAGGCGCTGGCCGCCCGGCTGTCGCCCGGCACCGACGCGGACGGCACCGCCGAGGACGACACCGCCGAGGCGGCCACTCCCCACCTCCGGTTCGCCGCCGCCGTCGCGGGCGCGGCCGTGCGGGTCGCCGTGGAGACCTGGGCCCTCACCGAGGCGCCGCCCACCGGCCCGGCCGGTCCCGCCGCGCTGGCCCTCGGCAACCTGGTGGCCCTCGGCGACTTCGGCTGGGAAGCGCCTCAGGGCTGAGGGGCCGCGCTCAGCAGCCGCGCCCCCAGTTCCCGTACGGCCCCGGCCAGGGCGTCCGGCCCCTGGACCGTGAACGCGTGCCCCGCCGTCGCCAGCCGCATCGCCAGCCACTCCACCGGGTCCCCGGTGGAACCGCGCAGGACGCAGTGGCCGGGGCCGTCCGGCTCCGGGGCGCCGAACCAGTGGGGGAGGCGGGCGGCGACCAGATCGGCGGGGGCCGCGAAGCGGACGCTGAACTCCCAGGTCTCGCTGCGCCGTTGGATCGAGCGCCGCAGGAATTCCGCCGCGTCGCCGGAGGGCAGCTCGCGCGGGGTGAAGCGGGCGCCGGTGGCGAAGGGGTCGCCGACCCGGTCCACGCGGAAGGTGCGCCAGTCCTCCCGGTCGAGGTCGTAGGCGACGAGGTACCAGCGCCGCCCGGTGGACACCAGCCGGTGCGGCTCGGTCAGCCGGCGCGAGTCGCTGCCGTCACCGGCCCGGTAGGCGAAGCGCAGCCGCTCGTGGCCGGCGATGGCGGACGCGATCACGGTCAGCGTCTCCGGCGCGATCGTCGCGCCGTCGCCGCTGGTCAGCGGGGTGGTCGCGGCCTGGAGGGTGGCGACCTGGCGGCGCAGCCGGGCCGGGAGCACCTGCTCCAGCTTGGCCAGCGCCCGCACCGACGCCTCGTCCACGCCCGCGACCGCGTGCCCGGCGCCCGCGCGCAGGCCGACCGCGATGGCGACGGCCTCCTCGTCGTCCAGCACCAGCGGCGGCATCGCCTTGCCCGCGACCAGCCGGTACCCGCCCTCCGCGCCCTTGCTGGCCTGCACCGGATAGCCCAGCTCGCGCAGCCGGTCGATGTCGCGCCGGACCGTGCGGCGGGACACCCCGAGACGGCCGGCCAGTTCGCCGCCGGGCCATTCGCGGGGGGTCTGGAGGAGGGACAGGAGCGTCAGCAGCCGAGCCGGGGTGTCCGTCGTCATGCGTCCGAGCATGCCCCACATCTAGGACATGTTCTGTCCTACTGGGTCACTAGCGTGGAGCACATGACCTCAACGGAACAGACCTCCGGCGCGGACCGCCGCCGCTGGTTCGCGCTCGCGATCGTGATGACCGCGGCCTTCATGGACCTCGTCGACGTGACGATCGTGAACATAGCCATCCCCTCCATCGAGCGGGACGAGGGCGCCTCGTTCAGCCAGATCCAGTGGATCACCGCGGGATACGCGCTGGCCTTCGCGGCCGGGCTCATCACGGGCGGCCGGCTCGGCGACATCCACGGCCGCAGGCGGCTGTTCCTGCTCGGGGTCGGCGGCTTCACGATCGCCTCGGCGCTGTGCGGCCTCGCCGTCGACCCGGCGATGCTGGTCGCGGCCCGCATCCTGCAGGGCGGCATGGCCGCGATGATGGTCCCCCAGGTGCTGTCCATCGTGCACGCCACCTTCCCCGCCCACGAACGCGGCAAGGTCTTCGGCCTGTTCGGCGCCGTCGTCGGCCTCGGCGCGGTCTCCGGGCCGCTGCTGGGCGCGCTGCTGACGGAGTGGAACCTGTTCGGCCTCCAGTGGCGGCCCATCTTCCTCATCAACCTGCCCGTCGGCATCGCCGCCGTGCTGCTCGGCCGCCGCTACATCACCGAGTCCCGCGCCCCGCGCGCCCTCAAGCTGGACCTCGTCGGCGTCGCCCTGGTCACCCTCGGCCTGCTGATGCTGCTCTACCCGCTCACCCGCGGCCGCGAGCTGGGCTGGCCGCTGTGGGGCCACCTGCTGATGGCGGGTTCCCTCCTCGTCTTCGCCGTGCTGGTGGCGTACGAGCGGCGCAAGGCGGCCCGCGACGGCTCCCCGCTGGTCGAGCTGTCCCTGTTCCGGGTGCGCAGCTTCGCCGCCGGTATCGCCGTACAGACCGTGTTCGGGGTCGCGCTCGGCGTCTTCTTCCTGGTCTGGACGCTGTACATGCAGATCGGGCTCGGCTGGAGCGTGCTGCGCGCCGGGCTGACCGGGGTGCCCTTCTCGCTGGCGGTGTCGACCGCCGCCGCGATGTCGGTGCAGTTCCTGGTGCCGCGCTTCGGGCGCAAGGTGCTGCAGACGGGCGCCCTGGTGATGGGGCTCGGCGTGCTCGTCTACATCTGGGAGTCCGACCGGTACGGCCTCGCCATCACCTCCTGGCAGATGGCGCTCCCGCTGGTCGTCATGGGCGCGGGCATGGGCCTGATCGTGGCCCCGCTGACCGACGCGATCCTCTCCGGGGTGCCGCGCGAGCACGCCGGGTCGGCCTCCGGCCTGATCAACACCGTGCAGCAGATGGGCAACGCGCTCGGCCTCGGCCTGGTGTCCGTGGTCTTCTTCGGGCAGATCGCCGACCGGCTGACCCGGGAGCAGGTGGGCCCGGCCTTCGTGAACGCCTTCGAGCACGCGCTGTGGTGGGTGGCCGGGGTGATGGGCGTCATCTTCCTGCTGATGTCCGCGCTGCCCAAGCACCCGGCACAGCACGTGGAGGGCGGCACCGAGCTGCCCGAGGGGGCGCGGGAGCCGGAGCTGGTGTCCTGAGGGGCACACCCGCCCGAGTTCCGTTCATGTCCGAATGAAGTCCGAACCCGTTTACTTTCCGGACCTCCGGTCGTAGTCTCCAGAGAAACCACACGTTCGGGCATGAGTTCCGGGCGAGGGACGGAGACTCGGAGGCAGTCGGACATGTACGCACCGGAGCGGCAGCAGGAGATCCTCCGGCTCGCCCGGGACGGCGGCCGGGTGGACGTGCTGTCGCTCGCGGAGGTGTTCCAGGTCACGGCGGAGACCATCCGCCGTGACCTGAAGGCGCTCGACCGGGCCGGCCTGGTCCGCCGGGTGCACGGCGGGGCCATCCCGGCGGGCCGTCTCGACTTCGAGCCCGACCTGAGCGAACGCGAGGCCACCGCCGCCGACGAGAAGGACCGCATCGCCAAGGCGGCCCTCGCCGAACTCCCCGTGGACGGCACGGTCGTCCTCGACGCGGGCACCACGGTGGCCCGGCTGGCCGCGGCGATCCCGCTGGAGGCGACGCTCACCGCCGTCACCCACAGCCTGCCCACCGCCGCCCGCCTCGCCGACCACCCCGGCCTCCAGCTCCACCTGGTCGGCGGCCGCGTCCGCACCCGCACCCGCGCCGCCGTCGACGCCTGGGCCCTGCGCGCCTACGGCGAGATCCGCGCCGACGTGGCCTTCGTCGCCGCCAACGGCTTCTCCGCCGAGCACGGCCTGACCACCCCCGACCTCGCCGAGGCCGCCGTCAAGCGCGCCGCCCTCGCGGCCGCCCGCCGGGTCGTCCTGCTCGCCGACTCCGCCAAGCACGGCCAGGAGCACTTCGCCCGCTTCGGCGACCTGAGCGACGTCGACCTGCTCATCACCGACACCGGCCTCAGCCCCGAAGACGCGGCCGTCATCGAGCGCGGCGGCACGGAAGTGGTACGCGCATGATCCTCACCGTCACCCCCAACCCGTCCCTGGACCGCACTTACGAGGTGCCCGCCCTGGAGCGCGGCGAGGTCATCCGCGCCTCCGGCGAGCGCATGGACCCCGGCGGCAAGGGCGTCAACGTCTCCCGCGCGGTCGCCGCCGCCGGCCGCCGCACCCTCGCCGTGCTGCCGCTCGGCGGCGCGCCCGGCGCCCTCGTCGCCGAACTGCTCGACGCCCAGGGCATCGAGGTCGCGCCCGTGCCGGTCGCCGGGGCCACCCGCTCCAACATCGCGCTCGCGGAGACGGACGGCGTCCTCACCAAGATCAACGCGCCGGGCCCGGAACTGACCGCCGCCGAGGAGAAGTCGCTCCTCGACACCGTGCGCGCCCACTCGGCCGACGCCGACTGGATCGCCTGCTGCGGCAGCCTCCCGCTCGGCCTCGCCCCCTCCTGGTACGCGGACGTCGTCGCCCGCGCCCACTCCGGCGGCGCCCGCATCGCCCTGGACACCTCGGGCCCCGCCCTGCTGGAGGCGCTGCGCGCCCGGCCCGACGTGGTCAAGCCCAACGCCGAGGAACTGTCCGCGGCCGTCGGCCGCCCGCTGCTCACCGTCGGCGACGTGGTCAAGGCGGCCGAGGAACTGCGGGCGATGGGCGCACGCGCGGTGCTGGCCAGCCTGGGCGCCGACGGGCAGCTCCTGGTGGACGACGCCGGCACCTGGTTCGGCACCGCCCGCGTGGACGCCGTCCGCAGCAACGTCGGCGCGGGGGACTCCTCCCTCGCCGGGTTCCTGATCGCCGGGGGCAGCGGACCCGAGGCCCTCGCCTCCGCGGTGGCGCACGGCGCCGCGGCCGTGCGACTGCCGGGCAGCGTGATGCCGACGCCGGCCGACCTGGACCCCGCCTCGGTCACGGTCACCTCGGACGTCCCGGCCGGCCTGGTGCTGACGGAGCCGGTGTCATGAGCGCCGATGTCACGGACGGCCCGCTCCGGCATGCGTCACCCGCTGACCCCCTCACCCCTCACATCCCCGTCACGCCCGACCTGTGCGGCAGGGCGATACGCGAGCAAAGGAGCCCGCGATGAGCGAGATGATCACCGCGGACCTGGTCGACCTCGACCTGTCCGCCGAGAGCAAGGAAGCGGCGGCGCGAGCCCTCGCCGAGCGCATGGTGGCCAAGGGGCGGGTGACCGACCTGGACGGCTTCCTCGCCGACGTGGCCGCCCGCGAGGCCCAGATGCCGACCGGTCTCGACGGCGGTATCGGCATCCCGCACTGCCGCAGCGAGCACGTCACCGAGCCGACGCTCGCCTTCGGGCGCAGCGCCGCCGGGATCGACTTCGGCGCGGCGGACGGTCCGGCCGACCTGATCTTCCTGATCGCCGCCCCGGCCGGGGCGGACGACGCCCACCTCACGATCCTCTCCTCCCTGGCCCGGCAGCTCATGAACGCCGAGTTCACCGACGCGCTGCGGGCGGTCTCTGACCCGGAGACGGCGGCGGCGCTGATCCGGGGCGACGAGACGCCGACGGAGGGTGCGGCTGCTGAGGGTGCCTCCGCCGGGGACGCCTCCGCCGAGGATGCCCCTGCCGCGGAGGACGCGGACACCGCCACGGCGCCGACGGCGGCCTCCGTCGGCGCCGCGGCGGGCAGTACGACTCCGGAGCCCGCCGTGGCCACGGAAGCGCGGCCGTTCCGCATCGTCGCCGTCACCTCCTGCCCCACCGGCATCGCCCACACCTACATGGCCGCCGAGTCACTGGAGAACGCCGGCCGCGAGGCGGGCGTCGAGGTGACCGTCGAGACGCAGGGCTCGGCCGGCTTCACCCGGCTCGACCCGGCCGTGATCGCGGCGGCGGACGGCGTGGTCTTCGCCCACGACGTGCCGGTGCGCGAGAAGGAACGCTTCGCCGGCAAGCCCACCGTGGACGTCGGCGTGAAGGCGGGCATCAACCGCCCGGCCGAACTCATCACCGAGGTCCGCGCCAAGGCGGAACGCGGCGAGAGCACCGCCCCCGCGGGCGCGGCCGCCACCCCCGTGGAACGCGCGGGCGACTCCACCGAGGGCTACGGCACCAAGCTGCGCAAGTGGCTGATGTCCGGCGTCAGCTACATGGTGCCGTTCGTCGCCGCGGGCGGTCTGCTCATCGCCGTGGGCTTCGCCATCGGCGGCTGGACGGTGAACAAGGCGCCCTCCGTCATGGACCACTTCGTGTGGACCCAGGCCGACAGCTGGGGCGCGCTGCTGTTCCAGATCGGCGGCATGGCCTTCAACTTCCTGGTCCCGGTGCTCGCCGGGTACATCGCCTACGGCATGGCCGACCGGCCCGGCCTCGTCCCCGGCTTCGTCGGCGGCGCGATCTCCCTCAGTATCAACGCGGGCTTCCTCGGCGGCCTCGCGGCCGGTCTGATCGCCGGTGGCGTGGTGCTGGCGATCCAGCGGGTGCGGATACCGGCGGCCCTGCGCGGCATCATGCCGGTGGTGGTGATCCCGCTGATCTCGTCGGCGGTCGTCGGCTTCCTGATGTTCGTGGTGATCGGCAAGCCCATCGCCGCCGCCCAGAAGGGCATGACCGACTGGCTCAACGGCCTCACCGGCACCAACGCCGTCCTGCTCGGCGCGCTCCTCGGCCTGATGATGTGCTTCGACCTGGGCGGCCCGGTCAACAAGGTCGCCTACACCTTCGCCACCGCGGGCATCGCCGTCGCCGGCCCCGGTGACTCCGCGATGAAGATCATGGCCGCGGTGATGGCCGCGGGAATGGTCCCCCCGCTGGCGATGGCCCTGGCCACGACCGTGCGCGGCAGGCTCTTCACCCCGGCCGAGCGCGAGAACGGCAAGGCCGCCTGGGTGCTGGGCGCCTCCTTCATCTCCGAGGGCGCGATCCCGTTCGCCGCGGCCGACCCGCTGCGGGTCATCCCGTCCGCGATGGCGGGCGGCGCGGTCACCGGCGCGCTGTCGATGATGTTCGGCGCCACCCTGCGGGCCCCGCACGGCGGCATCTTCGTCGTCCCGCTGATCGGCAACGCGTTCCTCTACCTCCTCGCCATCGCCGCCGGCGTCTGCGTCAGCACCGCCCTGGTGGTCGTCCTCAAGGGCATGCGCAAGCCCGCTCAGGGCACCCCGGCGGCGGAGCCGGCGGAGGACCGGACGGCGGGGGAGAAGGGCACGAAGCAGGCGGTCGCCGCCTGATCCCCGTCCCTCACCTCACGCGCGTCCTCCCGGCGAAGTCCGCCGGGGGGACGCGGCGCGATGCTCCATGGCGTCGCGGGCCGCGTCCGGCGACGTGTACACCTCGCACATGTGGCGGCCGTCGGGCGTCGCGGTGTGCTCGACCTCCCACAGGGAGATCTCCCGCCCGTCCCGCAGCAGGAACGCGTGCTCGTACAGCGCGAAGCTCATCCCGGCCCGCGCGGTCCTGCCCGGGCGGCCGAACGCCTGGGTGATCTCGTGCCCCGACGCCGTGGACAGCAGGGCCGCCAGATCGGTGCCGGGCCGGTCCGGGTTCTCCGCCCGGCGCAGCAGCCTGCGCGCGTGGTCGGGGGAGTTGTCCTCCACGTAGGCGTGCCGGGGCGCGGGGGCGACCGACGGCACGGGCGGTACCGGCGGCTCGAACTCCGCGGTGTCGTACGGCAGCGCCAGCCGGGTCGTCGCGGTGTGCAGCTCCTCCTCGTCGAGGTACACCTCGTGCTGTGCCTCCGCGCCCGGCGCGGTGTTGTGGGCCAGCTCCCACAGGGTGACCGCCGATCCGTCCGCCAGCAGCCAGGTGTGCCGGTACGTCTCGCGGTGCAGGCCCGCGCTGTGGTGGGCGGAGTGCAGTGAACTGTCGTGCGCCAGCGCGCAGTCCAGGTCCCGGAGCACCTCGTCGGGCAGCTCGAACGAGTTCAGGGCACGGCCGAGGAGCCGCGCGAGGTGCTCCTCCGGAGACTCGGGCGACTGGGCGGATTCGTACTCCGCCGTCTCGTACGGAACGCTCAAGGTGTCTCCCGGCGTCGCTGCATGTCACCTGGTGGGTGCATACCGTAGCCCCTCGGTCGGACGTCGTGTCCGGGAACCGAGAAACCTACTGGACCAAACGCCGGGCGTGGCCGGAGAGTTCCCGCCCGGTGGCCGCGCGCGGGGTCTCGGTCCGGTAGGAGCTGCCCAGCTCGGGGCCGAGACCGAAGTAGTGGCGGAAGTTGTAGATCAGGGGGCTCCAGGCGGCCGGGTCTATGTGCTGGGTGCCCGGGACCACCAGGCCATGAGCGGCGTGGACCTTCAGAACCGTGGTCTCGACAATGACGCAGTCGCCGGAGAGGTCGGGCCGTATGCGTTCGGCGCGCGCCTCCAGCTGGAGGGGGCACTCGGCGGCCCGGGGCGGCCGGACCAGGTGAGAGGGCTCCTCGCGCAGTCCCGCCGCCGCGAACTTGGCGGGTTCGAAGCGGCAGCCCGCCGCCTTGGACGGCGGGACCGGGGTGCGGCCGGTCAGCGGGGCGAGGCGCTCCACCGCCCGCCACTGGTCCGGGGCGGGGAGGTTGATGACCAGATCCGGGCGGGCCTGAAGGTTGCGGGCGGTCTGGCCCTCGCGGCCCAGCCCGAGGACCACCGTGCGGCCCAGTGCCCACGCGGAGGACATCGGGGCCAGGTTGAAGGTGCCGTCCTCGTTCTCGGTGGACAGCAGCACCACAGGGGTGCCGAAATACAGGACGCTCGGCTCGATCGCCGTGTGGCTGTTCATGGGGGTGAGCCTAGGAAGCGGACTGTTCGGCGGGCGCCGAAGTGTGCCGGGCCGCGGACCGTACCCTTGACGCATGAGCACCGTCCCCGCACCCGAGCCGCGCGACCCGAAGGCCGCGCTCGTCTTCGACGACCCGCTGAACCAGCAGTCCTCGGACGACACCGACCGGGGGTGGGGCGAGGCTCCGTCCGGCGACAGTGCCGCCGACCTCAGGCGTTTCCTCGACGAGAAGCCGCCCCACCACCTCTGAGCGGTACGGAAGGCTTCCGTCAGCGCCCGTCGGGTCCGGCCGTGCGCTGCGGTGCGACCGTCCCGTCCGCGGCGCCCGTGCGCTGGGCGATCAGCAGGTCGCGGATGTCCTGGAGGACCTCCAGCTCGGTGACCTGGATCGGCTCCGGCTCGGGGTTGCCCGTGCGGGCCTGCTTGCGGGCCTCCTGGCGGGCCAGGTACTTCGCCATCGGCAGCACCATCAGGAAGTACACCACCGCAGCGGTGATCAGGAAGTTCAGCGCGGCACCGGCCACCGAGCCCCACATGATCTGGACGCCGCTGATGACGTCGCCGTCCGGGCCCAGCTTGCAGGGGTCCTTCAGGCACGAGCTGTAGTGGTCCAGGTTCTTCGTGCCGACCGCGCCGACCAGCGGGTTGATGACCCCCTTCACCACGGCGGTCACGATGCCGGTGAAGGCGGCACCGATGACCACCGCGACCGCCAGGTCGATGACGTTGCCGCGCATCAGGAAGGCCTTGAAGCCGTCCAGGACACTCGTCGCTTCCTTCTTCGTCTTGCCCACCTCGGTGACTCTCCTCGTCGTGTGCACAGGCTGGGGAACAGAGCGCTCCGCAACCTACGTCAAGGTGCGGCGGCGGTGTCCAATCCCGTCGCTCGATCGAGCGACTTGACCACACCCCGTCGCAAATGTGGCCGACAGGGCTCACCACAGCGTCACCGCCAGGCGTGCCGTGGGGCTCGCCCCCACCAGACGGGCCGCGGTGGCACGGGGCACCGCCAGCACGAGCAGCGCCCCGCCGGTGACGCCTGCCTCGTCGGCGCCGGCCCGCTCCTCGCCCTCCGGGACCGGCGGCTCCGGCGGCCGCACCACCCTGGCCCCGCGCGCCAGGACGCGCGCCGCGCCCCCGCCCGCCGCCCGCTCGTCCTCGGCCGCGACCACGTCCACCCGGTCCCCGGGGCGCAGCAGCCGGACGGTGGCCGCGTCGGCGATGCGGACCGGGGCCCGGACCAGTTCGCCCGGGCCGTGCCGTCGGCCCGGGTCCGCGGCCGGGTGGCCCCGGGGGCGCTCGGTGGCCCGGTCGCCGCCGGACAGGGGCCGGGGACCGGCCGCGACCAGCGCGGCCGCCGTCACCGCGAGTCCCGCGGCGACCGCCCGGCCCCGGTACCGCGCCAGCCGCCCCGCCTGACGGCTCCCGCCCCGCACGCGCACGGGCGGGAAGAAGGGGACCTCACGGGTCGCCGGGGCATCGGTGCCCAGCGGACGCGGGACGCGGAGAGCGGGGACGGTGTTCGGGTTCACGGACATGCGGATCACCACCGGCGGCGAGGGAACGGTTTGCGCTCCCCACGATGACCCGCCCCGCCGGACCCCGCCCTGACCCGTGGACTACCGGCCGGTTGTGGAAAACTCCGTCACCCGGACGGGAACGGCCGCCACCGCGACGTCACGCCGCCCTGCCCCCAAGGCACCGCGACCGCCCGCCCGCCCCCTGCCTCAGCGCACCCCGCCTCACGGCAGCGCGATCCCCGGCTCCATCCCCCCGAGCGCGTTCACGCACAGACAGTCCCGCTCCTCCGTCGCCGGAAGCGCGGCCACCGCGTCGAAGAGCACGCCCCGCAGCCGGTCCACGTTGGCCGCGAACACCTGGAGCACCTCGTCGTGGGACACCCCCTCGCCGGTCTCGGCACCGGCGTCGAGGTCGGTGACCAGGGTCAGCGAGGTGTAGCAGAGCTCCAGCTCGCGGGCGAGGGCCGCCTCGGGATGCCCGGTCATGCCCACCACCGACCAGCCCTGCGCCTGGTGCCACAGCGACTCGGCGCGGGTGGAGAAGCGCGGCCCCTCCACCACGACCAGCGTGCCGCCGTCCACCGGCGTCCAGTCCCGCGCGCGGGCCGCCTTCAGCGCGATGCTCCGCCCGGCGGGGCAGTAGGGGTCGGCCAGCGACACGTGCACCACGTTGGGCACCGTGCCGTCGGGGAGCGGGAACCCGTCGAAGTAGGTCTGCGCGCGCGCCTTGGTCCGGTCGACCATCTGGTCCGGCACCAGCAGGGTGCCCGGACCGTACTCCGGCCGCAGCCCGCCCACCGCGCAGGGGCCGAGGACCTGCCGCACGCCCAGCGAACGCAGTGCCCACAGGTTGGCCCGGTAGTTGATGCGGTGCGGCGGAAGGTGGTGCCCGCGCCCGTGCCGGGGCAGGAAGGCCACCCGCCGGCCCGCCACCTCGCCCAGGAAGACGGAGTCGGAGGGCGCGCCGTAGGGCGTGTCCACCTGGACCTCGGTCACGTCGTCCAGGAAGGAGTAGAAGCCGGAGCCCCCGATTACGCCGATCTCTGCGTTCGCCATGCCCAGCACCCTAACGGGCCACCGGAAGCGGCCACCAGGATCGTCCGCGCGCACCCATGCCGAAGACCCCGCCGTCGCGTGACGGCAGGGTCTTCAGGAGAACAGGGGCCTCAGGCGGCGGAGCCGGCCGAGGACGACGTGGAGGAGGACGACGAGCTCGTGGACGACGAGGTCGACGAGGACGACGGCTTCGAGTCCGACGACGAGGTCGACGAGGTCGACGGCTTCGCGGCCGGGCTGCTGCTCGACGACGCACCGCGCGAATCGTTGCGGTAGAAGCCGGAGCCCTTGAAGACAATGCCGACCGCGGAGAACACCTTCTTCAAGGGGCCACCGCAGCTGGGGCACTCGGTCAGGGCGTCGTCGGTGAACTTCTGCACCGCTTCAAGGCCCTCGCCGCAGTCCTTGCACTGGTACTGGTAGGTCGGCACTGTCTTCCTCCTGGCACTCTCACTCAGTGAGTGCTAACGATGCTCCATAGTGACGCATTCCCGTGGATCAGTCCACCGTGACCGGCTCGCGGTGACCGACGCCACGCGCCACGGTGCGGTTCCGGGCCCGCGCGACCAGCAGGGATCGCAGGGCCAGGATCGTCACCAGCGCCGGTACGGTTCCGGCCATCGGGACCAGGAACCCGGCGCCGTCCCACAGCCGGTCCTCCCATTGTCCCGCGACCGTGACGGCGGCCGCCTGGCCCAGCGCGACCGCGCCGGTCAGCCAGGTGAACGCCTCCGTCCGGGCGCCCGCGGGAACCAGGTCCTCCACCAGGGTGTAGCCGGTGATCAGCGCGGGCGCGACACACATGCCGACCAGCAGGCCGAGCCCGGCCAGCAACGGCACCGAGTGGGCCGTCCACAGCGCGGACGTGGCCAGCGCGAGCGCCGCGTAGCCCACCACGAGCCTGCGCCGGGGCGACGACTTCCAGGCGACCGCGCCGCACACCACCCCGGAAAGCATGTTTCCGGCGGCGAAGACGCCATAGAGGACGCCGTTCAGACCGGGCTCGCCGATCGACTCGGTGAACGCGGCCAGGGCGACCTGCATGCCGCCGAAGACCGACCCGATGCCCAGGAACGCCACGATCAGCACCCGGACACCGGGCACCCCGAGGGCGGACACGCGCGCGGGCGCCTCCTGGCCTGCCTCCGTGTCGTGCCCGACGGCCGGCTGCGAACCCCGCCGGGCTGCGAACAGCAGCCCGCCGACCAGGGTCAGCGTGGCCTCCGCGACCAGTCCGGCCGAGGGGGTGACGGCGGTGCACAGCGCGGTGGCCAGCAGCGGGCCGACGACGAAGGTCAGCTCGTCCGTGACCGACTCGAAGGCCGCCGCCGTGCTCATCAGCGGGGACCCCTTGAGCCGTGCGGCCCAGCGGGCCCGGACCATCGGCCCGACCTGCGGGACCGAGGCGCCGGTCGGTACGGCCGCCGCGAACACCGCCCACAGGGGCGCGTGCGCCAGCGCGAGCGCGGTGAGCGAGAGCCCCGCCGCCGCGTGCACGACGACGCCGGGCATCAGCACGGCCCGCTGGCCGTAGCGGTCCGCGAGGCGCCCGCTGTAGGGGGCGAACAGGGCCATGGAGACCCCGGTGACGGCCGCGGCGGCACCGGCGGCGCCGTAGGAACCGGTGGTGTGCCGCACCAGCAGCACGATGGAGATGGTGAGCATGGCGAACGGCTGGCGTGCCGCGAAGCCGGGGACCAGGAAGGTCCACGCGCCCTTGGTGCGCAGCAGTTGTCCGTAGCCCGGACGGGAGTTCGCCGACTGCTCGGCGGTGACCGTGGATGCCACGGCCCGTGCCTCTCTTCCGCCTGGTAGCGCGCCCGTGCGGGGGGCGCCGAGAGCCGTCCTCTTGCGCGGGACTGCGGTAGATACCGGTGGGCTCCAGGGCTTCTTCCGGCCGCCATACGGTCGCGCCAGCTCTGCGTCAGACAGATCCGACAGAGTTGGTTCGATCAGGTGCCCTGATCGTACAGGCGGCCCGATGCCCGCGGCCCTGTGAGAACGAGCACGCTCAGTGCCGGTGCGCCCGGCCGCCGGTGCCCAGCCAGTCGGCCAGCTTGCCGCCCTGGGTGACCGCGCGCAGCCGCCGTTCGGCCTGGTCGCGGACCGGGTCGGTGGCCACCACCAGCAGTTCGTCCCCGTGCCGCAGCACGGTCGTCGGCGACGGCACGAACGACTTGCCGTCCCGCACCACCAGCGTGACGGCGGCGCCCGGCGGCAGCCGCAGCTCGCCCACCTCCACGCCGTGCATCCGGGAGTCGTCGGGGACCGTCAGTGACAGCAGATGGCCGCGCAGCCGCTCCAGCGGCGCCGACTCGATGCCGAGGTCCGACGTCTCGCCCTCCTCGCCGAGCCGCAGCTTGCGGGCCAGCCAGGGCAGGGTCGGGCCCTGGACCAGGGTGTAGACGACGACCAGCACGAAGACGATGTTGAAGATGCGGCGACTGCCCTCGATGCCGCTCACCATGGGGATGGTCGCCAGGATGATGGGCACCGCGCCGCGCAGCCCGGCCCAGGACATCAGCGCCTGCTCCGGCCACGGCACCCGGAACGGGGTCAGGCTGAGCACCACGCTCAGCGGGCGGGCCGCCATGGTCAGCACCAGTCCGATGATCAGTGCGGGCACCACGTCGTCGCCCAGCTCGTGCGGGGTCACCAGCAGGCCGAGCAGGACGAACATGCCGATCTGCGCGATCCAGCCGAGCCCCTCGGCGAAGCCGCGGGTGGCCGGCCAGTGCGGCAGCTTGGCGTTGCCCAGCACCATCGACGCCAGGTAGACGGCGAGGAAGCCGCTGCCGTGGGCCAGGGCGCCCGCCGCGTACGCGGTGACGGCGATGGCCATGACGGCGATCGGGTAGAGGCCGGAGGCCGGCAGGGCGACGTGCCTGAGTCCCCAGGAGCCGAGGAAGCCCACGGCGAGGCCCAGGGCGGCGCCGATGGCCAGTTCCAGCACGATCTCGGCCAGCAGGACGTACCAGTGCTCGACCGGCCCGGCCTGGCAGAAGGCGACGACCAGGATGACCACCGGGGCGTCGTTGAAGCCGGACTCGGCCTCCAGGGTGCCCGTCACGCGCGAGGGGAGGGGAATCCTGCGCAGGACCGAGAACACGGCCGCCGCGTCGGTCGAGGAGACGACCGCGCCGACGATGAACGCCTGCCGCCACTCCAGTCCGGTCAGGTAGTGCGCGCCCGCCGCCGTTGCGCCGACGCTGACCGCGACGCCCACCGTCGCCAGCACGGAGGCGGACGGCAGCGCCGGCCGCACCTCCTTCCACTTCGTGCCCAGACCGCCCTCGGCGAGGATCACGACCAGGGCCGCGTACCCGATGACCTGGGTCATCTCGGCGTTGTCGAAGTGGATGTTCCCGATGCCGTCGGAGCCCATGAGGACGCCGATCCCCAGGTAGACGAGCAGGCTGGGGAGCCCGCTGCGCGAGGAGATCCGCACGGCCGCGACCGCGACCAGGAGGACCAGCGAGCAGGCGAGCAGGAGCTGGTTGAGGTGGTGGACAGTCAGCGGCGCATCCCTTCCTTGGCCCGCGCGGGGGCACGCGCGGGCTCGCGTACATCAAGACACCGAGGGGCGGCGCACCGCACCCGACTACTTCGTTACCTTACCTAACTCTTGACGTTTCCTTGACGCTCGCCTTGGCAAGATCGAACGCCCGTGCGCGCTCGTTCCCGACTCCGCGTCAAGTGGCTCCGGACCCTGCGCCTATGGTTGCTCCAGCGCTCATTCAAAGTCACAGCCCCGTCTGCCGCTCGCGTGAGGACAGCAAGGACAGCGATGCCCCCCAATACCACCGCCACATCGGGCGACAAGCCCGGCAAGTCCGGCAGGAAGAAGGGGCGCAAAGCCCGACTTGTCGTGATTCTGCTGGTCCTGGCCCTCATCGGAGGCATAGCCTTCGGGGCGTTCTGGTCCATCAGCACCGTGCGTGCCTCCTTCCCGCAGACCAAGGGATCGATCACGCTCAAGGGCCTGTCCGGCCCCGTCGACGTCAAGCGCGACGGTCACGGCATCCCGCAGATCTACGCGTCCTCCGACGCCGACCTCTTCATGGCGCAGGGCTACGTCCAGGCGCAGGACCGGTTCTACGAGATGGACGTGCGCCGCCATCTCACCTCCGGGCGCCTGTCGGAGATGTTCGGCAAGAGCCAGGTCAAGAACGACGCGTTCCTGCGCACCCTCGGCTGGGACCGGGTGGCGAAGCAGGAGTACGACAGCAAGCTGTCCCCGGCGACGAAGAAGTACCTCCAGTCCTACGCCGAGGGGGTCAACGCCTACCTCAAGGGCAAGGACGGCAAGGACGTCTCCCTGGAGTACGCCGCCCTGGGATTCGCCAACGACTACAAGCCCGCCGA
Organism: Streptomyces sp. NPDC046860; assembly: GCF_040645115.1. Classification (NCBI taxonomy): domain Bacteria; kingdom Bacillati; phylum Actinomycetota; class Actinomycetes; order Kitasatosporales; family Streptomycetaceae; genus Streptomyces; species Streptomyces sp. NPDC046860. The sequence continues at coordinate 46,868 of NZ_JBEYXQ010000013.1, read as the reverse complement.
GTGGACGCCCGTCGACTCCGTCGCGTGGCTGAAGGCGATGGCCTGGGACCTGCGCGGCAACATGCGCGACGAGACCGACCGCGCGCTGATGACCAGCCGGCTGAGCCCGCAGCAGATCCGCGAGCTGTACCCGGACTACCCGTACGAGCGGAACAAGCCGATCGTGCGCGAGGGCCAGTACAGCGCGCTGAGCAAGACCTTCCAGCAGAGCGGCGCCCCGGCGTCCACCGGGACGGGCACGCAGGGCTCGACGGGGGCGACGGGCACGACGGGCGGCACCGGCACCGCGGGCACCGGCACCGGCACCGGCGCGACCGGCGCCACGGGTGCCACCGGCGGCACCGCCGCCGGCACCGGCCTCACCGGCCAGCTCACCGGCCTCTCCAAGGTCCTGGACGACCTGCCCACCGCCGTCGGAGTGAACGGCCAGGGCATCGGCTCGAACTCATGGGTCGTCTCGGGGCAGCACACGATCACCGGCAAGCCGCTGCTGGCCAACGACCCGCACCTCTCCGCGTCGCTGCCCTCGGTCTGGTACCAGATGGGCCTGCACTGCCGGAGCGTCTCCAGCAAGTGCCAGTTCGACGTGGCGGGCTACACCTTCGCGGGCATGCCCGGCGTGGTCATCGGCCACAACGGCAAGATCGCCTGGGGCATGACCAACTCCGGCGTCGACGTCAGCGACCTCTACCTGGAGAAGCTCTCCGGCGACGGCTACCTCTACGACGGCAAGGTCCGCCCCTTCCGCACCCGTGAGGAGACCATCAAGGTCGCCGGGGGAGCGTCGAAGAAGATCGTCGTCCGCCAGACCGCCGACGGCATGCCGCTGCTCTCCGACCGCGACGAGGAGCTGGTGGAGGTCGGCCGCAAGGCCGGCGTCGACACCGCCGCGCCGGACCGGGGCGACGGCTACGGCATCGCGCTGCGCTGGACCGCGCTGGACGCGGGCACCTCCATGGACGCGGTGTTCGCCATGGACAAGGCGTCGGACTGGACGAGCTTCCGCTCCGCCGCCGCCCTGTTCGACGTGCCCTCGCAGAACCTGATCTACGCCGACACCCGGCACATCGGCTACACCCTGCCCGGCAAGATCCCGACCCGCTCCGCGGGCGACGACGGCTCCCTGCCGGCGCCGGGCTGGGAGTCGAAGTACCGCTGGACCGGCTTCATCGGCAAGGACGAGCTGCCCTACGAGTACGACCCGGAGCGCGGCTACATCGTCACCGCCAACCAGGCCGTGGTGGACAAGGCGTACCCCTACACCCTGACCACCGACTGGGGCTACGGCACCCGCAGCCAGCGCATCGCCGACCTGATCGAGTCCAAGATCAAGGACGGCGGCAAGGTCTCCACCGACGACATGCGCCAGATGCAGCTCGACAACAGCAGCGAGATCGCCAAGCTGCTGGTGCCCAAGCTGCTGAAGCTGGACCTGGACGACTCCGAGGTCCGCAAGGCCCAGAAGCTGCTGGAGGGCTGGGACTACACCCAGGACGCCGACTCGGCCGCCACCGCCTACTTCAACGCCGTGTGGCGCAACATCCTCCGGCTCGGCTTCGGCGACAAGCTCCCCAAGGAGCTGCGCGCCAAGGGCCAGTGCCTGTGGGTGGAGAAGGCGGGCAGCACCGGGCCGCTGGACGACGAGAGCAAGGTCCGCGAATGCGGCCGGCGCGACGCCGACCAGGCGCAGCCCGACGGCGGCGACCGCTGGTTCGAGGTCGTGCGCACGCTCATGGACAAGCCGGACAGCCAGTGGTGGCAGGCGCCCAAGTCGGGCAACCGCCCGGCCGCGCACGACCGAGACGAGCTGTTCACCCGCGCCATGATCGACGCCCGCTGGGAGCTGACCGCCAAGCTCGGCAAGGACATCGACACCTGGAGCTGGGGCCGGCTGCACCGGCTGTTCCTGAAGAACCAGACGCTCGGCATCGAGGGCCCGGACCTGGTCCAGTACGCCCTGAACCGCGGCCCCTGGAAGCTCAGCGGCGGCGAGGCCACCGTCAACGCCACCGGCTGGAACGCGGCCGGCGGCTACGGAGTGGTGTGGGTGCCGTCCATGCGGATGGTGGTCAACATGGCCGACCTCGACAAGTCCCGCTGGATCAACCTCAGCGGTGCCTCCGGGCACGCCTTCAGCGCCCACTACACCGACCAGACGGACAAGTGGGCCGAGGGCGATCTGCTGCCCTGGTCCTTCTCCGCCAAGTCGGTCGACGGGGAGACGAAGGACACGCTGAACCTGCGGCCGTGAGCCGCTGACGAGCGGAAGACCGGGGCCCTCCACGCGCGCGTGGAGGGCCCCGCCGCGTTTCGGGACCCCGGTCAGGGGCGCGCGAAGCGGCGTACGCCCGAAGGTGTCACCACCGCGTGCACCGGGCGGTCGTGCGCCTCGGCGGGCACCCGCGCCACGACCTCCGTGTCGTACAGCAGCACCACGAGCGCCGTGCGCGCGCCCGCGTGCTCCAGGCGCGCGAGCACCCGGTCGTACGACCCCCCGCCCCGCCCCAGCCGCATCCCGCGCGCGTCCACCGCGAGACCGGGCAGCAGCACCACGTCCGCCGAGACCACCGCGTCCGGGCCGAGCCGCGCCCCGGTGGGCTCGGACAGCTCCATTCGCCCGCCGTGCCGGACCGCCGCCAGCGAGCCGGGGCCGGTGTACGCGCCCCAGTCGAGGTCGTCGTCGGGCAGCAGCGCCGGGAGCAGCACGCGCGTGCCCCGCAGCCGCAGTGCCTCCAGCAGTGCGGTGGTCGCGGGTTCGGTGCCCACCGACACGTACGCGGCGACCGTGCGCGCCCCGGCGAGTTCGGGCAGCGCGAGGGCGTGCGCGGTCAGCGCGGCGCTCGCGCGGGCGCGTTCGTCCGGCGTCGATTCCCTTCTCGACGCGAGGAGTTCACGGCGCAGCCCGCGCTTTTCCGGCTCGGCCGCGCGTCCGTCGTCTTCCACAGCCGGTCTCGGCTTTCTCTCGGTCCGCCCGTATCACGTTCACCTAAGCGGAGCAGCGGATTCTCCGCAAAGGACACCGGTTAGAGTGGCGCGCATGACTCAGTCGCACCCAAGGATCAGCAAGGCTGTCATCCCGGCAGCCGGGCTCGGCACCCGTTTCCTGCCGGCCACCAAGGCCACTCCCAAGGAGATGCTGCCGGTCGTGGACAAGCCGGCGATCCAGTACGTGGTCGAGGAAGCGGTGTCAGCCGGCCTTGAGGACGTACTGATGGTCACCGGGCGTAACAAGCGTCCGCTGGAGGACCACTTCGACCGCAACTACGAGCTGGAGTCCGCCCTTCAGAAGAAGGGCGACGCCGACCGGCTCTCGCGGGTGCAGGAGTCCAGCGACCTGGCCACGATGCACTACGTCCGCCAGGGCGACCCCCGCGGCCTCGGCCACGCCGTGCTGTGCGCCGCGCCCCACGTCGGCCACGAGCCGTTCGCGGTGCTGCTCGGCGACGACCTGATCGACCCCCGCGACCCCCTGCTCCAGCGCATGATCGACGTGCAGGAGCAGCACGGCGGCAGCGTGATCGCCCTCATGGAGGTCGCCCCCGAGCAGATCCACCTCTACGGCTGCGCGGCCGTGGAGAGCACCGGTGAGGGCGACGTCGTCAAGATCACCGGCCTGGTCGAGAAGCCGGACCCGGCGGACGCCCCGTCGAACTACGCGATCATCGGCCGGTACGTCCTCGACCCGCACATCTTCGACATACTGCGCAAGACCGAGCCGGGCCGCGGCGGCGAGATCCAGCTCACCGACGCCCTCCAGCAGCTCGCCGAGGACGAGAAGGTCGGCGGCCCGGTGCACGGCGTCGTCTTCAAGGGCCGCCGCTATGACACCGGCGACCGTGCCGACTACCTGCGTGCCATTGTCCGCCTCGCGTGCGAACGTGAGGACCTGGGCCCGGACTTCCAGACCTGGCTGCGCAGTTTCGTCGCCGAGGAGATGTAGGAACGTTGAGCACCGCCGCTAACCGTCCCGTCGGACCGGACCACGTGTGGTCGGTGGACGAGCACCTTGAGGACATTCTCAGCACCGTCCGCCCGCTCGACCCCATCGAGCTCCAGCTCCCCGACGCGCAGGGCTGTGCGCTGGTCGACGACGTCATGGTGCCGGTGTCCCTGCCGCCCTTCGACAACAGCTCCATGGACGGTTACGCGGTACGCGTCGCGGACGTGACCGGGGCCACCGAGGAATACCCGGCGGTCCTGGACGTCGTCGGTGACGTCGCGGCCGGGGACGCGTCCCCGGTCCAGGTGGGCCCCGGCCAGGCGGCGCGCATCATGACCGGCGCGCCGCTGCCGCCCGGTGCCGAGGCCGTCGTCCCCGTCGAGTGGACGGACGCCGGGCTCGGCGGCGGCCCCGCGAGCGGCATGCGGGCCCGCGCCCAGGCGCCCGAGGGCGCCGAGGGGCAGGTCCGGATCTTCCGGCCCGCCGAGACCGGGGCGCACGTGCGGCCCAGCGGCAGCGACGTCCGGGCAGGCGACCGGGCCCTCGCCGCGGGCACGGTCCTCGGCCCCTCCCAGATCGCCCTGCTGGCCGCGATCGGCCGCGGCACGGTCCGGGTGCGGCCGCGCCCGCGCGTGGTCGTGATGTCCACCGGCAGTGAACTCGTCCAGCCGGGCGAGCCGCTGGCGCACGGTCAGATCTTCGACTCCAACAGCTTCGCCCTCACCGCCGCCGCCCGGGCCGCGGGTGCGATCGCCTACCGGGTCGGCGCCGTCGCGGACGACGCGGACATCCTGCGCTCCACCATCGAGGACCAGCTGGTCCGCGCCGACCTGCTGGTCACCACCGGCGGGGTGAGCGTCGGCGCGTACGACGTGGTCAAGGAGGCGCTGGGCGAGGTCGGCGAGGAGGAGGGCGGCGGGGTCGACTTCCGCAAGCTCGCCATGCAGCCCGGCAAGCCCCAGGGCTTCGGCGCGGTGGGCCCCGACCACACCCCGCTGCTGGCCCTGCCCGGCAACCCGGTGTCGTCGTACGTCTCCTTCGAGCTGTTCGTCCGCCCCGCGATCCGCGCCCTGATGGGGTTCCCGGACGTCCACCGGCCGCGCACGCGCGCCACCCTCAAGGTGGACGAGCCGCTGCGCTCGCCCGAGGGCCGCAGGCAGTTCCTGCGGGGCAACCACGACAACGGCGAGGTCGTCCCGGTGGGCGGCAGCGGTTCCCATCTGATCGCGGCGCTGGCCCACGCCAACGCGCTGATCGTGCTCCCCGAGGACATGTCCGCGGCGGAGCCCGGCACCGAGGTCGAGGTCGTCCTGCTGGGCTGACCGCGAGGGTGCCCCGGAAGGTCCGCGGGGGACTCACGCGGGGTCCCGGGCCGGTGCCCGGGCCGACTTGGCGGTAGCGTGGCGCGCACAAGAGGCCCGCGCACCGCAAGCGCCGGCGGGCCGCAAACGGGAAGCACCGCACACCATGAGTACGCACGACCGACTGACGCACATCGACGAGGCGGGCGCGGCCCGGATGGTCGACGTATCCGGGAAGGAAGTGACCGCGCGCACCGCCCGTGCCAGTGGCCGGGTGCTCGTGTCACCGCGCGTGGTCGAGCTGCTGCGCGGCGAGGGGGTGCCCAAGGGCGACGCCCTGGCCACCGCCCGGATCGCTGGCATCATGGGCGCCAAGCGCACCCCGGACCTGATCCCGCTGTGCCACCCGCTGTCGGTGTCCGGCGTCACCCTGGACCTCGCGGTCACGGACGAGGGTGTGGAGATCCTCGCCACCGTGAAGACCACCGACCGCACGGGCGTGGAGATGGAGGCGCTCACGGCGGTCTCCGTCGCAGCCCTCACCGTGGTCGACATGGTGAAGGCGGTCGACAAGGGCGCCGTCATCACCGACGTGCGGGTGGAGGAGAAGACCGGCGGCAAGTCCGGCCACTGGAGCCGGGCGTGACCGGCACCCCGGCCTACCGGGCGCTGGTCGTCACGGCCTCCAACCGCGCCGCCGCCGGTGTCTACGCCGACAAGGGCGGCCCCGCGGTGGCCGAGGGCCTCACCCGCCTCGGCTTCGCCGTGGACGGCCCGCGCGTGGTCCCGGACGGCGACCCGGTGGGGGCCGCCCTGCGCGAGGCCGTGGCGGCCGGGTACGACGCGGTCGTCACCACCGGCGGCACCGGCATCTCGCCCACCGACCGCACCCCCGAGGCGACCCGCGCGGTCCTCGACTACGAGGTGCCCGGCATCGCCGAGGCGATCCGGGCGTACGGACGCGAGAAGGTGCCCACCGCGGCGCTCTCCCGGGGTCTGGCCGGGGTCGCGGGCACCACGGTGATCGTGAACCTGCCGGGTTCGAGCGGCGGGGTGCGCGACGGCCTCGCCGTGCTGGAACCCCTGCTGACGCACGCCGTCGACCAGATCCGCGGCGGCGACCACCCCCGGCCCGACGCACCGGGCCGCACGGGTGCCGGGGGTGCGAGCTGACCGGCAGAACCTGGCCCGTCGTGCTGGTGGACGGGGATGTCGTCCTGCGGCCGATAAGGCTGCGCGACCAGCGCGCCTGGCGCGAGGTCAACCGGCGCAACCGGGACTGGCTGCGCCCCTGGGAGGCGACCATCCCGCCGCCCACCCCGAGCGGGCCGATCACGCACCGGCCCACCTACCGCCAGATGATCCGGCACCTGCGCTCGGAGGCGGGGGCGGGCCGGATGCTGCCCTTCGTCATCGAGTACCAGGGGCGCCTGGTGGGCCAGCTCACCGTCGCCGGGATCACCTGGGGCTCCATGTGCTCCGGGCACATCGGCTACTGGGTGGACGAGTCCGTCGCCGGGCGCGGGGTGATGCCGACCGCCGTGGCGCTGGTGTCGGACCACTGCTTCCGCTCGGTGGGCCTGCACCGGCTGGAGGTCTGCATCCGCCCGGAGAACCGGCCCAGCCGCCGCGTGGTGGAGAAGCTCGGCTTCCGCGAGGAGGGCCTGCGCCCGCGCTATCTGCACATCGACGGCGCCTGGCGCGACCATCTGGTCTACGCGCTCACCGCCGAGGAGATCCCCGACGGCCTGGTCGACCGCTGGCGGCGCACACGGGCCGGACGGCCGGGAAATGCGAACAGCACGGGAAATTGAATAAGTGTTCGAATTAATGCCGGAGCGGACCGTCTTAAGTCCGTCTCCGGGCATTAAATTCCCCCCTTCGACGGTCCGCTGATCGCATCGGTCGCAAAAAAAGCTGGAAATATCAGCCAGATCGTGCGACACACCGGCTCAATTGGCGGATGGCCTCAGGGAAATCCCTCTACCGTGTGAGTCGTGAGCAGCAGCGGCCTCATCTACGCAGTCATCGTCGGGGCCTGGGCCGCCTACTTGGTGCCGATGTGGCTCCGTAGGCAGGACGAGCTGAACGAGGCCCGTCCGACGGAACGCTTCAGCACCGCCATCCGGCTGCTGTCCGGAAGGGCGGGGATGGAGCGCCGTTACGCCAGGGACCTGCGGGCGCGCTCCACCCAGGAGGGGGAGCCGGACGCCGGTGACCCGGACGTCGCCACCGACTCGGTGGACGCCCGGGACTTCGCCGTGCCTCCGACGCGCCGTCAGGTCCGGGCGGACGCGGAGCCGGAGTGGCAGGAGCGGGCGGAAGCCCCGCGCGAGGAGGTGGCCCAGCCGGCCCCCAAGTCGCCCTCCGCCCAGGCGCATCCGTCCCGTTCCGCCCAGGCGCCCGAACCCGAACCCGGACCCGTCCCCGCACCCGCCCGGCGCACGCCCTCGGCGCAGGCGGCCGCGGCGCGCGCCCAGCGCACCAAGGTGCTCGCCCGCAGGCGGCGCACCACCGTGATGCTCTTCCTCGGCTTCACGCTCGGCGCGATCGCCGCCGCGGTGGGGGGCCTGGCCTTCCTCTGGGTGCCCGCCGTGCCCGCCGTCCTGCTGAGCGCGTACATCGCCTACCTGCGGCAGCAGGAACGGCGCCGGTTCGCCTTCCAGATGGACCGCAGGAGCGCCGAGGACGCCGCCGCGCGGCTGCGCGAGCGCGCCCGCCAGCCCCGCCGCCGCGCGGGCGCCGAGGCGGCCGCCGCCGTCGACGAGCCGGAGGAGGGGACGGGGCCGCACACCGATCCCGCCCTGTCCGCCGCCCTCGCCGCCGACCGGCGGGCCCTGGTCGAGCAGACCGACCACGCCGAGTGGGTCGACCAGCAGCGCGAGCGGCAGCGCCGCCCGGGCCACGGCGACAGCTGGGACCCGGTCCCGGTGCCGCTGCCCACGTACGTGACCGCGCCGGTCGCCCCGCGCGCCACCGCCGACGTCGACCTGGGCGCCCCCGGCACCTGGAGCTCGGCCCGCTCCAGCGCCGTCACCCCGGACCAGCGGCCCGAGGTCCCCGCGGCCGGTCCGGCACCGGACGAGGAGCGGCCGGAGGACATGCGGGGCGACGCCCGGCGCAGCGCCTCCGCCCGCCGGTCCCGCGAGCGGGGCCGCACCCCGCTGTTCGACCAGTACGAGGACGGCGACCGGCCGCGCGCAGCCAACGAGTGACCCGTGCCCTGACCAGTCCGGGAGCGGATTTCCGAGCACCCCGATCGGGATGCTAGAGTTTCACTCGTTGCAAGGGCCTGTGGCGCAGTCTGGTAGCGCACCTCGTTCGCATCGAGGGGGTCTGGGGTTCAAATCCCCACAGGTCCACGTAACGCTCTCCCCGAGTCCGCTCGGGAAGAGTTCACGAAATCCCACCGATCATCGATCGGTGGGATTTCGTCGTTTCCGGGTGAGATTCCCGGCTTCTCTTCCCTGGGCTTCCGCGAGAAGCGAAGATCCGGTGAAGAGAGAGCCCGCTGCGAGGGCACCGCCTGAGCGAGGGCTCCACCCGAGGTGAGGGGGGCGCGGTGTGACGGGGGGAGAGCCGGACCGTCTTCGGTTCCATGTGCTGGGAGCGCTGGAGGCATGGGCGGGGGAGACCCGGCTGCGGTTCGGGGGGCCGATCCAGGAACGCGTGCTCGTGACCCTGCTGTTGGAGACCGGGCGGATCGTGCCGGTGGGCCGGCTGGTCGAGGCCGCCTGGGACGGTGAGCCGCCGAGCAGCGCCGAACACCAGGTGCGCAAGGCCGTGTCGGAGCTGCGCAGGCGCATACCGGGCGGCGCGGCGGTCGTCGTCACCGCCGACCCCGGCTACCGCGTGGAACTGGGCGGCGGACAGCTCGATCTCGACGACTTCGCCGCACTGCTGCGCACCGCGCGCGCCGCCGTCGGCGCGGACCGCGCGGCCGAGGCGGTCACCGCCCTGCGCCGGGCGCTGGCCCTGTGGCGCGGGCCGGTGCTGTCGGGGCGCGGCGGCCCGGTGGTCGAGGCGGCGGTGACGGTGTGGGAGGAACGCCGGCTGGCCGCGGCCGAGCAGTACTTCGAACTGTGCCTGGCCCAGGGCGAGGCAGCCGAGATCGTCGGCGACCTCAGGGACCTGGTGGCCCGTCACCCGCTGCGCGAGACCCTGCGCGGCCACCTCATGCTCGCGCTGCACCGCTCCGGACGCGGCGCCGAGGCGCTGGAGGAGTACGCGGCCGTGCGCCGCCTGCTGGCGGAGGAACTCGGCATCGATCCGGGCGCCCGGCTCACCCGCCTCCACGAGGGCATCCTGCGCGAGGACCTCGACCCGCCCCCGCCCCCTCCCGCATCCCGGCCCGGCTCCGCGCCCGGCTCCGCGCCCGGACCCGGCCCGGCGGACCGGGGCGTGTGCACGCTGCCGTACGACCTCACCGACTTCACCGGCCGGGACGACAAGCTGCGGCTGCTGCTGGACAAGGCCGCCGAGCCCGGCTGCGAGGGCACCCGGATCATCGCCGTCGACGGCATGGGCGGCTCCGGCAAGACCACGCTCGCGGTGCGGGCCGCGCACCGGCTGGCCGACCGCTACCCCGACGGCCAGCTCTTCGTCGACCTGCGCGGCTTCACCCCGGGGGAGCGGCCGCTGCGGCCCGAGGTGGCCCTGGAGGGGCTGCTGCGGGCGCTCGGCGTGCCGGACGAGCGGCTCCCGGAGGGCACCGAGGAGCGGACGGCGCTGTGGCGGGTCACGGTCGCCCGCAAACGGGTGCTGATCCTGCTGGACAACGCCGCCGAGCCGGGCCAGGTGGTGCCGCTGCTGCCCGCCTCCTCCGGCTGCCTGGTGCTGGTCACCAGCCGGGGCAGGCTGGTCGACCTCGACGGCGCGGACTGGATCGGGCTCGGCATGCTCGCCCCCGAGGAGAGCGCGGAGCTGCTCTCCGAGACGCTGGGCACCGAGCGGACCGAGGCCGAACCCGAGGCGGTGGCCGAACTCGCCGAGCTGTGCGGCCGGTTGCCGCTGGCCCTGCGCATCGCGGCGGCCCGGCTGCGCAACCGGCCCCGCTGGACCGTGGCCCATCTGGTGGAGCGGCTCAGCCACGAGACGCGCCGGCTGGACGAACTGAGCACCGGGCGGCGCAGCGTGACGGCCACGCTGGAGCTGTCGTACCAGGCGCTGAGCGCGGCCGGGCGGGCCGGGTTCCGGCTGCTGGGACAGCATCCCGGCACCGAGCTCGACGTCTGGTCGGCGGCGGCGCTCACCGGCACCTCCGCGCGCGAGGCCGAGGACCTCCTCGAATACCTGCTGGACGCGCACATGACGCAGCAGCACGCGCTGGGCCTGTACGGCTTCCACGACCTGGTGCGCAGCTTCGCCCGCTCCCTGCCGGGCGAGGGCACCGGGGGCGGGATGCTCGCCGAGCGGCTGCTGCCGTACTACCTGCACGCGACGGAGGCGGCCTGCGACGTGCTGTTCCCCGACCGGCTGCGCGTGGAGTGTGGCGGGCCGGTCCGCCCCGCCGCCGGGCTGCCCCCGCTGCGCACGGCGGCCGAGGCCATGGAGTGGTTCGACCGGGAGTACCACGTGATGCAGGCGGCCCTGGAGCGGGAGGGCGATCTCGCCGACCCGGCCTGCGTGGTCCGCCTCTCCCGCAACCTCGCCTTCTACCTGTACACGCGCAGCAAACCGGACGAGCAGGTCGCGCAGGGCCGTACCGCCGTGCGTGCCGCGCGGCGGCTCGGGGACCGGAACCTGCTGTGCCTCAGCCTCAACAACCTCGGGGTCGCGCAGTGGCGGGCCGGCCGTTTCCGCGACGGCGTCGACAGCGTCTCCGAGGCCCGCGAGATCGCCCGTGAGCTGGGGGACGAGGTGGGGGAGGCGATGAGCGTCGGACGGCTGGGGCTGCTGCACCTGGACACCGGGGAGCTGGCCGAGGCGGTCCGCTGCCTCGAACAGGCGGTGGTGCTGCGGCGGGAGAGCGGCTACACCACCGGCGAGGCGGACAGCTGGGCCAACCTCTCCTCCGCCTACCGCCGCCTCGGCCGGCACCGCGAGGCCGTCGACGCCGCCGAGGAGGCGCTGCGCCTCAACCGCCGTGCCGGGGACCCGGACAAGGAGAAGTCCGTCCTGAACGACCTGGCCGCCGGGCTGCTGGGCCTCGGGCAGCCGGAACGGGCGCTGGCGGTCCTCGGCGAGGGCCTCACGGCCGACGAGACCCGGCAGCCGGAGAACCAGGCGCTCGCCCTCGCCCTCTCGGCGGAGGCCCGCCAGCTCCTCGGGGACACCGGGCGCGCCCTGCTCGACGCCGGGCGGGCCCGCGAGATCGTCGACCGCTCCGGGGTACGGCTGCGCGCCTCGGAGGTCGAGAACATCGCGGGCCGCGTCCACCGCAGGGCCGGCGACCCCGCCCAGGGGCTGCGGCTGCACCGGCGCGCCCTGGAGCACGCGACGGCCCTCGGCTACCGCGCCGAACTGCTCGACGCCTTCGCCGGACTGGCCGACGCGGCCGAGGACCTGGGAGAGAAGGCCGAGGCGGCCGGGTACCGGGAGCGGGCGCGGGTGCTGCGGGCGGAGCTGGGGATCGCGGAGGGCTGATCCGCCGCCGGACGGGCGCGGGAACGAAACGGGAAGAGGCGCGCGGAGACTTCCGGCAGGCGATGTCCCCGCTGCCGAGGAGCCGCACCATGCAGACCCGACCCGACCGCATGCTCATGGTCCTGCCGCGGGCCCGGCTGGTCCGCAAGGCGGTCGACGCGGGGTTCCGCGTCTGGTCCGTGTGGGACCCGGTGCGCCGCGGCCCGGACGAACGGGCCGGTGTGGCCCGGTGGTCCGAGGAGGTGCTCAGCGCCGACCTCGCCGACGAACCGTCCGTGCGCGCACTCGTCGTAGGGGCCGCCGAGGAGCATCGCACCGGGCATGTGATGTACCTCGGCGACGGAACGGGCCTCCTGCCCGTGCTGGAGGAGGCCCACAAGCTGGGCCTGAGCGCCAACCCGCCCGAGGCGCAGCGGATTCTGGGGGACCCGGCCGCCCTGCGGGAACTGCTGCACGGCCACGGCAGGCTCGGCGTGCGGTTCCGGCGCGCCGACTGGATCGCCGAACTCCCCGGTGCGGTACGGGAGATAGGCGGTCATCCGGTGGTCGCCCGCTCCCTGTCCCGGGGGGACGCGGTCCTCGCGTCCGGCCCGGCCGCGCTGACGAGGTGGGCGCGGCGGGCGCCCGGGCCGTACCTCGTCGAGGAGTTCCTTCACGGGACGCGGTACGTCGTCAGCACCCTCAGCGTCGACGGCATGCACCGGGTCGCCGGCGTCACCGCCACCCGGAGCGGGGGAGCGCCGGACCACGTGCCCGAGGAACAGGTGCATCCGGCCCCGCTCGGCGGGCGGGAGAGTGCCGAGATCCGGTCGGCGGTGTGCGCGCTGCTGGACCTCGCGGGATTCGAGCACGGGCCGGCCGACACCACCGTCGTCCTGACCCGCACCGGCCCCCGCATCGTCTCCGCGCGCCCCGGCTTCCCCGGCCACGGCGTGTCCCTGCTGTTCGGGGTCGCGCGGGGGACCGATCCGGAGGCGGAGTTCTTCCGCAGCCTGCTGCTCGGCGTCTGCCCGCCGCACACCCCCGCCGCGCGCACCGCCGCGCTCGGCCTCCTCCCGCCGCCGCCCGGCCGGCGAGGGGCCGTGCACGTCGTGGTCGGCGCGGTGGACGCCGGCCGGGCCGTCGCACGGATCGCCGCCGTACGGCGGTCGCGACGCGCCGGGACCGGGACGACCCCCTGATCCGCCGGCCTGCCGACCCTCTGACCCGCCGACCTCCGACCCGCCGACCGCTCACCGCAGTGCCCCCTCATCTCCCGACACTCCGGAGGACAGGACACGTGGACATGCGCCAGCTCAGAACGTTTTACCGGGCCGCCGCCCTGCTCAGCTTCAGCCGCACCGCCGCCGAGCTCAACTACGCGCAGTCCAGCGTGACCGGGCAGATCAAGGGGCTGGAGAACGCCCTGGGCGTGGCGCTGTTCGAGCGGCTCTCCGGCCGCCGGGTCAGCCTCACCCCGGCGGGCCGGCGGCTGCTGCCGTACGCGGAGCGGCTGCTGCTGCTCGCCGACGAGGCCCGCAGCGCCGCGGCCGGTTCCCCCGAGCCGTCGGGACGGCTGGTCGTCGGGGTGCTGGAGAGCCTCGCCACCTATCGCATGCCGCCGCTGCTGGAGTACTTCCACCACCGTTTCCCCCAGGTGGAACTGGTGCTGCGCCCCGGCAGCGGGGCGGAACTCCTCGACGGGCTGCGCCAGGGCGCCCTCGATCTGGCCCTGCTGATCGACGCCGAGACACTCCATCCGGGCCTGGAGAGCACGGTGTTCGGGCCCGAGCCGCTGGTCGCCGTCGTCGCGCCGGACCACGCGCTGGCCGCCGGCCGTGCTGTCACCGGGGAACGGCTGCGGGACGTGCCCATCCTGGCGCCGGAGTCGGGGCGCGGCTACCGGCGGCTGCTGGAGGGCGAGCTGGGCGCCCGGCCCGCACCGGTGCTGGAGTCCGGCACGGTGGAGTCGACCAAGCGCTGGGCCGCGGCCGGGCTGGGCGTCGGCCTGCTCCCCCACATGGCCGTCGCCGACGACATCGCGGCCGGGGTGCTCGTACCGCTCGACTGGCGCCCGCCGTCCGCCGTCTACGCCCAGCTCGTGCGGCGGCGCGCCCCGGTCGGCCGGGAGGCGCGGCTGTTCATCGACCAGGTCAGCAGCCTGATGGTCGAGGAGAACGGCCTCCACGCGGCCTGAGGGGGCCGAGGCGGGCGAGCGCCACCCATCGGCTTGTCCGAATTCCCCTTTCACTTAAGCCGATCGGGAATTCATTGACCGTGGCGGCCGCGGTTGATGAAATCAAATCACCAACAGGGAAGCCCCCGAAGGAAAGCAAAGACAGGGGGCGGAAAACAAAGGAGTCCGCTATGAGCAACGTCTCCAACCCCGCCCAGCAGATGATGAACGGCCTCTACGCCGACGGCGCCCAGTTCGACGCCGACTGGAGCCAGGTCGACGACGCCACGCTCGCCAAGCTGCGCGAGGCGGCGGCCTCCGGTGACGAGGCGCTCCAGTCGCTCCTCACCAGCCTGGCGTTCAGCAAGTTCGAGGGTGCCGAGCAGGCCGCGCGCCTCTCCGCCTCCCTGGCCGGCATCAAGCAGGCGGCCGTGGCCGAGGTCTTCGAGGAGCTGCCCACCACCTCCATCGAGGACCTGCGCGTCGCCGCCGAGGCCGCCGGCTACGAGGTCGAGATCCTCGCCTGATCCCGACGCGGGACGGAGCGGTCCGTCACCCGGCCCCCGGGTCCGGGTGCGGACCGCCCCCCTCGGCGGAATTCCGCACCCGCTCCACCCGAAGCAGAGAAGAAAGGGAACGTCGTGAGTGAGTCGTTTTCCATCGAAGGACTCGGCTGGCGTGAGAACTGGCGGATCGAGAACGGGAACGATTCCTACGTCGTCCCTTTCCCGACGCTGCGGCCGGCGACCCTGGTTTTCCACGGGGAAACGGAATTCAGCTACGGGCACTACGGAATCCACCTCGGCCAGGCGGACGTCCTGACCTTCATGGGGCCGAGCGGCCGCACCGTCACCGGCTGGTTCATCGACTGCCGTGAGGGCTCGCCGACCGCCGGGGTCCGGGAGAAGCACACCTGGTCGCCCTCCTCGGCCCAGGCGCTCTACATTCCGCCGGGCGTGGCCCACACCTTCGACGGCCTGGAGTTCGTCAACACCCTCAACTCCTACGAGCTGTTCCTGCCCGACCCGGCCGAATGGGTCCACGGCAGCCTCGACTGGCAGCCCGACGCGGACATCATCAACCTGCCCCTCGGTGTCGCCGACGAGGACCTCCCGCTCTACCGGCCCAACTCCCACCCCGCCAGCGAGCTCTGGTACGACATGGTCGCCGCGCAGCAGCGCGCCATGATCCCCAAGGTGGCCTACGAGTACCCGGTCACCCGGGACGTGAAGCTCGCCGACGGCACGGTCCGCCGGGTCGAGCTGCGCCGCCCGCTGCCCAAGGACGACAGGAAGAACTGGGAGCCGCTTGCCGACGTCTTCGGCGTGGGCTGGGTGCGCCACCCGGTGATCCGCAGCGGTGCCGAGTCCGGCTTCTCCGCCCTGCTGGACCGCCACCCGCTCTACTTCATCGACCACGGCGAGACGGGCTACACCCACGACGCCTACGGCATCCACCTCGGCCAGGAGGACCGGCTCACCTTCGCCGGACCCCGCGACCAGCTGGTCACGCTGCACCTGATCGACACCCGGGTGGACTCGCCGACCTACGGCGCGGACGTGGCGTACACCTTCTACCCGGACCCCGAGCGGTACCTGCTGATCCCGCCGGGTGTGGGGCACGCCTTCGAGCACCTGGAGAACGTGTTCACCGTCAACCGCCCGCGCACCCTGCTGCCCGCGGACGGCAGCGAGTACCAGCCGGGCAACGACGTCATCGACTGGGCGGTGGCCAAGCGCCCGATCCCGGCGCTGCGCGCCAACACGGTGCCGGCCGAGCGGGAGTACTACGAGGCGCAGGTCGCGGACCAGAAGGCGCTGCGGGCGCTGCCGGTCACGCACTCCACCCCCGCGGTCATGATGATCAAGGGGGAGGACGGCAAGGAGATCCGGGTCGCGCTGCGCAAGCGGGTCGCGACCGGTTCCTGAACACCGGCCCGCGGTGCGGCCGCCGAACCCGGCGCCGCACCGCGGGCGTTCCACGTCCCCTCCCGTCCGCCGCCGTCGGCGAAAGGTGGCCCCCGTGCCGAGGTTCCGTCATCCACACCGGTCGCTGGCGCCCCTGCGGCACCGCGACTACCGCCTGTTCTTCCTCGCGTACCTGATCAGCATGCTCGGCGACGGCGTGTGGCTGGTCGCGCTGCCGTGGGTGGCGATGGAGATGGGCGGTGACAGTTCCGAACTCGCCATGGTGGTGGGCGCGGAGGCAGTGGGCCTGATCTCCTGCGTGCTGGTCGGCGGGGCGCTCGCCGACCGGTATCCGCGCCGGCGGGTCATCGGCTGGTCGTTCGCGGCGAGTTCCGCCGTGCTCGGCCTGCTGGCCGCCGTCCATCTGGTGGGCGGCCTCGCCGTGTGGCAGCTCGTCGGCGCCGCCTTCGTGCTCGGTGCCTCCGCCGCGATCAGCGGGCCCGCCTCCGACGCCCTCACCCCCGACCTCGTGCCCGAGGAGAACCTGCACTCCGCCAACGCCCTGGAGTCCACGGTGCGCGCGCTGGCCGTGCGGATGGTGGGGCCCGCGCTGGGCGGGGTGCTGGTCGCGGTGCTCGACTCCCTCGGCATCATCGTGATCAACGCGGTGAGCTTCGGGCTGGCGGCCCTGTGCGTGGCCCTCATGCGGCGGGGCGGCGGGACCGGCGCGGCGGCCGGGGAGGAGCAGGAGGCCGGGACCGTCTCCTACCGGGAGGCGCTGCGGTACCTCTTCGGCGAGCGGTGGCTGTGGGTGCTGATCGTGTGGTCCGGCGTGGTGCTGCTGCTCCAGTCCGGGCCCCGGCAGGTGCTGCTGCCCTTCCTGATCAGCGGCCGGCTCGGCGGCGACGCGCGCGACTACGGCCTGCTGGTCGCCGTGACCGGGGTCGCGGCCGTCGCCGCCTCCCTGATGCTCGGGGCGCGCAAGCCCCCGCGGGACTACGCCCGCCGGATGCTGCTCGCCTGGACCGCGGGCGCCGCCTCCCTCGCCCTGATCGTCTTCGTGCCGTCGTTCTGGCTGCTGCTCCCGCTCGCCGTGGTGTACGGCTTCTTCTCCACCGTGGGCAACGTGTACTGGTCGACGCTGGTCCAGACGGTGCCGAGCGCGGTGCGCGGGCGGGTCATCAGCGTCGACTGGCTGGGCTCGCTGGCGCTCGTCCCGCTGTCGGCGGTGATCGCGGGCGTGGGCAGCGGCCGGGCGTTCGTGGTGACCGTCTTCGTGCTCGGCGGGACGCTGCCGGTGCTGATGACGCTGGCGACACTGCGCTGGGTCGACCTCAAGGCGCTGCGGCCGCCCGGGGATGCCGGGGATGCCGGGGAGACGGACGGCGAGCCGGGCGGGCAGCCGGTGGCCGAGGAGCGCGCGCCGCAGCCCGTGCCCTGACATCCGGCACCGGACACGGCCCCTGAGGTGCGTTTCCCGGTTCGTTCCCGTCCGGGAGGAGGGCGGCGGGAACGGCGGCCAGCAGTATCCGTGGCGTCGAAGCGACCGGTACGACCACGACTCGGCGCGGGCCGGGACAAAGGGGTGGGGCATGCTGAGCAACGCGATCAGGCTGGCCGGGGTTCTCGTCACGACGCTCGTGCTGGCGCTCGGGGGGAGCGCCGCGCTGTCCGGTTCGGGTGAGGCGGGGCACGGCGTGGCCCAGGGGGAGGGCCCGGCGAGTCCGAGAGCCTGACCGCCCCGCCCGGTCCCCGTACCGCCACGGACCGCCCCGTACGCCGCACCGGCGTGCGGGGCGGTCCGCGTTTCAGGCCGTGCCGGTCACGGCGTCCGCGTACCGGGCGACGGAGATCCGGTAGGCGGGCAGGTGGGGTGCGAGGGCGCCGAGGGCGAGGGCGGCGGCCTCCCGTTCGCGGCCGAGGTCGATGAGGGTCAGGGCGAGGAACGCGGTCAGCGCGTCGTCCAGGCGGTCCGAGGTGCGGGCGCGCTCGGCGAGCAGCAGCTCGGCCGCCGCCTCCGGCCGGCCGAGGGCGCGCAGGGTGCTGGCCAGCTGGATGACGGCCTGGCGCCGGCGGTCCTCGGGCAGGCCGGCGTCCAGGGCCCGGCGGTAGAGACGGACGGCGTCCCGGCCGAGGTCGGTGGCGTCGTGGGCGGAGGCGAGTTCGAAGGCGGCCACGGGATGGCCGGTGGGCAGCTTGCTGGTCAACGCGGCCATCCGGGACCGGAATTCATCCGCGTCCGTGTCCTCGAAGGCGTCCCAAAGGGCGGCGCACCGCTGTTCCCACTCCGGTGTGGTCTGCATGGTCATATCGTGGCGCGTCGCTCGCCGTCCTGGGGCCCCTGGAGCGGCTTGGCGTAGCAGAGGCTGTTGTCGTGGTGGCGGTAGTAGCCGAACTTGGCGCACGGGGTGTAGCCGCTGGAGGTGTACAGCGCGACCGCCTCCGGCTGTTCGGTGCCGGTCTCCAGGACCATGCGGGTGCGGCCGGCCGCGCGGGCGTCCGCCTCCAGTTCCGCGAGGATGCGGCGGGCCAGGCCGTGGCCGCGCATCTGCTCGACGACGAACATGCGCTTCAGCTCCGCGTCGCCGTCCCTGTTGCCCTCGTCGTTCAGGTCCTGGCTGCGCCAGCCGCCGGTGGCGACGGGGCGGTCCAGCGCGTCGTACGCGATCAGGTACGCGCCTCTGGGCGGGTCGAAGTCGGCGGGGTCCAGGACGGTGGCGTCGCCGCCGTCGCCGTAGCGCACGTGGTACTCGGCCTGGACCTCGTCGTTGAGCTTCACGGCGTCGGGGTGGTCGAAGCGAACGCGGCGTATAATCATGCTGGGCATCGTACTTCTATGCGGCGAGTGAGCGTCGGACTCTCCCAGTGTGCCGGTATCGTGCCCTGGTGCTGACTGTGACCTCGGTGAATGTGAACGGACTGCGGGCCGCCGCCAAGAAGGGCTTCGTGGAGTGGCTGGACCAGACCTCGGCCGACGTGGTCTGCCTCCAGGAGGTGCGCGCCGAACCGCAGCAACTCCCCGGGCACGTACGGCAGCCCGAGGGCTGGCACGTCGTCCACGCCCCCGCCGCGGCCAAGGGGCGCGCGGGCGTCTCCCTCTGCACGCGCCGTGAGCCCGACCGCGTCCGGGTCGGCTTCGGCTCGGCGGAGTTCGACGGCTCGGGCCGGTACGTCGAGGCCGACCTGCCCGGTGTGACCGTCGCCTCGCTGTACCTGCCCTCGGGCGAGGTCGGCACCGAGCGGCAGGACGAGAAGATCCGCTTCATGGGCGAGTTCCTGGCCCACCTCAAGGGGCTGCGCGAGCGGGCCGCCGCCGACGGCCGCGAGGTCCTGGTCTGCGGCGACTGGAACATCGCCCACCAGCAGGCCGACCTGAAGAACTGGCGCGGCAACACCAAGAACTCCGGCTTCCTGCCCGAGGAGCGGGAGTGGCTGAGCCGGGTGCTCGCGGCCGGGGACGGCGGGTACGTGGACGTCGTCCGCGCCCTGCACCCCGGCGTCGAGGGGCCGTACTCCTGGTGGTCCTACCGGGGCCGCGCCTTCGACAACGACTCCGGCTGGCGCATCGACTACCACCTGGCCACCCCCGGCCTCGCGGAGAAGGCGGTCAAGGGCTTTGTCGAGCGCGCCGCCACCCACACCGAGCGCTGGTCCGACCACGCGCCGGTGACCGTGGTGTACGACCGCTAGGACCTGTCTTCCGGATCTTGCCGAGGGCGCGGGGTCTGGCACGCACTCCCCCAAGCTCTGCGAGCAGGGGGGACCCCCAGCCGCGTTGTCGTCGGTTGCCGACTCCCCCACGCTCGGCTGCGCTCGCGCGGGGGGACCCCCATCGCGTCGACGCCCTCCTCCGCCTTGCAGCCGCACGCACCAGACCCCGCTCGGCTCGGCCCGAAGGGCGCCGTCGATCCGAGCCGGCCTGATCCGGAAGAAAGGCCCTAGTCCCGTTTGTTCAGTCGCCGGTCCAGCGCCAGGGACAGCTCCGCCTCGACCACGCTGCGGGCGAGCGGGCGCAGGCGGTGCAGGGACTCCTCCGGGGCGTGCCGGAGGATCAGCTCGCCGAACAGCTCCGCCAGCGCGTCGGCGTGTTCGCGCACCCGCGCCCCCGCCGCCAGCACCTCGGCCAGCGGTATGCCCTCGCGGACCAGCGCCGAGGAGACGTCCAGCAGGCGGCGGCTGATGTGGACGATCTCGTCGCCGTCGGTGCCGAGGTAGCCGAGGTCCATCGCGGCCGCGAGGTTCTCCGGGGTGACGTCGCCCTCGAAGCGGGCCGCCAGCTCCTCCGGGGTCAGCCGGACCGGCTCCTCCTCGGTGGGCGGGGTGACGCCCAGCACGTCGGCCACGTCCCGGCCGTGGTCCAGCGCCTCGGCCAGCTCGGCTATGCCGTTCAGGGTGTGCCCGCGCTCCAGCAGTGCCGCGATCGTGCGCAGCCGGGCCAGGTGATGGTCGTCGTACCAGGCGATACGGCCCTCGCGGCGCGGCGGCGGGATCAGTCTGCGCTCGCGGTAGAAGCGCAGGGTGCGCACGGTGATCCCGGCGGCGTGCGCCAGTTCCTCCATCCGGTACTCGCGTCCGCCGGCCCGTCCGCCGCTGTGTCCGCCGTCTTCTGCCACGCCCGCAGCCTATGGCGTACCGCCGGTAACTTTCCCTCCCGCGCCCCCTACCGCTCGGTACGGAGCTGTTCTACAGTCCCATTGCGCCAGTGTTCACTGGCAGAGTCCGAGGATGCGTGGAGGCGTCGGGATGACCGAGCACGAGCATGTACGGGTGGCGGTGATCGGGTCCGGCTTCGGCGGACTGGGGGCCGCCGTGCGGCTGCGCCGCGAGGGGATCACCGACTTCGTCGTCCTGGAGCGGGCCGGCAGCGTCGGCGGCACCTGGCGCGACAACAGCTACCCCGGCTGCGCCTGCGACGTGCCGTCGCACCTGTACTCCTTCTCCTTCGCCCCCAACCCCGACTGGCCGCGCACCTTCTCCGGGCAGGAGCACATCCGCGCCTACCTGGAGCGCGTCGCCGACGACTTCGGGCTCCGCCCGCACCTGCGCTTCGACTCCGAGGTCAAGCTGATGACCTGGGACGCGGACGAGCTGCGCTGGAACATCGAGACCGCGAGCGGCTCGCTCACCGCCGACGTGGTCGTCTCCGCCACCGGCCCGCTGTCCGACCCGAAGATCCCCTCGATCGCGGGCCTCGACACCTTCCCCGGCCGGGTGTTCCACTCCGCCCGCTGGGACCACGACTACGACCTGCGCGGCAAGCGCGTCGCCATGGTCGGCACCGGCGCCTCCGCCATCCAGATCGTCCCCTCGATCCAGCCCGAGGTGGGCAGGCTCACCGTCTTCCAGCGCACCGCGCCCTGGGTGATGCCCCGCATGGACCGGGCCATCGGCACCGCCGAACGCAGGCTGCACCAGGCCCTGCCCGTCACCGCGCGGCTGCGGCGGGGGCTGCTGTGGGGCATCCGGGAACTGCAGGTGCAGGCGTTCACCAAGCACCCCGACGAACTCGGCCTGGTCGAGCGGCTCGCCAAGCGCAACATGGCCCGCGCCATCAAGGACCCGGCCCTGCGCGCCAAGCTCACCCCCGACTACCGCATCGGTTGCAAGCGCATCCTGCTGTCCAGCGCGTACTATCCGGCGCTCGCCCAGCCCAACGTGGACGTGGTCGCCAGCGGGGTCAGCGAGATCCGGGGCTCCACCGTGGTCGCCGCCGACGGCACCGAGACCGAGGTCGACGCGATCATCTTCGGCACCGGGTTCCACGTCACCGACATGCCCATCGCCGAGCGCGTGGTCGGCGCCGGGGGCGTCACGCTCGCCGAGGCGTGGAAGGGCGGGATGGAGGCGCTGCGCGGCGGATCGGCCGCCGGGTTCCCGAACTGGCTGAGCGTCATCGGGCCCAACACCGGCCTGGGCAACTCCTCCATGATCCTCATGATCGAGTCCCAGCTGAACTACCTCGCGGACTACCTGCGCCAGCTCGACACCCTCGGCGGCCGCACCGCGCTGGACGCCCGCCCCGCCGCCGTCGACCGCTGGAACCGGCGGGTGCAGGAGCGGATGAAGCGCACCGTCTGGAACACCGGCGGCTGCACCAGCTGGTACCTGGACGCCAGTGGCCGCAACACCACCGTCTGGCCGGGCACCACCACCGAGTTCCGCCAGGCCACCCGCCGCGTGGACCTCACCGAGTACGAGGTGCTGCGCAAGCCGGCGACACCCGGGCCGACCGCCGTCCCGAGCGAGGCCACCGCATGAGCCGCACCCTTCAGGCCACCTCCGCCGACGGCGCCCGCCTGCACGTCGAGGTGCACGGCCCCGAGGACGCCCCGGCCGTCGTCCTCTCCCACGGCTGGACCTGCTCGACCGCCTTCTGGGACGCGCAGATACGGGACCTGGCCCGCGACCACCGGGTCATCGCCTACGACCAGCGCGGCCACGGCCGCAGCCCGTACAGCGCGGCCTGCTCCACCGACGCGCTCGCGGACGACCTCGAAGCGGTGCTCGCGGCCACCCTGGCGCGCGGTGAACGCGCCCTGGTCGCCGGCCACTCCATGGGCGGCATGACGATCATGGCCGCCGCGGGCCGCCCCCGCTTCGAGGAGCACGCGGCCGCCGCCCTGCTGTGCAGCACCGGCAGCGGACGGCTGACCGCCGAGGCGCGCGTGGTGCCGCTGCGCGCCGGACGGGCGCGCACCTGGCTGACCGGGCGCATCCTCGGCTCGGCCCTGCCGCTCGGCCCGGTCACGCCCCTGGCGCGGAAGATCCTCAAGTACGCGACCATGGGCCCCGGCGCGGCCCCGCACCAGGTCGACGCCTGCGCCCGGATCGTGCACGCCTGCCCCCGCGCCGCCCGGCACGTCTGGGGCGCAGTGCTGGACCGGCTCGATCTCGACCACGGCGTACGGCGGTTGACCGTGCCCACCGCCGTGCTGCACGGCACCGCGGACCGGCTCACGCCCCCGGTGCACGCCCGCGCCCTGCTGGCCGCGCTGCCCCAGGGGGCCGGTCTCACCGAGCTGTTCGGCGTCGGACACATGACCCCGGTGGAGGCGCCGGAGGCGGTGACCGGACGGATCAGGGAACTCGTCACCACGTACGTCACGGGGAACACCCCCGCCACTGTGAAGGAGGGCGCATGAGCAGGGTCGGACTCGAAGGACAGGTGGCCGTCGTCACCGGCGCGGCACGCGGGGTCGGGGAGCTGCTCGCCCGCAAACTCTCCGCGCGCGGCGCCACGGTGGCCCTGGTCGGCCTGGAGGAGGACGAACTGAAGGCCGTCTCCGCGCGGCTGCACGGCGACAGCGCCCACTGGTACGCCGACGTCACCGACCACGAGGCGATGAGCCGGGTCGCCGCCGAGGTGAAGGAGCGCTTCGGCAAGGTCGACATCGTGGTGGCCAACGCCGGTGTGGCGAGCGGCGGTCCGTTCGCCGACTCCGATCCGGTGGCCTGGCGGCGGGTGATCGAGGTGAACCTCATCGGCTCGGCCGTCACCGCCCGCGCCTTCCTGCCGGTGCTCACCGAGAGCCGCGGCTACCTCCTCCAGATCGCCTCCCTCGCCGCGATCACCCCGGCGCCGATGATGACGGCGTACTGCGCCTCCAAGTCGGGAGTGGAGGCGTACGCGCACAGCCTGCGCGGCGAAGTCGGCCACCTGGGCGTGCGGGTGGGCGTCGCCTATCTGTCCTGGACCGACACCGACATGGTGCGCGGGGCCGACCAGGACGACGTGATGCGGGAGTTGAGGCAGCGGCTGCCCTGGCCGTCGAACAAGACGTACCCGCTGGGCCCGGCCGTCGACCGGCTGGTGGACGGCATCGAGCGCCGCTCGGCGCACGTGTACGGGCAGTGGTGGCTGCGCGGGATGCAGGGGATGCGCGGCTACCTCCCCGCGCTCATCGGCACCGTCGGACAGCGCGAGATGCGCCGGTACGCGGACCGGCTGACCGGCATGCGCTCGGGGCTGGTCGGCGCGGGCGGCGCGGCCGACGAAGCGGCCCGCGCTACGCAGCGTAACTGATCGACATGCGGAGGGTGTTCACCCGTGTGAATCTGGTCGAGGCCCCACCGAGGGCCGAAAACCCCGTCTCACCAGGGATGTGAACCCACATGGGTATGAAGGACCAGTTCCAGGAGAAGTCCCGCAAGATGCAGGAGCAGGCCAAGGAGAAGGCCGGCCAGGCCCGCGAGAAGGCCGGTCAGCGCGGCCCGCAGGGGCGTGACCACCAGGAGCGCGCTCACCAGCCCCAGCGTGACCGCGCCGAGGGCGGCATGCGGGACACGGAGGACCGCTTCGACCCGGACCACACCGCCTGACGCGGCAGTCCGGCGCGAGCCACGCGGCGGGGCACCCGGTACACCCGGGTGCCCCGCCCCGCGCCCGCTTCCTCGCCCGGGGAGTGTCTCTAGCCGAGGACGACCAGCCGCTGGGTGGCCCGGGTCATCGCCACATAGCGGTCCACCGCGCCCTCGATGCCCTCGCCGAAGGCGTCCGGGTCCACCAGGATCACCAGATCGAACTCCAGCCCCTTCGCCAGCTCCGGGGTGAGCGACCGGACGCGGGGGCGCTCCTCGAAACCGGGATCGCCGATGACGCAGGCGGTCCCCTCGGCGTGTCCGTCCAGCCAGTCGGTGAGGACGGAGTCCAGGTCCGACACCGCGCCGTAGGTGACCGGGATGCCGCTCTCGCGCACCGAGACCGGGACGTTGGCGTCCGGGAGCGCGGCGCGGATCACCGGCTCCGCCTGGGCCATCACCTCCTGCGGCGTGCGGTAGTTGATGCTCAGCGAGGCCACCTCCGCGCGGTCCAGGCCGACCCGCGCGAGCCTCTCCCGCCACGACTCGGTGAAGCCGTGCCGGGCCTGGGCGCGGTCACCGACGATGGTGAAGCTGCGGGACGGGCAGCGCAGCAGCAGCATCTGCCACTCGGCGTCGGTGAGCTCCTGGGCCTCGTCCACCACGACGTGCGCGAACGGTCCGGCCAGCGCGTCCGCCTCGATGGCGGGCAGCGCGTCCTCGTCGACCAGGCTGTCCTTCAGGTCCTGCCCGTGCAGCATCGTCACCGCGCCCTCGCCGTCGGGGTCGGCCGCGATCACGCTGTCGATGACGGCGGACATGCGGTCGCGCTCGGCGGCCACCGTGGCGGCCTGGCGGCGCTTGGTCCGGGAGGTCTCGGGGTCCCCGAGCCGCTGCCGGGCCGCGTCCAGCAGCGGCAGGTCGGACACCGTCCACGCGGCGGGGTCGGCGCGCCGCAGCAGGCGTACCTCGTCCGGGGTGAGCCAGGGGGCGCACATCCGCAGGTAGGCCGGGACCGTCCACAGGTCCCCGACCACGTCGGCCGCCTCCAGCAGGGGCCAGAAGCGCCTGAGGGTGCCGGTCAGCTCGCCGTCGGACGCGAGCGCCCGGCGGAACAGCCTGGCTGGGACGTCCTTGCCGAGCTGGTCCCCGAGGATCGTGATCAGCGCTTCCCAGATGAGGTCGCGGGCCTCGTTGTGCGGGACGCCCGCCTCCGCGGCCTCGAACGCCTCGGCCCAGTCGGCGGCGGTCAGGCGCAGTTCGCCCCAGGGCGTGCTGACGGTCAGGGGCTCGGTGGGCGGGGTCTCGTAGAAGCGGACCGCCTTCTCGATGCCCTTCACCAGGTCCGCGGAGGACTTCAGCCGGGCCACCTCCGGGTCGGCCTCCACGCCTGCCCCGGCGCCCTCGGCCACCAGGTCCCGCACGGTGCAGGTGCGCACGCCCTCCTCGCCGAGGCTGGGCAGCACGTCGGCGACGTAGTTCAGGTACGGCTGGTGCGGGCCGACGAACAGCACACCGCCCCGGCGGTGCCCGAGGCGCGGGTCGGAGTGCAGCAGGTAGGCGGAGCGGTGCAGGGCGACGACGGTCTTGCCGGTGCCGGGGCCGCCGTCGACGACGAGCGCGCCGCGCGAGGAGGCCCGGATGATCGCGTCCTGGTCGGACTGGATGGTGGCGAGCACGTCCCGCATCCGCTCCGAGCGGCCCGCGCCCAGGCTGGCGATGAACGCGGACTGGTCGTCCAGCGCCGCGTGGTGCTCCAGGCCGTCGGCGGTGAACACCTCGTCCCAGTAGTCGCTGATCCGGCCGCGCGTCCAGCGGTAGCGGCGGCGGCTCGCCAGGTCCATCGGGTGGGCGTGGGTGGCGGCGAAGAAGGGCTCGGCGGCGGGGGAGCGCCAGTCGATCAGGAGCCGGCGGCCGTCGCCGTCGGTGAGTCCGAGCCGTCCGATGTAGACCGGCTCGGGGTCGTCGGAGTGGACGATACGGCCGAGGCACAGGTCGAGCCCGAAGCGGCGCAGCGCCCGCAGCCGGGCGGTCAGCCGGTGGATCTCCAGGTCCCGCTCCAGTGCCTCCCGGCCCGCCCCGCCGGGCGCCCGGCGCAGCCGGTCGAGGCTCTCGGAGAGTTCGGCGACGGACTGCTCCAGGCTCGTGGCGACGGCCGCGAAGTGCTTCTCGTCGGCGGCGATCAGGTCCGGATCGGCCTTGGCGGCGAGCCGGTCGGGCAGCTCGAACACGCGGGACTCGGGCGCGGGCTCGAGCACGGGACGCGCACACATGTGGTGGATCACTCATTTCCGCAGGTTCGGGGCTTGACGAGCGATTCTGCGGCACGAGGGGGGCCTTGCCGCAAGGCCCCCCTTGCGCTATACGTTGTAAGTGGCGGGGAGTGTGTACGCCTCCCGGCTCATGTCTCCTCACGCGGCGGCAGCTTGGGCCGCGAGCGGTCCGGTACGTCGCTGTAGTCCGGCGGGACCGCGGCAGGCTTCTCCCGCAGCATGTCCAGCGCCAGCCCCACCGCGTCGTCGAGCTGGGCGTAGCGGCCCTCGGCCCAGTCCAGCGGGGTGCGCAGCGCCTCCAGGTCCGGGGTGACACCGTGGTTCTCCACCGCCCAGCCGTACTCGTCGAACCAGGCCGCGTTCATCGGCACCGTGATCACCGTGCCGTCCCCGAGCCGGTGCCGTCCGGTCATGCCGACGACCCCGCCCCAGGTGCGCTGCCCGACCACCGGGCCGAGATCGAGCAGCTTGAACGCGGCGGTGATCATGTCGCCGTCGGAGGACGTCGCCTCGTCCGCGAGCGCCACGACCGGCCCGCGCGGCGCGTTGGAGGCGTACGACACCGGCTGCTCGTTCCTGGTGAGGTCCCAGCCGAGGATGGTCCGGGTCAGTTTTTCTATCACCAGCTCGCTGATGTGCCCGCCCGCGTTGCCGCGCACGTCCACGATCAGTGCGGGCCGGGCCACCTCCAGGCGCAGGTCCCGGTTGAACTGCGCCCACCCGGAGCCGCCCAGATCGGGGATGTGCAGATAGCCGCACTCCCCGCCGCTCAACTCCCGTACCACCTCACGCCGTTTGGCCACCCAGTCCTGGTAGCGCAGCGGTCGCTCGTCGATCAGCGGGACCACGGCCACCCGGCGCGCGGGGCCCGGCTCGCCCGCGGGCGGGGTGAAGGTGAGGTCCACGGTGGTGCCGCCGGAGCCCGCGAGCAGCGGGTACGGCCCGGTCACCGGGTCCACCGGGCGGCCGTTGACGTGGGTCAGCACCGCGCCCTCGCGGATGCCGGTGCCGGCCAGCGGGGAGCGGGCGCGGGAGTCGGAGGAGTCGCCGTCCAGGATGCGGGCGATGGTCCAGGCGCCGTCCCGGCACACGAAGTTGGCGCCCAGCAGGCCCTGGCGGCGCTGGTAGTGCGGCGGGCCCTCGTTGCGCCGGGCCGGGGTGACGTAGGCGTGCGACGTGCCCAGCTCGCCGAGGACCTCGCGCATCAGGTCGGCGAACTCGTCGGGGGAGGTGACCCGTTCGACCAGCGGGCGGTACTGCTCCAGGATCGCCTGCCAGTCGATCCCGCACATGCCGGGGTCCCAGAAGTAGTCCCGGATGATGCGCCCGCCCTCGGAGTACGCCCCGCGCCACTCGGCGGCCGGGTCCACCTCGTGCAGGATGCGGCGCAGGTCGATCCAGACCGTGCTGTCGCTGTCGCCGGGCTCGGTGGCCGGCACCGCGCGCAGATCGCCCTCGTCGACCACGACCAGCCGTGTGCCGTCACCGCTCACCTCGAACCAGTCGAGGTGGCCGACCAGTTCGGACTTCTTCGCCTTGCTGATGTTGAAGTGCTCCAGCGTGGGCCGCCCGCTGATGTCGGCCGGGTTCACGAAGGTCTCGCCCAGCGCGCCGGAGATCGGCCAGCGCAGCCAGACCAGCCCGCCGCCCGCGACCGGGCGTAGCGCGGAGTACTTGGAGGACATCACCGGGAACGGCGTGACCCGGTTCTCCAGCCCCTCCACCTCCACCGTCACCGCGCCGCCCTCGCCGGAGCCCGCCTCCAGCGGGTCGAGCCCGCCCGCGGCCGGACGGCCCTCCGGGCTCAGCGCGAACGGGGAGGGGGTCGCCGAGTTCAGCGGGACCAGGTAGGGGCGGCAGCCGAGCGGGAAGGACAGGTCGCCGGTGTGCACGTCGTACACCGGGTCGAAGCCGCGCCAGGACAGGAAGGCGAGGTAGCGGCCGTCGCTGGTGAAGACCGGGTTCTCGTCCTCGAAGCGGCCGTTGGTGACGTCGACGACCATCCGGTCCTTGATGCGGGCCAGCTTGATCTGGCGCAGCGAGCGGCCGACGCCGGGGTGGGACCAGGTGAGCCACGCGCCGTCGGGGGAGAAGGCGAGGTCGCGCACGGGCCCGTTGTCGGAGCGGATCAGCTCGGTGACGGTGCCGGGCTGCCCGCCCCCGGAGCCCCCGTCGCCCGTGTCGCCCAAGCCGCCCTCGTCGTTCTCGGCGACGTCTATCAGCAGCAGCCGTCCGTCGTTCGAGGCGACCGCCAGCCGCTCGCCCTCCGGGTCGGAGACCAGCTCCAGCACCCGGCCCAGCCTGCCCGGCGCGAGCAGCCGGGGCTCGCGGTGGCCGCTGGCACGGGGGAGCTGGGTGATGGCCACGGCGTCGTCGCCCTCGGCGTCGGTGACGTAGGCGAGCTGGCCCGTGGAGCCCAGCATCTCCGGCAGCCGCACCCGTACGCCCGGGGTGTCGGAGATGGTGCGGGCCGGGCCGTCGCGGTGGGTGAGCCAGTACAGACTGCCCCGGACGGTGACCGCGCTGGCCCGTCCGGTCTCGTCCACGGAGAGGCCGTCCACGTTGTGCGCGGCGGGCACCTGGTACGGGCGGCGGCCGGGGGCCGGTCCGCCCAGGTCGATGTCCAGCCTGCGCGGGGTGCCGGTGGGGGAGAGGTCGTCCACGATCCAGATGTCGCCCGCGCACTGGTAGACGATCCGCTCGCCGTCGGTCGCGGCGTGCCGGGCGTAGAAGGCGTCGTGGTCGGTGTGGCGGCGCAGGTCGGTGCCGTCGGGCGCGACCGAGTAGAGGTTGCCGATGCCCTCGTGGTCGGAGAGGAAGGCGACCCGGCCCGCGACGAACATCGGGGAGGAGAGCTGGCCGTCGATGTCCTCCAGCAGCCGCTGCCCCTGGAGCCACAGCCGCCCCATGGCGCCGCCCCGGTACCGCTTCCAGGACGCCGGCTCGTGCGGGGGCGTGCCGGTCAGGAGCAGCGTCCGGTGCTCCCCGTCCACGTCGGCCACCTGGATGTCGCCGACCGGGCCCCAGGGCAGCCGCCCGCCGGGACTGCCGTCCGTACCGATCTTGTGGGCCCAGGTGAAGTAGGAGAAGGGCTGGCCGTGCGAGGCGACGGCCAGGATGTCGCTCCTGCCGTGCTGGTCGGGGGGAGTCCAGCCGCACACCTGGGTGTCGGCGCTGCCCCAGTACGTCAGCTGCCGCGCCGGGCCGCCGGCCACGTCCACGACGTGGATCTCGGGCACCAGGCTGCGCCAGCTCGTGAAGGCGATCTGCTTGCCGTCGGGCGAGAAGCGGGGATGACCGGCCTTGGTGCGGTCCGCGGTGAGCCGCCAGGGGCGGCCCGGTTCGTCGAGCGGCGCCAGCCAGAGGTCGTCCTCGGCCACGAAGCACAGCAGGTCGTCGCTGATGTGGGGAAGGCGCAGATAGCTCACTCATCCATGCTTTTCCGGCACGGGAGGCACAGCAACTCGTGCGGCCCGGCACCCCGTGACGCAGGACACTCGCCTCAGCGATACGAAACGGTTTCGTTTCGTAAGCCGCCGGGGTACCTTCATCCCGTACGGAGTCGCGTATGGAGTCCCGTACGGAGTCCCGTACGAGAGCCGTGTCGTTCGAAGCGGAAAGGGTGAGGCGGATGACCGATGCCGCCACCGCGCGTCGCAGCAGACTCACGCCCGAGCGGGCGGCCGAGCTGTACGAGGCGGTCCTCGACCTGCTCCGCGAGGTCGGCTACGACGCCCTCACCATGGACGCCGTCGCCGCCCGCACCCGCTCCAGCAAGGCCACGCTCTACCGCCAGTGGGGCGGCAAGGCCGAACTGGTCGCCCGCGCCATCCGGCACGGCAAACCCGGCGGGATCTCCGACGTGGACACCGGCTCGCTGCGCGGCGACTTCCACGCCGTCGTCGGCCGCGAGGACGACTGCGCCATGGAGCAGAACAGCGCCCTGATGCGGGGCCTGGCCATGGCCGTCCACAACAACCCCGACCTGCTCGCGGCCTTCCGGGAGCACCTCATCGAGCCCGAGACGGCCGCGCTGCGCGCGATGGTCGCACGGGCCGTGGGCCGGGGTGAGGTGGCCCCGGACAACCCGGCGCTGCCGTTCGTGGTGCACATGATGATCGGCGCGTTCGCCACCCGGGCGCTCATCGACGAGCAGCCCCCCACGCAGGAATTCCTGCGCTCCTACATCGACGCCGTGGTCCTCCCCGCCCTCGGCGTCCCCACCACCTGACCGACCCCCTCCCCGCAAGCCCACCACCTGACGTCACCGCTCACGTCGCCGGGCTGACCTTTCCTGCCCAGATGCCTGTCACGACCTGACCGGGAGTACGCCCTCGTGGCCACCTACCTGTACAAAATAGGCCGATTCGCCTTCCGGCGACGGCACTTCGTCGCCCTGCTGTGGGTCGCGCTGCTCACCCTCGCCGGGGTGGGCGCCGCCTCCGCGCCGCCCGCCGGCAACTCCTCCTTCTCCATCCCCGGCACCGAGGCCCAGCGCGCCTTCGACCTGCTGGAGCAGCGCTTCCCCGGCATGAGCGCCGACGGCGCCACCGCCCGCGTCGTCTTCAAGGCGCCCGAGGGCCAGAAGATGACCGACGCCCGCAACAAGGCGGCGGTGGAGAAGACGGTCAAGGAGCTGGGCTCCGGCTCCGAGGTCGCCTCCGTCGCCGACCCGTACACCGGCAAGGCGGTCAGCCGGGACGGCACCATCGCCTACGCCTCGGTGAAGTACAAGGTCTCCGGGATGGAGCTGGAGGACGCCTCCCGGGACGCCCTCAAGGAGAGCGCCGGGCACGCGCGGGACGCCGGGCTGACCGTGGAGATCGGCGGCGACGCGCTCACCACCGCGCCCGAGACCGGGTCCAGCGAGGTCATCGGCATCGCCGTCGCGGCCGTCGTCCTCGTCATCACCTTCGGCTCGCTCATCGCGGCCGGGCTGCCGCTGCTCACCGCGATCATCGGCGTCGGCATCGGTGTCTCCACGATCACCGCGCTCGCCAACCCGCTGGACCTCGGCTCCACCACGTCCACGCTGGCCACGATGATCGGTCTCGCGGTCGGCATCGACTACGCCCTCTTCATCGTCTCCCGCTACCGCGCCGAACTGGCCGAGGGCCGCGACCGCGAGGAGGCGGCGGGCCGCGCCGTGGGCACGGCCGGTTCGGCGGTGGTCTTCGCCGGTCTCACGGTCGTCATCGCGCTGGTCGGACTCTCCGTCGTCAACATCCCGATGCTGACCAAGATGGGCGTCGCGGCGGCGGGCACGGTCGCCATCGCCGTGCTGATCGCGCTCACCATGATCCCGGCGCTGCTCGGCTACGCGGGCCGCACGGTCAAGCCGGCCGGGGAGAAGAGCAGGCTGCTCGGCGGGGCGCGCGCCGCGAAGAAGTCCGGGCGGCCCAACATGGGCACCCGCTGGGCGAGTTTCGTGGTCCGGCGCCCGGTCGCCGTGCTGCTGCTCGGAGTCGTCGGCCTCGGCGCCGCCGCCGTCCCGGCCGCCTCGCTCGAACTGGGCCTGCCCGACGACGGCTCCCAGCCCGTCTCCACCACCCAGCGCCGCGCCTACGACCTGCTCTCCGACGGCTTCGGCCCCGGCTTCAACGGCCCGCTGACGGTCGTCGTCGACGCCAAGGGCAGCGACGACAAGAAGGCCGCGTTCGCCGAGGTCGGCGACGAGATCAAGGGTCTGGAGAACGTCGTCACGGTCACCCCGCCGGCCCCGAACAAGGCGGGCGACACCGCGATCATCACCGTCGTACCGAAGTCCCAGCCGTCCTCGGCGACCACCGAGGACCTGGTGCACGCGATCCGGGGCAAGAGCGCCTCGATCACCTCCGCGACCGGCGCGACGCTCCTGGTCACCGGGGCGACGGCGATGAACATCGACGTCTCCCAGAAGCTGAACGACGCGCTGCTGCCGTACCTCGCGCTGGTCGTCGGCCTCGCCTTCCTCCTCCTGATCGTCGTCTTCCGCTCGGTCCTGGTCCCGCTGAAGGCCGCCCTCGGCTTCCTGCTCAGCGTGCTCGCCGCCCTCGGCGCGGTCGTCGCGGTCTTCCAGTGGGGCTGGCTGTCCGGCCTGATGGGCGTCGAGCAGACCGGGCCGGTCATGTCGATGATGCCGATCTTCATGGTCGGCGTGGTCTTCGGCCTCGCCATGGACTACGAGGTGTTCCTCGTGACCCGGATGCGCGAGGCGTACGTCCACGGGGAGAACCCGGGCCAGGCGATCGTCACCGGCTTCCGCTACAGCGCCCGCGTCGTCACCGCCGCCGCCGTCATCATGGTCGCCGTCTTCTCCGGCTTCATCGGCTCCAGCGAGGCGATGATCAAGATGATCGGCTTCGGCCTCGCCATCGCCGTCTTCTTCGACGCCTTCATCGTCCGCATGGCGGTCGTCCCGGCCGTCCTGGCCCTCCTCGGCCGCCGCGCCTGGTGGCTCCCGGCCTGGCTGGACCGCGCGCTGCCCGACGTGGACGTGGAGGGCGAGGGCCTGCGGACCCGGCCCGACCCGGACGAGGACCGCGAACTGGTCCGCGCGTGAGATGAAGGGTTCCTCCCGTCCGGCCCCGGTGCTTGCCTTGGTGCTGGTCCCGGGCGGGGAAGAACCCCTTGTACAGGCCACGCAGTGATCCGTTAGCGTGCCGGGTATGACGACGTCTGGGACCGCCCGGTGACGCCGATCGTCGCCGCCGCCGTACTGCTGGCCGCGTTCACCCACGCCGGGTGGAACGCCATCGCGCACCGTATCGACGACAAGCTGACCGGATTCACCCTCATCGCCGGGGGAGGGCTGGTCGTCGGGCTGGTGATGGCGCTGTTCGCGCCGTGGCCGGCCGGGCCCGCCTGGCCCTACCTCCTGCTCTCCGCCTGCGTGCATGTCGCGTACTACGCGCTGCTCATGACCTCCTTCCGGCTCGGCGACTTCGGGCAGGCGTACCCGATCGCGCGCGGTACCGCGCCGCTGATCGTGACCGTGCTGGCCGCGCTGTTCGCGCACGAGGTGCCCGACGGGTGGGCGGCGGCCGGGGTCGCCGTGTCCTGCGTCGGGCTGACCGGGGTCAGTTTGTGGGGGCTGCGCGGACGCAGTCCCGACTGGAAGGCCATCGGCGCCGCCGTCGCCACCGGGCTCACCATCGCCGTGTACACCGTCCTCGACGGCATCGGCGTACGGCACGCGGAGACCCCGCTCGGCTACATCGCCTGGCTGATGGCCGCCCAGGGGATCTTCATCCCCGCGTACATGTACTACCGGGTGCGCGGCGACATGGTCCGCCACCTGAAGCCGTACGCCAGGCTCGGCCTCCTGGGCGCGGTCCTCTCCGTCGCCGCCTACGCCCTCGTCCTGTGGGCCCAGACCCGCGCCCCCCTCGCCCCCGTCGCCGCGCTGCGCGAATCCTCGATCATCGTCGGCGCGGCCATCGGCGCCCTCTTCTTCAAGGAACGTTTCGGCGCCCCGCGCATCGCGGCCGCCGGGCTGCTGGTCGTGGGGATCGGGCTGATGCTGCACGCGGGGTGAGCCGAGGGGGGGTGCCGCGGCTGGTCAGCCCGCGGACTTCTCGATCGCCTCGAAGATGTCCGCGTCCGTCTCCTGCTGCCAGGCCGGGAGCTGGGGCCAGTCGGCCACGTACGCGGGCTTGGGGTCGGTGAAGTGCCGGTACATCTGGGCGGTCCAGCTGATGGCGACGACACGGCCCTTCTGCTCGCGGGTCAGCCGCGCTGCGGCACCCTTGCTGAGGCTCACGAACTGAAGCACCTGCGCGGCCACCGCCCCTGCGGCCTCCCGCTCCCACTGGGGGGGTCTCGTCCCACGGGGCCACGTAACCGGGCTTGGGCTCACCGGGGAAGTGGCGATGTACGCCGGCGATCCACGCTTCCCGGAAGAGTCGTGCGCCCTCGGTCTCCGACATGGTTACCCCTCTCGTGACGGCGTGCTCAGCGCGACGATCTCCGCTCCCAGCTCCGCCACGCGTCGGTCACGGCGCAGAGTGCCGAACTCGTCGTACAGATCACGGAGTCTACGGGCGACGTATCCCGAGGCGGAGGTGCGAGCCAGCTCGACGGCCTGACTGCCGTACGCGACGACCTGCTCGGGATCTCCGCGCTTCGCCCCGACGGCCGCCAGACCGGCCAGCACGGTGCCCCGCCGCCGGAACGACTGACCCGAGGCCAAGGGCCCCTGATCAAGTGCCTTCTTCAACGTGCTTTCCGCCAAGTCCAGGCGTCCCAGGCGCACATAGCGTGTCCCGCGCTCCTCGGCCAGGCGTGAGCCGTCGAACCTGAGCCAGCCGCCGTTGCCGCCGTCCCCGCCCAGGCCCTGTACCTCCTCCGCCCGGTCCAGCGCTCGCTCGCACGCGTCCAGGTCCCCGAGGCCGGCGTGGGCCTCCGCCCGTACGGACGCCACCCAGTAGCGGGTCGACAGGGCATCGTCGCCCCGCGCTGCCAGGGCTTCCGCGGCGCCGAGCATCTCGGCGGCCTGGGTGTACCGGTGCTCCGCCATTTCGACATAGGCGTGCCGGACGAGGGCACAGGCCCAAAGGTCGTACGCACCCGCGTCCTTGCTCAGGGAGGCGGCGAGCGCGTAGGAGGAAACGGCATCGGAATACCGGTCGGCGTCGAAAGCCACCTCGCCCGCCAACTGGAAGAGGTCCGCCGCTGCGGTCAGCAAGGGGCGGGTTCCGCACCTGTTTTGCGCCAGCGCCTCGGTGAGCCTGGTCAGCTGGTCGCGTACGACGGGATGGACGGACTTTTTGGAGCGGGCCAGTTGGTAGACCTGCCACAGGTGGCCGTTCATGCGCGCGAAGTCGGCGGGAGCGCCCCTGCGTACCCCGTCGGCCAGTGCTTCGGCCTCCTCGGCGGGGAGCGCGGCAAGTGCCCCGCTGACGGTGAGAAGGCGAAGGAATTCGCGGCGGATCATCTTTGTACGACGGAGAGGTGAGGCCATGTCTGCCAGAGGCGACGGGCAGGGGAACTCCGGCAGTGGTGGGCCGCCCGCGCAGGACTCCGGTTCTCGGCCGCGGGTTCTCATGACGCTCCGGGTCTCCCACGGCTCCGGACGGACGTGGGGCCGGGTCGTAGAAGTGCTGGAGAAGAAGGACCGAAGGCTCTCGGAGAACCCTGTCGGGTTTCCGCCCTGCTCGTGTCCACGCTGCGGTGGTCGTCGGCCGCGCCCCGGCGCCGGTGTCAGGGCGACGCCATGACCCAGTGCGTGCATTGGCGGCGCGTGCCGCTGGACCTGTTGCGGCAGGCCAGGGAACGGTCACCCTCCGGGCACGCCGACCCTGCCGTGCGGTGCCAGCTCTCCGAGCACCGGACCGGTGATCACTACGGCTTCCTCGACGACGCCGAGTACGCGACCGCGTCCTGGCTGCGCTGGTCCGGGGACGAGGCCGAGCCGGCCGTCCTCGCGGACTGCCCGGTGACGAGCGCTGGTACGGCGTGGGAGGGCTGCTGCCTATTCTACGGGCACGGCGGACGGCATACCTGGGACGAGGACCGGTCCGGGTAGTGGCACCGCTGTCGGCCGCCTGTCGGGGCTGTCGGGTGGGTGTCGGGCCGGTGTCGGGGCGGGTTGGGACGTTGGGGGTGCTCGTCGGGTGGCCGCCCGGTGGGAACCGTCAGCGAGGAGAAGCCATGTCCACCCACGTCACCATCATCGGCGCCGGTCTCGGCGGACTGACCCTGGCCCGCGTGCTGCACGTCCACGGGATGGCGGCCACCGTGTACGAGGCCGAGTCCTCGCCCGGTGCCCGTACGCAGGGCGGGCTGCTCGACATCCACGACTACAACGGGCAGCTCGCCGTCAAGGCGGCCGACCTCATGGACGAGTTCCGGGCCATCGTCCTCGAAGGCCGCCAGGCGATGCGGTTCTTCCACCGCGACGGCCGCCTGCTCTTCGACAAGGCCGACGACGGCACGGGCGGCCGCCCCGAGGTCCAGCGCGGTGAGCTGCGGCAGATCCTGCTGGACGCGCTGCCCGAGGGCACCGTCCGCTGGGGCCACAAGGTCGGCGGCACCCGCACCCTGGCCGACGGCCGCCACGAGGTGACCTTCACGAACGGCACCTCCGTCACGGCCGCCCTCCTCGTCGGCGCGGACGGCGCCTGGTCGCGGGTGCGGTCGCTGCTCTCCGACGCGGTGCCGGAATACGCGGGGGAGGCGTTCGTCGAGACCTACCTCTTCGACGTCGAGAGCCGGCACCCCGCCGTCGCCCGGATGGTCGGCGGCGGCATGTTCGGCGTGGTCGACCCGGACGGCGACGGACGGTGGATCGGCGCCCACCGGGAGAAGGGCGGGACCGTGCACGCCTACGTCACGCTCGCCAGGCCGCTCGACTGGTTCGCCGGGATCGACTTCACCGACCTCGCCGCGTCGACCGCGCGGATCGCGGCGGAGTTCGAGGACTGGGCGCCGCAGTTCGCCACCCTCGTCACCGGCTCCGACACCGCCCCGCTCCTGCGCCCCCACCACACGCTGCCGATCGGCCACCACTGGGACCGGGTCCCCGGCGTGACCCTGGTCGGCGACGCCGCCCACATCTCCGTCCCCAACGGCGAGGGCGCCAACCTCGCCATGCTGGACGCCGCCGAACTCGGCGAGGCGCTCGCCGCGCACCCCGGCGACACCGAGGCCGCGCTGGCCGCGTACGAGCGCGTGATGTTCCCGCGCAGCGCCGACGCCTCCGCCGAGGCCCACCACAAGCCCACGTCCGGGGAACTGATCGACTTCTTCTCCCAGGACTGACCGGGGTCTGCGGGCAGGATGGGGACGAGGGACAAGATCGTCACCCCCACCCCCGCGAGAACCTCGTGGGAACCCCGTGAGAAGGAGAGCCACCGTATGACCGTCACCGACCGGCCGACCGTCGCCGTGCTGGGCACCGGCATCATGGGCGCCGCCATGGCCCGCAACCTCGCCGCGGCCGGGCTCCCCGTACGCGCCTGGAACCGCACCCGCGCCAAGGCCGAGCCGCTCGCCGAGGACGGCGTCCGCGTCACCGGCACGCCCGCCGAGGCGGTCGAGGGCGCGGACGTGGTGCTGACCATGCTGTACGACGGTGACACCGTGCTGGACGTGATGCGCGAGGCCGCCCCCGCCCTGCGCCCCGGCACGCTGTGGGCGCAGAGCACCACCGCCGGTACCGAACTCACCGGCCGCCTCGCCGGGTTCGCCCGCGAACACGGCCTGGAGTTCTACGACGCGCCCGTCCTCGGCACGCGGGGGCCCGCCGAGGACGGTCAGCTCACCGTGCTCGCCGCCGGACCCGAGGCGGGCCGCGCCGCGCTCGCGCCGGTCCTCGACGCGGTCGGCTCCCGCACGGTGTGGACCGGCGAGGACGGTGCCGAGGGCAGCGCCAGCAGGCTCAAGCTGGTCGCCAACAACTGGGTGCTCGCGGTCACGGCGGCCACCGGCGAGCTGCTGGCCCTGGCCCAGGCCCTCGGCGTCGACCCCCGCTCGTTCTTCGACCTCATCGAGGGCGGCCCGCTGGACATGGGCTACCTGCGCGCGAAGTCGGCCCTCGTCCTGGACGGCAGGCTCACCCCGGCCTCCTTCGCCGTGGCCACCGCCGAGAAGGACGCCCGCCTGATCACGGCCGCCGCCGACCGCGGCGGTGTCCGCCTCGACCTCGCCGAGGCCACCGCCGACCGCTTCGCCCGCGCCGCGGCCCAGGGGCACGGGGACGAGGACATGGCGGCGGCCTACTTCGCCAGCTTCGAGGAGAAGACGGACGGCTGAGCGCACCGGCCGACATGAACTTCACCGGACGCTGGAGCACCCTGGAAGCAGGGGACAGCGGGGGCACGGTCGTTTTCGGAGGTGGTCGGGATGATGCACGACACCGTGGGTTGGCACATCGAGCTGGAGTTCGAGGAGGACGACCAGCACACGCGCGCGGCGGCGATGGTGCGGCTGCCGGACGGCAGCGAGGTACGGGCGCACGGGCACGCCACCCGGCACCGGGTCGACGCCAACCAGCCGAGGGTCGGCGAGGAGATCGCCGGTGCCCGCGCCCTCAACGAACTGGCCATGCGGCTGCTGACCAAGGCCCACGAGGAGATCGACGCGGACTCCGGGCGCATCTCGCACCCCATCCACGTGTAGGAATCAGCTCACGCCCGGCACCTCGCGCAGGGCCCGCACCAGGGACTGCGCCCTCGGGTCCGCCGTCACCGTGCCGCTGAAGCCGTTGGTGACATAGCCGAAGGCGATGCCCGAACCGGGGTCGGCGAAGGCGAGGGCGCCGCCGCGGCCGGGATGGCCGAAGGAGCCGGGGGCCAGCAGCGGGGACGCGGGGCCGTGGAGCATGAAGCCGAGGCCGAACCGGGTGCCCACGACGAGCACCCGGTCCGGCCCCGCCGACGCCTCGGCACGGGCCAGCTCCATGGTCTGGGGCGTGAACAGCCGCGTACCGCCGTCCACTTCACCGATCAGCGACGCGTAGACGCGGGCCAGGCCGTCGGCCGTGGCGACGCCGTTCGAGGCGGGCAGCGCGGCACGGCGGTAGGCCGGGGCGTTCTCGTCCGGTGCCGGGGTGATCGCCGCGAAGGCGCGGCGGGTGAGGGACTCCGGGTCGGCGTAGGCGTCGGCCACGGCCCGCTTGGGCCGGACCTTCAGGGCGCCGGCCGTCTCGGGCGCCGCCACCGGGCCCACCCGGCCCGCCCGGGACTGCTCCGAGTCCGGCAGCCCGAGCCATATGTCCGCCCCCGTGGGCGCCGCTGTCTCGGCCGCGACGAACTCGCCCACCGGGCGCCCGGTGATACGCCGGACCAGTTCGCCGGTCAGCCAGCTGTAGGTCTGCGCGTGGTAGCCGTGGTCCGTGCCCGGCTCCCACACCGGCGCCTGGGCGGCGACGGCCGCGGCGCCGAGGTCCGGGTCGGCGGCCTCCTCCGGCGTCAGCGGCCGGTCCAGCACCGGCACACCGGCCCGGTGGGCGAGCAGATCGCGCACCAGGGCGCGCTCCTTGCCCGCCGCCTTGAACTCGGGCCAGTACGCCCCCACCGGCGCGTCCAGGTCCAGCAGGCCCCGCTGGTGCAGCAGCAGGAGCGCGGTGGCGGCGATCCCCTTGGTGGCGGAGCGCACGACCTGCGCGGTGCCGCGCTCCCAGGGGGCGGTGCCGTCCAGGTCACGGGTGCCCGCCCACAGGTCCACGACCCGGTGCCCGTCCCGGTAGACGGCTACGGCCGCGCCCCGCTCCCCGAGCCGGGCGAAGTTCGCCGCGAACGCCTCCCTGACCGGCTCGAAGCCCTCGGCAACCGTGCCGTGCACGTTCACATCCACGCCGTATCCCTTTCCTCGCCCGCACTCACGAGTGAAACACGGGCGTACGGCCTTGGATTCCTCGGCCCCGGCGGGAGTGCTACGCGTCCAGGGCCACCGTGCGCGGGTCGAAGCCGAAGGGCAGCTCCAGCCGGTGCGCGCGCATCAGCGTGTCGTCGGAGAGCAGCTTGCCGGTGGGGCCGTCGGCCGCGATCACCCCGTCGCTGAGGATCAGTGCGCGCGGGCACAGCTCCAGCGCGTAGGGCAGGTCGTGCGTGACCATGAGGACCGTCACGTCCAGCGAGCGCAGGATGTCGGCCAGTTCGCGCCGGGAGGCCGGGTCGAGGTTGGAGGAGGGCTCGTCGAGGACGAGGATCTCCGGCTCCATCGCCAGCACGGTCGCCACCGCCACCCGGCGCCGCTGCCCGAAGGAGAGATGGTGCGGGGGACGGTCGGCGAAGTCCGCCATGCCGACCTGCTCCAGCGCGGTCCGCACCCGCTCCTGGAGCGCCGCTCCCTTCAGCCCCGCCGCCGCCGGTCCGAACGCCACGTCCTCGCGCACGGTCGGCATGAAGAGCTGGTCGTCGGGGTCCTGGAAGACGATGCCGACCTTCTGCCGGATCTCGGCCATGTGCCGCTTGCCGACCGGCAGTCCGGCCACGGTGACCGTGCCGGTGCCGCCGGACAGGATGCCGTTCAGATGCAGCACGAGGGTGGTCTTGCCCGCGCCGTTGGGCCCGAGCAGCGCGACCCGTTCACCGCGCGGCACGGTGAAGTCGACGCCGAACAGGGCCTGGTGGCCGTCGGGATAGGCGAAGGCGAGGCCGGAGACCTCCAGCGATGCGGTACTCACAGGAACCATCCCAGCAGACAGACGACGAGGGCGGAGCAGGGCAGGGCCAGGGCGTACGACCACTGGGCCCGGGTCGCCGTCACCTCGTCGATGACCGGCATCGACCCGGCGTATCCCCGGCTGACCATGGCCAGGTGGACCCGCTCGCCCCGCTCGTAGGAGCGGATGAACAGCGCGCCGGCCGACTTGGCGAGCACGCCCCAGTGCCGGACGCCCCGCGCCTCGAAGCCGCGCGACTCACGGGCGATCCGCATCCGGCGCATCTCGTCGGTGATGACGTCGCCGTAGCGGATCATGAAAGAGGCGATCTGCACCAGCAGCGGCGGCAGCTTCAGCCGCTCCAGCCCGAGCAGCAGCTCGCGCAGGTCGGTGGTGGCGGCCAGCAGCACGGACGCGGCGACGCCCAGGGTGCCCTTGGCCAGCACGTTCCAGGCGCCCCACAGGCCGTTGACGCTGAGCGAGAGGCCGAGGACGTGCACCCGCTCGCCCTCCGCGACGAACGGCATGAGCACCGCGAACGCGACGAACGGCACCTCGATCAGCAGCCGCTTCAACAGGAACCCGGCGGGCACCCGCGCCCGGTGGGCGACGTACGCCAGCAGCAGCGCGTACGCCCCGAACGCCCACATCGCCTCGCGCGGGGTGGAGACCACCACCACGACGAAGGCGAAGACGGCCGCCAGTTTGGTGTGCGGGGGCAGCCGGTGCACGGGCGAGTGCCCGTGCCGGTAGAGCTTGTGCGCGTGCCCGGCTCCCATCTCAGACGCTCGTGCTCGCCGGAGAGGTGTCGTGGTCGCGGCGGCGGCGCACCGCCCAGAAGACCGCGCTGCCCGCGACGACGGTGATGCCGACGCCGATCACGCCCGCGAGGCCGCCGGAGAGCCGGGCGTTCGTCACGTCCTTGACGCCGTAGTCGGCCAGCGGGGAGTCCGAGGAGTGGTGCGGCTCGGTCTTCTTGTCGATGCCCTGGTCGTGCGCGACCTTCTCCAGGCCGTCCGGGTTGGCGGAGGCGTAGAAGCTGACGAATCCGGCGAGGACGAGGGAGGTCACCAGGCCGGTGATCCACACCGTGCGCCGGGAGGTGCGGGCGGCGGCCGGGGCCGGGGTCCGGGCCGGCGCGTCCACCAGCTCGCCGTTCACCTTGAGCTGGAGCCGCTGCCGCAGTCCGCGCGCGCCGTGGACGAGGTCGGGGCGGACCGCGACGACCGC
Organism: Streptomyces sp. NPDC046860; assembly: GCF_040645115.1. NCBI lineage: Bacteria > Bacillati > Actinomycetota > Actinomycetes > Kitasatosporales > Streptomycetaceae > Streptomyces > Streptomyces sp. NPDC046860. The sequence continues at coordinate 5,093 of NZ_JBEYXQ010000013.1, read as the reverse complement.
GGCCACGGTGAGCGCGGTGATCACGGCCTCGCCGATGCCGATCAGCACATGGACGCCGATCATCGCGGTGGCCACCTTGCCGATGGACACGTCCGTGGTGCCGCCGATCGCGTAGAGCAGCGTGAAGACGACGGCCGCGGCCGGCACCGAGAGCAGCGCGGCGACGAAGGAGGCGGCGGTGACCGAGCGCCGGGAGCGGGGCAGCACCGCGAGCAGGGTCTTGAAGACGGCGTAGGCGACCACGGTCGTGACGATGGCCATGTCGGTGATGTTCACGCCGAGCGCGGTCAGCCCGCCGTCGGCGAACAGCACGCCCTGCATCAGCAGCACGACCGACACGCACAGCACGGCGGTATAGGGGCCGACGAGTATCGCCGCCAGCGCTCCGCCCAGCAGGTGGCCGCTTGTTCCGGCCGCCACGGGGAAGTTGAGCATCTGTACGGCGAAGATGAACGCGGCGACCAGGCCGGCCAGCGGCGCGGTGCGTTCGTCCAGTTCGCGGCGGGCGCCGCGCAGGCTCACCGCGAGGGCGCCTGCGGCGACCACGCCGGTGACGGCGGAGGTGGGGGCGTCGATGAATCCGTCGGGTACATGCACCGTTCGATTTTAAGCGCTTGTTGCGAACGGCTTGCAAGAGCGAGGGGGTCTCGGATCGACATTCACCCCCTGAGGCGCAAATCGGAAAATATGCGACATTAGAGACGAAGTGGCTGTGCGGCCTTCCTGAGGGTCACCGAACGTGAGAGGGCGATCCGATGTCCGTAGTCGAGCAGTACACACGCGCCCACATCGTCACGGACGCCGAGGACGACCCCGACGCGGTACGGGTGGTGCTGCGCTACGACCCCGACACCGACCCCCTCTCCGTCCAGGTCGGCCTGCCCGGCCCCGCCGAGTGGACCTTCTCGCGGGCCCTGCTGGAGGACGGGCTGCGGGCCCCGGCCGAGAGCGGGGACGTACGGGTCTGGCCGTGCGGGCGCGTGCAGGCCGTGCTGGAGTTCCACTCGCCCGAGGGCGTGGACGTGGTCCAGTTCGACGTGAAGTCGCTGACCCGCTTCCTGCTGCGCACCTACACGGCCGAACCCGTACGGAACTGATTCCCCGACGGAACTTGATTCAGCGGGCGGTCCGCAGCAGGGTGGCGACGATGGGGCCGGCGGTGTCGCCGCCGTGGCCGCCCGCCTGCACCACACCCGCCGAGGCCACGTCGCCCCGGTAGGCGGTGAACCAGCCGTTGGGCTTCTTCTGGTTGTCGACCTCCGCCGAGCCCGTCTTGGCGCCGAAGTCCGGGCCGAGCCCGGCCATCGCCTCGGCCGCCGTGCCGGACGCGGCGGTGTAGTTCATCAGCTCGCGCAGCTGTCCCAGCGTCTTGGCCGACATGGTGCGCGACGCCGACGCCAGGGTGCGGTGGTCGACGGACGGGGCGACCAGGAACGGCTGGTGGAACCTGCCCGTCCGTACCGTCGCCGCCACCGAGGCCATGTTCAGCGGGTTCATCCGCACCCCGCCCTGCCCGATCAGGGAGGCCGCCATCGGGGCCGCCGACTGCACCGGCACCGAGCCGTCCAGCGTGGGCACGCCGACCGACCAGTTGTCCATGGAGAGGCCGAAGACCTGCTGGGCCTGCTTGGTCAGGTCGTCGTTCTTCAGCTTCTTCGCCTGGCTGATGAAGGCGGTGTTGCAGGAGCGGGCGAAGCTCGCCTTGAACGTGCCGTCCTTGATCTCGAAGTCGTCGTCGTTGTGGAACTTCCAGCCGCCGTAGCTGAAGGTCTTCGGGCACGGGTGCTTCTTGTCCGCCTCCGCCAGCCCCTTCTCGATCAGCAGCGAGGAGGTGATGACCTTCATCGTGGAGCCGGGGGCCAGCGAGCCCTGGAAGGCGATGTTGAAGCCGTGCCCGCTGTTGGCGACCGCGAGGATCTCCCCGGTCGAGGCGCGCAGCGCCACCACCGACGCCTTCTCCCGCTTCGCCACCTGCTTCTCCGCCGCCGCCTGCAGCCCCGGGTCCAGCGTGGTCTTCACCGTGCCCGGCGTGCCCTCACTCAGCTCCGCCAGCGTCTTGTCGGACAGCCCGGCCTTCTCCGACGCCTTGCCGCGCACCACGCGCAGTTCTATGCCCGCCTTGCCGCCGGCCGTCTTGCCGTACTTCTCCCGCAGCCCGTCCAGCACCGTGCCCAGCGAGGGGTACTTCGCGGCCGTCACCTCTGCCCCGGTGCGGTCCAGCGCCTTGACCGGCGGGGTGCCGGACTCGCCGGTGACCAGGGTGTCGCCGTCCTTCAGATCCGGGTGCACGACACCGGGCTGCCAGTCGACCAGTGCCGCGCCGTCGCTCGCCCGCCGGACGACGGTGAGTGAACTGCCGTACGCCATCGGCTTGCTGACGCCCTGGTAGGCGAGGTTCGCCTTGACGGCGAACGGCACCTTCGCGCCGGTGGGCTTCCCGGCGGTGAGCGTCACGCCCATGAGCCGGGCGTCCTTGGTGTAGCCGGTGAGCAGCGCGGTGGCCGCCGGGACGTCGTCGGTGACGGCCGCGGCCTCGGTGATCCGGCCTTCCTGCCAGGCGGTCAGGAAGCGGGTGGTGACCGTCTTCACCTCCAGCGCGCTGGGCGGGCCGGTCTTCTTGCGGTCCGACAGCGTGGACGCGTCGTCGGACGAGCCGCCGCCGTACAGCGAGTAGAGGCCGAACCCGGCGCCGCAGACGACGACGGCGACCATGCCGCCGATGACGGCGGGTTTCCCCTTCGGCCGTTCGGTGGCACGCCTTCTCTTGCCCACAGTCCCAAGTCCTCCGCGCTCTCCCCAGGGTCCCCGCAGCCCTCACATGTCCCCAACGACCTCAACAGCCTAGAGTCCTCGCGGACCCGGCCGGACTCAGCCCGCACTCCGTAGCACTCTTGCGACAATCGGACCGGCCGCGTCGATGCCGTGTCCGCCGTCCTCCGTCATCGCGGCGGCCGCCATGTCGTCGCGGTATCCGGTGAACCAGCTGTTGGACCGCGACTGCCCGTCGACCTCCGCCGAGCCGGTCTTGGCGCCCACGCTCCCGCTCAGGCCGGCCATCACGCCCGCCGCGGTGCCGCTGCGGGCGGTGCGGTTCATCATCGCCCGCAACTGCTGGGACGTCCCCGGCGCCAGCCCCCGCGCGGTGGCGGGCGTCCGGCCGTCCAGGCTCAGCGGCACGATCACCGGCTGCCGGAAGGCGCCGGTCTTCGCGGTCGCCGTCACCGACGCCATGTTCAGCGGGCTCATCTGCACCTGGCCCTGTCCGATCAGCCCGGCCGCCTTGTCGGGGCCCTCCGGCGAGGGCACCCGGCCGTCGAAGGAGGGCACGCCCACCTTCCAGTCGTCCCGCCCGATCCCGAACCGCTGCGCGGCCTCCGTCGCCAGCGAGTCCGTCCTCACCTCGTCCGCGAACTTCACGAACGCGGTGTTGCAGGAGCGGGCGAAGCTCTCGGAGAGGGTCGCGTTCTCGTTCGGGGCGAGACCGGTGAGGTTGGTGAAGGTCTGGCTCTGCCACACCGCCGACGGTGGACAGGGCGCCGGGCCGTTCGCCGTGGTCAGGCCGGAGTCGATGAGGGTCGCGGCGCTGATGATCTTCATGGTGGAGCCGGGGGCCAGCTCACCGAGGAAGGCCGCGTTGAAGCCGTCGTCGCGGTGGTTGGCGAAGGCCAGGATCTCGCCGGTGCTGGGCTTGACGGCCGCGACGGAGGAGTTGGTGTAGTTCGTCACCGCCGCCTCGGCCGCCGCCTGGGCACTGGCGCTCAGCGTGGTGCGCAGCTTGCCGGGCTTGCCCTTGACCAGCGTCACCAGCGTGGTGTCGGCCGCGCCGCTGCCGGTGTGCCGGACCACCAGCTCCACCCCGGCCCGGCCCCCGGTCCTGTCCCCGTACCGCTTGCGCAGTTCGTCCAGGACCGGGCCGAGGGAGGGGTACTTCTCCTTGGTCAGCACCTTGCCGTCGCGGTCCACGGCGTCGATCTGCGGGGTGCCGGACTCCTCGACGGTCAGTGAGTCGCCCTTCTTCAGCTCCGGGTGCACCAGCGCGGGGTCCCAGTCCACCAGCGCCCGGTGCGAGTTCACCCCGCGCACCACGCGCAGCCTGCTCGCGTACTCCAGCGGCCGGGACTCCTCGCCGTACGACACCGTCGCGCGGACCCGGAACGGCACCGAGTCCCCCTTCGCCCTGCCGGGGGTGACGTGCACCTGGGTGAGGTGCGCGTCCGAGCCGTACGCCGTCAGCAGCGCCTCGGCCGCCTCGGGGAAGTTGGTGAGGGCGGCGGCCTGCTCCGGCTCGTTCTTCTCCCAGGCGGCGAAGAACTTCGCGGTGGTCGCCTCGACCTCCTCGCGGCCGGGCGGCCCGGTCGGCAGTGCGTGGCCGTCGGCGGTCGCGGTGGTGTTCAGCGCGGAGGCGAAGGTGTACATCCCGTACCCGGCCCCGCCCAGCATCGTCGCGCACACCCCGCTGACGACCGCGACTCTGACTCCCTTGCTCCTCGTGCCCATGAAGCGCTTCCTCCCCGTGTCCTGCCCGTCGCGCACCGGATTCCTGAACGCGTTCAAAAAAAGATGTCGCGGGGGAACTGTATGTGTGCACCAGGCAGTTGGGGCGGCCGTTGCCGAGATGTGTCCGAACGGAGACGTCGAACGGCTCGATGTGTGAGGGCCGGGTCCGGCCGGCACGCGCACGGCCGGACCCGCCCCGTCCCCGCGCGCCCGCCCGGCTCCGGGGTGCGTGACCGGAGCCGGGCCCCGCGCCTGCGGGGACCGTGACGGAGGCTCTCCCCCTGGGGCCTCCGGGAACGAGGAAACCCCAACCGCCCCGCGGGCTCAAGCCGCCCGCCGCCACCCCCGGACGGTGGTTCGCCCGGATTTGCCGGTGGCGGTCCCGCTGGTGTTCGACTGGCGTGTTCGGATGGCGAATCCCGAAGCCGCAGGCAGCGGAGGCAGGGGGGTGGCGAAACCTGGCGTGTGCCGCCGCCCGGCCCCGGCCCCGCCTAGGGCCTTTCTTCCGGATCTTGCCGGGGTCGCGGGGTCTGGCACGCGCGTCTGCGGCGTTGTCGTCGGTTGCCGACGCTCCGCGTCGACGCCCTCCTCCGCCT